>JADGRF010000196.1 GCA_017881055.1 Sandaracinaceae bacterium
AAGCCCAAACAGAATCAAGAAACGAGACGAGAGCCGACCATGAGCGAAGCAGAAGCCCAAGCCGCACCTGCGCCCGCAGCCACGCAGGACAGCGCATCGTCCACGATCGACTTCGACGACTTTGCGAAGGTCGAGCTGCGCGTCGCGCTGGTGCTGTCGGCCGAGCGCGTACCGAAGAGCGACAAGCTGCTGAAGCTGTCGGTCGATGCCGGCGAGGCTGCGCCGCGCCAGATTCTGTCGGGCATCGCGCAGCACTACGCGCCCGAGGCGTTGGTCGGTAAGCAGGTCGTGATCGTCGCGAACCTCAAGCCGCGCAAGCTGATGGGGCTCGAGTCGAACGGCATGGTACTCGCGGGCAGCGACGAGAGCGGCCTGCACGTGGCCACCGTCGCGGGCAACGTGAAGCCCGGCAGCCTCGTGAAATGATCGCCGCGTGATGCGCTCATGAGCTGGCTGCTGCCGCCGCTACCGCCCAAGTGGGAAGCCGCGCTGCGCGACGTGCGCGCGCAGAAACCCGAGGCACGCGTGGCCGCCGCGCAGCGACTCGCGGCGCCGGAGCCGGGGCAGTTGGAAGCAGCGCTCGAGGGCCTGTCGACGCTGTGCGGAGATCGCGATGCACGAGTGCGGGCGGCGGCGGTGGACAGCCTCGGCGACCTCGCGGATCCGCGGGCGCTGTTGCAGCTAACAGAAGCAACTCGCGATGCGGATGCGCTGGTCCGCGAGCTCGCCGTCTTGGCGCTCGCGCGCTTGCCCGCGGAGAACGCGTTGCCCGCGCTGCTCGCGGCGGCGCACAGCGAGCATCCCGAGCTGCGCTTTCAAGCCATCGGCTCCGTGGCGGAGATCGCGCCCGAGCAGGCCGTGCCGCAGATCGCGCGCCTGCTCGCGGATCCCGACGTGCGTGTGCGCGGCAGCGCGGCGCACGCGGCAAGCATCGTGGACGAGCAGCTGCACACCCAGCCGCTGCTGCAAGCGTTGACGCGCGCGCTGCGCGACGAGCACGCCGAGGTGCGTGGAGCTGCGGCGATCGTGCTGGCCCAGCGCGGCGATGCTGTGGCCTGCGACGCGCTGATCGCCGCGCTCGACGATCCCGAGCTGGTCTGGGCCGCGCTCGACGCCGCGCCGCACCTAAACGATCCGCGCCTGCGTGATCGCATCGCGCGCCTGGCGCTCAGCTACTTGCGCTCGCGCATGCTCAAGGCCGCCGCCGGCCGCGCGCTGGCCCGGATGAACGACGACTTGGGCGTCGCCGCACTGCGCGAGGTCCTTGAGGGCTTCCGTGCCGAGGGGCGCACGTTCGCGGTCGAGACGATCGGCGAGCTGCGATTGACCCAGCTCACGCCCCACCTAGTCCGGCTGGCGCGCCGGCCGCGCGGGACCGACCGAGTGGTCCTGGCCAAGGCCTTGGGCCGGCTGGCGCTCGACCGCCCCGAAGCCCGCGCGGCGCTTCGGCAACTGGCACTTCGGGACGACGAAGCCGGCGCCCAGAGCCACGCCGAGCTAGCGCGCCTCGACACCCCTACTCCGCCACCTTCAGGTCTGGACGGGCCACAGAAGCCTTGACCCCGGGCTCCGCCTGCGTATGATTCGCGTCCCGTTCTCGACTCTCCTTTTGGGTGCACTATGAACACGAACCTCGGCTTGCTCGGCAAGAAGCTCGGAAACACGCAGTTCTTCAACGCGGACGGCACCGTCGCCCGCGTCACGGCGATCAAAGTCGCCTGCCGCGTGGTCGGCAAGCGCACCCTGGAAAAGGACGGCTACTCGGCTCTGATCGTCGGCATCGGCGAGAAGCGTGAGAAGCTGGTCAACAAGGCACAGAAGGTCTTCTTCGAGAAGACCAAGCAAACGCCGGCGCAGACGCTGCGCGAGCTGCGCTTGGCCCCGGAAGTGGTCGCCAAGTACGAAGTCGGTCAGGCGATGAAGCCGTCCGAGCACTTCCAAGAAGGCCAGAAGGTCGACGTGTGCGGCATGTCGCGCGGTCGCGGTTTCACGGGCGTCATGCGCCGCTGGAACTTCACCGGCGCCGGTAAAGACACGCACGGTACCCACGAATACAAGCGTCACGGCGGCGCCATCGGCACCAACATGACGCCCGGTCGCACGTTCTTGAACCTCAAGATGCCCGGCCAGTACGGCAACGAGCGCGTCACCACGCTGAACTTGGTGGTCGCGAAGGTGCTCGACGAGGAGAGCATCGTGCTCGTCGAGGGCAGCGTGCCCGGCAGCAAGAACGGCATTGTCACGATCCGCGGCGCCGTTAAACAAAAACGCGCGAAATAGCATCCGCGCGGAGTCCGCATGAGCGGGCGCAAGCAGAGACCGCAGGATCACTTCGGCGAGCGAGCCAAGCGCGAGGGCTATCCTGCGCGCTCGATCTACAAGCTCGAAGAGATCGACCGGCGCGTGAAGCTGTTCCGGCGCGGTCAGCGTGTGCTCGACCTCGGCGCCGCGCCTGGCTCGTGGACGATGTACGCCGCGGACAAGGTCGGCCGCGACGGCAAGGTGATCGCCATCGATCTGAACGAGGCACGCGTCGCCCTGCCCCCGCACGTGTCGTTCCGCGCGCTCGACGTATTCACGCTGACGGCTGACGACCTCGGTGGCCCCGGCTCGTTCGACGTAGTGCTGAGCGACATGGCGCCGCACACCAGCGGCTCACGCGTGCGCGACCAGTTCGGAAGCTACGAGCTGTACCTGCGCGCGGTCGAGATCGCGGGCGAGGTGCTGGTGCCGGGCGGCAGCTTCGTCGGCAAGATCTTCCAGGGCGCAGAGCTCGAGCAAGCGCGAGCCGCCACGCGTGCACGCTTCGAGACGGTGAAGATCGTGAAGCCCGAAGCGTCGCGCAGCGAGAGCTACGAGATCTTCCTCGTGGGACTCAGCGCGAAGGCGAACACGACCGCTACTTCTTCTTCGCAATGAGCGCGAGCCGGTCGCGCGCTTGCTTGGCCTGATCGCCGTTCGGAGCAAGCTTCAAGTAGCGCTGGTAGTGCTTCGCCGCGTCGGGGAAGTGCTTGTCAGCGGCGAGCATGTTGGCGAGCAGGTAGTGCGCTGTGGCGTAGGTGTCGTCGAGCTTGAGCGCCTTTTCGAGCGTGGCGATCGCGGCATCGCGCTGATCGGCAGCGCGCTGCGCCAACGCCAGCTCGCTCAAGAGCGCAGGCGTGGCGTCGCCGCCGGCTGCCACGGCGCCCTCCATGGCACGCAGCGCACCGGCGGCATCACCCGCGCGACGCAGGCCGTTGCCGATCGCCAAGAGCGCAGGCCTGTCGCCCGCGGCGGCATCGAGCGCGCGTGTCAGCTGCGTCACGGCGCCTTGCTTGTCGTCGAGCTTGACTAGCAACAGACCGTAATTTGCACGCAGCATCGGATCGTTCGGCTCGAGCTCGAGCGAACGCGCGTACTCGCCGCGTGCCTGCGCGAGCTCGCCGGCGTCCTCGAGCGCGAGCGCCAGGTTCGCGTGCACCGAGGCCGAGTCGGTCTTCACGGCGGCCGCACGCTTCAGCAGCGGAACCGCTTCCCCGAGCTCACCACGGTCGCGCAGCAGAACGCCGAGGTTGTTCAGCGCCTCGGCGAAGTCGCTCTGCGCGTCGATGGCGCGTCGATACGCCGCCTCGGCACCCTTCGCGTCGTTGAGCGTCTCGAGCGCAATGCCAAGGTCGAGGGCGGCACGCGCATCTTTCGGGTGTTCCTGCAGCGCTTGCTCGAACAGCGCGCGCGCGCCCGCGGCGTCGTTGCCGGCGAGCTTCGCCTCGCCCTCCTGCACGGCGTGCGAGGCCTCAGGCACGGTGCGCTCGCTCTGCGCGAGCCGGGCATCGGCCGAGGCTGCCGAAGCAGGGGCCTGTGCCGGGCTGCTCGCTCCGCAGCCAACAGCGGCAAGCGCGTAGACCGAAAATCCCAGCCGCAATGACACAGCGCGTGCGCTTCGCATGAACCCTCCGTGATTCGTCACGTATACGGCGTGCGAGCGCACGCTGCTTCACTCGTCGAGCCGGTGGATCGTCTCACGCAGCGCGTCCGACAGCCGCGACAATTGCCCGTCGCCTGGCAACTTCCCGCCGCCCTCGGCTTCCACGTAGAACACGTCGGCGACGCGCCGGCCTTCGGTGTTGACCTTGGCGAGCGCGATCGACAGGCCGTGCGTGTAGAGCGTGCGCGCGATCGTGTACAGAAGCTCGGTACGGTCGCGAGTGTAGATGTCGACCACCGTGTAGCGACTCGACGCGGTGTTGTCGACGATGACATCGGTCTTGATCCGCGGGCCGCTACGCGCCCACGTCGGAGACTTCGAGCGCCGGCCGACCAACGCGGCAGCTGACAGGCGCCCCGTCACCAGATCCTCGATGGTATTGGTGAGGGCCACCAGCTCTTCGGACATGCCGCCCTCCGCGCCGAAGCCGGGGTGCGTCACATGGAAGATGTCGAAGGCTTCGTCGACTTGGCCCTCGCGCTTGCGCGTGTAGAGCTGAAGCGAGTCGACGTTGAACCGGTGCACCGAGAGTGCGGCCGCCAGATCGGCGAGCAAGCCGGGTCGGTCGTCGGTAACCACGATCAGCTCCAGCGAGTGCGTCTTCGAGTCGTCGCCAGCGTAGACGAGCGGCGCACCGCCGCGCCCGTTCGCCATGCGCTGATGCAAGCGAATGTCGCCCGGCAGGTTCGCGAGCAGGTAGCGCTCCGGCATCTCGGAGAGAAACGCCGTGAGCGCCGCGTGCTCGCCGGGCGAGGCGTCGCGCACCACTTCTAAGCGCAGCTTCTCGATGTAATCCGAGGTGCCGCGACGGCCTTCGATGAGATCGCAGACCGCGAGCCAGAGCTCCTGCAGCATGCGCGCGTTCCACGCGGTCATCGCGGTCGGGTTGGCGGTGGACGCGCTCGCGAACGTGAACAGATACAGATCGCGCAGGCGATCGACCGTTTGCACCTCGCGTGCGATCTCGGCGATCGTCTCGGGATCGCTGATGTCGCGGCGCAAAGCCCAATGGTAGAGGCGCTCCTGATTGGCGATCAGCCACTGCACGTGGCCGACGTCCGCTGCATCGAGGCCTAGCCGCTCGCCGATCGGACCTGCCACCGCGGCCGCATGCTTGGCGGGGTCGTCCGGATGACCGGCGCCCAGCTCGTGCAGCAGGAGCGCGAGGTACAGCGGCTCGGGGCGCGGCAGCTCGGCGGCGCAGCGACTCACGATCGGAAATTCGGCGGCCGATTCGCCGCGCGTGATCGCACGCAGCCGATCGATCGCCAGGATCGCGTGCATGTCCGCGGTGTACGCGTGGTACGTGTCGTGCTGCACACGACCCGTGATCGCTTCGAGCTCCGGGATCAGCGCGCACAGAAGACCGGCTTCGTGCAGTTCTTCCAAGATCGAGCCACGACGCAGCGGTGCGTTGTCGACGTGCGTGACCAAATTGCGGAACGTCTGCGCCGCGTTGCGATCACGACGCAGACGCTGACAGAAGTCGCGATTCTTGCTCATCGCCGCGATCGCATCGTGTACCTGCGGATCGGGAGACAAATTCTCGCGCACGACGGCGTCGTAGAAGCGCAGCGCAAGAGCAGGATCACTCGTGAGCTCCTCAGCGCGCAGCGTGACGTGACCATCGTGCACGAGCACACCGCCACCCAGATCCCGGATCGTGACGGGCGGACGCTTGCGTGAGCGACGTGCGCGCTCGGGCATGCGGTCGACCAAGCGCGCAATCACGCGCGCGTGCCGGTAGTGCGTCTGCATGAACTGCTCGACGCCGAGCGCGACACCGTCGCGGTAGCCGAGCTGCGCCGCCACGGTCTCCTGGTCCTCGAACGTGAGCCGATCCTGCCGACGACGCGCCATCACGTGCAGGCGATTGCGCACGGTCCACAGGTGATCTTGCGCATCGTTGAGATCGGCGAGCTCGTGCGATGAGAGATACCCGAGCGTGACCAAGTCTTCGAGCTTCTCGATGCCCCAGCGCGAGCGAGCGATCCAGCTGATCACGTCGAAATCTCGCAGACCTCCGCGGCCGTGCTTGAGCTCGGGCTCGCGCAGAAACAGCGTGCCACCGTAGCGCTCGTGACGCGACAGCGTGTCGGTCTCGAGGGCTTCGATGAACGCGTCGAGCTCGGTGTCGAAGATCTCGTTGCGACCGCGCTCGGCGAGCTCGTTCACGAGCGCGCGATCGCCGGCGATGTGGCGCATGTCGAGCAGCGTGGTCGCCGTGCGAATGTCGCTCTTGCTCAAGTCGAGCGTCTCTTCGACGCCGCGCACCGCGTGACCGATCTGCACGCCCGCATCCCACAGCGGATAGAGCACGCCTTCGGCGAGCTGCGCGATACGCGGGTCCGCGGGATGATCCGCCAAGAACAGCACATCGACGTCGCTGCCCGGTCCGACCAGCCGCCGTCCGTAACCACCGACGGCGACCAACGCCACACGGCCGAGCCCTTGGTAGCGCTGCTGAGCTGCATGCGATGCGCAGCACAGCGAGCCGAGCAGACCGTCGAACATCTGCGCATAGCGAGCCGCGACGGAAAGCCCGCGCACGCCCGAGCGCACAGCGTCTTTGAGCGCGGCGGAGTGGGACGTGACGTACTCCCCGCAGGTCTGCGCGAGGCCGTCTTCCAGATCCCGAATACTGGAAGACACTGGGGACAGCTCTTCGGCCATGCGGCGCGCATTATGAAGGGGCGAGTCCGGCGCGGCAAGGACAGGCGGCGCCATGGCCGCACGGCAACGCACGCTCCGCTGACGATTAATGGCTCAATGGCTCGCTACCGGCGCGCTGGGCGTCGTCGTACGACGGGACATCGCGTGGCTGGCATACGCCGTAATCCCGTTCGCGATGCCTTCCGCAAGCGCGTCGCGGTACTCCTCGGTGGTGAGCGCCGCGGCCTCCTCAGGGCGCGAGATGAACGACGCTTCGCACAGCACGGCCGGCATGGTCGCGCCGACCAGCACGTAGAAGAGGGCCTTCTGCACGCCGCGATCGGCGAGATCCGGCAGCACGTGCCGCCCGCTGGCGAGCGTCGCCCGCTGGATTGCGTCGGCCAGCGAGAGCGAGTGCGTCACTTGATCCTCGCGATACAGCGACGCGAACAGCCGCTGCAGATCGGTGACGTCCTTTTCCGCGGCATCGTTCTCGCGTGCTGCCAGGCGCAGTGCTTGCGCGTCGTCGCTGGTGTCCAGCACATAGGTCGACACACCACCGCGATCCTTGGGCGAGGGAGATGCGTCGAGATGAATCGACACGAACAGGTCGGCATCCACCCCGTTCGCGATCGCCGCGCGCTCTTCGAGCGACACCGTGCGATCCGCGGTGCGTGTGAGCACCACGCGCGCGCCGGGCAATTTGCTCTGCAGCATGCGCTTCACGCGCTGCGCCAAGGCGAGCGCCACGACCGACTCCTCGAGTCCGTTCGGCCCGCGCGCGCCGTCCTTCGCACCGCCGTGCCCCGGGTCCAGCACGATCGTGGCGATCACCGGCTTCGCAGCGCTGCGTGGAGCTTGCACGCGAAAGTCGAGAATCACGCGGTACGGGTTCGTCAGAAAGAACAGGCGATAGGCCGTGTTCTGCGCGAGGTCGAACGAGACGCGCGTGCTGTGCTCGTCGAGCGCGAACGCGCGGATGCGATCGAGACCAGCGGCACCGACCCGAACCAACGCGTCGAGCTCGGGCGCAACGCGCACGGCGGATAGATCGAGCAAGACGCTGCGCGGCAAACCGTGCTGCGCGTCGCGCTCGCTCCGACGAAACGACGCGACGTCGTCGAAGCCGAGCACGACGCGCACCTGCGACACACCCTGGCCCGGAGCCTGCGGCTTGCCGTAGACAGTGATCGTCTCCAACGTGGCGCTCTCGCCGTGGGCGCGTGCGGCAGCAAATGCGCTCACGTCCGTGACGACGTCGGCAGTCGCCGCAACGGCTGGCGGGACGCTCGGCTGCGTGGGCAGCGCGGCCGGCTCGGCCGACGGACTTCCCAGCGCATACAGCGCGCGATCGTGCTCGACCCCCGAAGCTTGGCCTTGCTCCCCGGCTACCGGATCGCCGTCCTGACAGCCGACCACGGTGGAAAGTGCACCCAGCAAGTTCAGCAGCACGCACATCCGCACAAGCTTGCTCGCGCGCGCAAGAGACCGTAGCGTCCGGCCAACGTGGAGCCGAAGTCCGAGCTGAACGCCGCCGCTGCGATCGCGATGATCAACGAGTACGTCGCTCGTTTCGGCGCGGCCGTATCGGCCAAGCTCGATCCGCTCGACGCCGGCGGCTACACCGACGTGCGCTACGGCTCGCTCGTCATCGGCATCAACGCTGTCGTCGAACACGGCGTGCTCCTGATCCTCGCGCGCATGGGACGGGTCCCCGAAATCAACAAACAACGTCTCTACCGAAAACTGCTCGAGCTCAACTTCCTTGCGACGGGCGCGTGCTCGTTCGCGATCGATGACGAGCGCGAAGCCGTGTATCTCCGTGCGATGCGCTCGCTCGACGGCCTCGCCTACGTCGATTTCGAGCACTTGATGGAGAACACCGCAGCCGTCGCGAGCCGGCTGCGCGGGCGCCTCCCCGAGCTGCAGGACGAGTGAGCCATTTTTTGTGAGCTGCTCGCGCGACCACGCGGTCCTCACTTCTGCGCAGCGCCGTGCTGTAATTTGCGCAGCAAGCTAGCCTTTGACCCGCGTGCTCGGGTGCGCAACACTCTCTCTACCCGTGCTTGAGGCGGCGGGCGACCCAGCAGGACAGTAGCGCGTGAGGACTCACAGCGACCGGCAGCCCATGGGCACAGAAGCGAACACACTGCCGGGGCCGGTCCAAGATCCAGTCCAAGATCCACCCCCGCATCGGGTTCAGGATTCCGTGCAAGATCCCGTGCAGAATTCGAACCGCACGCTCGAGAGTGCTGCTTCCGACAGAGACGCCGCACGGGAAGTGCCGGGCGCGCTCCCGAGCATCATCATCGATCCGACGCTGCACGAACCGCCGCCCACGGCGGCAGCGGCAGCTCCGTCACACCCGGCTCCCGCAACGACCTCCTCGAGGCCGGTCGCGTTGGATCCGGACAGCGCAGATCGCTTCGCTGCCGCATTTCGCCCGTCGTGGGAACCCAGCGTGCCGACCGCACAGACCCGGGTGGCAGCGCGGCGCTCCCTGCCTCCTTCGCAAACTCACCGTCCGACCGTCGGCGCAGCCGTGATGGCGTCTACCCGACCGATCGAGGATCAACTCGCGGTGCCGATGCGCGTGCGCAATCGCGCGCTGCTCTGGACCGGCGGTTCAGTGGTGGGCTTCCTCGTGCTCGCGTACTTCGGCGTTTCGAGCTCGAGCCGCAGCGCGACCAGCACGAACGGGCAAGCGGCATCGACCAATCACGCAAGCGAGCCGCCCGCCGCGGTGCCGATGCCGGAGCCGGCAGCGCAGCCGTTGGCGGCGGCCGAACCTGCACCAATCGCAGCTCCATCGGCACCTGCGCCCGCGCCGGAGCCAACACCGCAAACCGCCCAGCCGAGCGCGCCGGTCATCCCTGCGGCGCCCACCACGGCGTGGCTGCACGTTGCCACGCAGCCCGAAAGCGCGGAGCTCCTGCTCGACGGGAACCCGGTTTCGAACCCTTACAGCCAAGAGCTGCCGCTCGGCACCGACCACCAGATCGAAGCGAAAGCCGCGGGCCACGCGACCGAACAACGCACGGTGCGAATTGCCGCGGAGACGAAGCTCACGCTCGTCCTGGCCGAAGCACGTGCTGCTGCGCCGATCCTTCATCGGGCGCCCCCTGCGAGCCACGTCCGTGCGGTCGTGAAATACAGCAAGCCCGTGCCGCCGCCCGTGCGCCCGGTGGCCGCGAAACCGAAGCCCAAGCGTGGCGCCGGCTTCGTCGCCGACAGCCCGTACTGAGCTCGAGCCGCCCAGCGGCGAACCCGCTGGTATCTCCGGCTTCGCGAACGCGAACCCGCTGGTATCTCCGGCTTCGCGAACGCGCACCCGCTGGTTGACCCTGCTGGGGTCCTTGGCTAGCGTGCGCCGCGTGGCATCCCTGACTTATCGCGGCGCTGGTGTGGATATCGATGCAGGCGACGCGCTCGTCGAACGCATCAAACCTTTCGCGAAGGCCACCATGCGGCCCGAGGTACTGCAAGGAATCGGCGGTTTCGCCGCGCTCTGCGGGCTGCCGGCCGGTCTCACGGAGCCCGTGCTCGTGTCCGGCACCGATGGCGTGGGCACGAAGCTCAAAGTCGCGTTCGCCGCCGACCGTCACGACACGATCGGCATCGATCTGGTCGCGATGTGCGTGAACGACGTGATCACCACCGGTGCGCGTCCGCTGTTCTTCCTCGACTACTTCGGCACCGGCGCGCTCGACGTCGAGCGTGCGACCAGCGTGATCAAAGGCATCGCCGAGGGCTGCAAGCAGGCGGGCTGTGCGTTGCTCGGGGGAGAGACCGCGGAGCTGCCCGGCATGTACGCCGCGGGCGAATACGATCTCGCTGGTTTCGCAGTGGGAGTCGTCGATCGCGCGAACATCATCGACGGCACCCGCGTACGCGCAGGCCACGTGGTGCTCGGTCTCGAAAGCAACGGCCTGCACAGCAACGGCTACTCGCTCGCACGCAAGGTCCTGCTCGATCACGCGAAGCTGTCGCTCGGCGATCGGCCGAGCGGTCTCTCCGAGTCGCTGGTCGACGCGCTGCTGCGCCCCACGCCGATCTACGCTCGGGCCGCGGCCGCAGCTCTGTCCGTGCCGGGCGTGCGCGCGTTCTCGCACATCACCGGCGGCGGCTTGCCCGGCAACATTCCACGCGTGCTGCCCAAAGATCTCGGCGTCACGCTCGACCCGAAGACCTGGCGCGTGCCCGAGATCCTCTCGCTCATCCAGCGCCACGGCGAAGTCGAGATCGGCGAGATGCGGCGCACGTTCAACATGGGCCTGGGCCTCGTGGTGGTCGTGGAGCCTGCGCAAGCCGATGCCGTGCTCGCCGCACTGCAAGAGGCGGGCGAGCCTGCCAAGCGTGTCGGTGAGATCGTCGCGCGCCCGGGTGTTCACGAAGACTTGCTCGTCGACTTCGTCTGAGGCCCTGTCATGGCCCTACGCATCGCCGTCTTGATCTCGGGCACCGGCTCTAACCTTGGTGCGCTCGCACAGGCGATCGACGAAAAGACGTGCGACGCGCGCATCGTCGCCGTGCTCAGCGACCGCGCCAGCGCGCAAGGTCTCGCGTTCGCCGCACAGCGTGGCGTGCCGACGGCCGTGGTGGCGATGCGTGACTACCCGGACCGCGCGGCCTGGGATCTCGCGCTCGCCGACAAAGTCTCCGAGTTTGCGCCGGAGCTGGTGGTGTTGGCGGGCTTCATGCGCGTACTCGGTGCACCGCTGCTCGAGCGCTTTCCGCGGCGCGTGATCAACGTTCACCCTGCTCTCTTGCCGCTGTTTCCCGGCACCACCGGCCCCGAGCAAGCGATCGCTGCGCGCATGCGCGTCAGCGGCTGCACGGTGCACGTCGTAGACTCGGGCGTCGACACCGGGCCGATCATCGCACAGGGCGTGGTGCGCGTGCTGCCGGGCGATACAGCTGACACGCTGCACGAAAGGATTCGCGGCGCCGAGCATCAGCTCTACCCGCGCGTGGTCGACGCCATCGCTCGCGGCCAAGTCACGCTCGACCCCGAGGTGCGCGTGCACGGCGCGATCGACGATGCCGTCGCGCTGCTGTCGCCGGTGTTCCCCGCGTTCCCGATGTCCCCCCCAGGCGCTGGCGCGTCGTCGTGAGCTCCAGCTACTACGACGTCGTGGTGCTCGGCACGGACCTGGCGCCGCTCACGTGCAGCGCCCTTTTGGCCAAGCGCGGCTTTCGCGTGCTCGTGCTCGGACAGAACGTGCCGAGTCCCACCTATGACGTGGGGCCCTTCACGCTGCCGCGCCGCACGTTCCACTACGTGCTCGGTCAAACTCCGGTCGCACGTCGCGTGATGCTCGAGCTCGGTCTGCACCAGAGCGTGCGGCGCTTCACGCACGCCACGGACCCGGCATTCCAAGTCGCGCTGGCGGGCCATCGCTTCGACGTCTCGAACGACGACGCGCGCCTGGCCGGCGAGATCGAGCGCGAGTTCCCCGAGGTGAAGCGCCCGATCGACGACTTCCACAAGCGCGCAGCCCGCCTGGGGGAGCGCCTGGATGCGATGTTCGATCGCGATCTCGTGTTTCCACCTGACACGTTCCTGGAGCGGCAGCGCATGCAGCGGGCGCGCAAGCTGCTCGAACTGCCGCGGGACTTTGCCGAGCAAGACATACTCGCCGAATTTCCCGAGGAACACGCGTTCCGGGCGGTGGCGCACCTGCCCTCGCGCTTCGAGAGCGAGATCGATCCCGAGCAGAGCGCGCCGCTCAGCATGCTTCGGCTCTACGACAACTGCCGGCGCGGCTCGCTGCGCTTCGAAGGCGGCCTGCCCGCGCTGCGTACGATGCTGATGCAGAAGATCCAGGCGCACAGCGGCCTCGTGCGCGAAACCGAACGTGCCGACGAGATCCTGCTGCAGCGCAATCACGTGTCGGGTGTGCGGCTGTTCGGAACTGGCGAGGAAATCACCTGCGGCTTCGTAGTGGTCGGTGTGGACGTCGCCCAGCTCTTGCGTCTGCTACCCGACCGCGCGGCGTTCGAAGGCTTGTTCGAGCGCGTGGGTGAGCCGCTGCTGCGCCACTACCGCTACACGCTGAACGTCGTGATTCACGCGCGTGGCGTGCCCGCTGGCATGTCGCGCGACGTGTACGTAGTGCGTCCGCGCACGCCGAACGCGGTCGCCAGCGAGCTGCACGTGCGCAGCGAGCCCATCGACGCGTCGTACGCGCTGATCAGCGTGGAGGCGCTCTTACCCTCGCGCCGCGTCGAAGACGAAGAAGGCTACATCTTGCGCGTGCGCGCCAATCTCATGCACGCGCTGCGCGATCTCTTGCCGTTCTTGGACGAGCATCGCGTGCTGGTGGATTCGCCGCACGACGGCCTTCTGCCCGAAAGCAAAGCCGCGCTGAGCGGCTCGCTCGACTCCACGGCGTTGATGCGCCGCGGCCCCGCGACCATGCCGGCGGTGTATTCGTATCCGGTGCTGTCCACGCTCGGCGTGTGCGCGTTGCCGATCCGCACGCCCGTCTCGCGCCTGCTCTTGTGCAACTCGCAGGTCGTGCCGGGTCTCGGCAGTGAGGGCGCTCTGGTCGCGGCAAGCTCGACAGCGCGCGTGGTGTCTTGGGCGGATCGCGGCAAAGCGTGGATGCGTAGGCGTCTGTGGACAAAGGTGGAGATCTGAGCGCGTCTGCGCGCGTCAAAGCTGCGCAAGTCGCCACGCTTCCCGTGTAGAATCATTCGGGCATGAGCTCGCCCGCGCAGCAGATCAACCTGCACCAGTTGCTACGCGCCGTCGTCGAGAAGGGCGCGTCCGATCTTCACGTCACCACCGGCACACCACCGCAGCTGCGCATCGATGGCGCGCTCTTGCCGCTGAAGACCCCGCCGCTCACGCCGATCGACACCAAGCAGCTTTGTTACTCGGTGCTCACCGAGGAACAGAAAGTGCAGTTCGAGCGCGACAACGAGCTCGACCTCTCATTCGGCGTAAAGGGCCTCGCGCGCTTTCGTGGCAATTTGTTCGTGCAACGCGGCGCGGTCGCCGGCGTGTTCCGCCAGATTCCGTTCCGCATTCTGTCGTTCGACGAGCTGGGCTTGCCGGCGGTGATCGGCAAGCTCGCCAACTTGCCGTCCGGGTTGATCCTGGTCACGGGGCCGACTGGCTCCGGCAAGACCACCACGCTCGCGGCCGTGATCGACAAGATCAACTCCGAGAAGCGGGCGCACATCCTGACCATCGAAGATCCGATCGAGTTCTTGCACCCCAACAAGCTCTCGATCGTGAACCAGCGTGAAGTCGGCAGCGACACCACCTCGTTCAAAGAGGCGCTGCGTTACGCCTTGCGCCAAGACCCGGACGTCGTGCTGATCGGCGAGCTTCGCGACCTGGAGACCATCGAAGCGGCGCTCACGATCTCCGAGACGGGCCATCTCGTGTTCGCCACGCTGCACACGAACAGCGCGATCCAGTCGATCAACCGCATCGTCGACGTGTTCTCGCCGCACCAACAGCCGCAGGTGCGTTCGCAGCTCTCGTTCGTGCTGCAGGGCGTAGTCACGCAAATGCTCGTGCCGAACGCGACCGGCCCGGGCCGAAACTTGGCCATGGAGATCTTGATTCCCAACGCGGCGATCAAGAACCTGATCCGCGAGGACAAGGCCCACCAGATCTACTCCACCATGCAGACGGGTCAGGCCAGCAGCGGCATGCAGACCCTGAACCAGTCCCTGTACAACCTGTTCAGCCGTCGCCTGATCACCAAAGAAGAAGCGCTCAATCGATCGCAGGAAGCCGACGAGCTCGACATGATGATCCGGCAGGGTGGTCCGGCCTTCCGCTGAACTTGCTTAGGATTCGCGCATTTGGGGTAAAATACGCGACTGTGGCTGGGCTGGGAGCCGGGCGGGCGCAGCGCGGCCGGCGACGTGCGGCTGCGATTTCGGTAGGCTCTTGGTAGAAATTGGCTTGGAAATCACTATCTTGTCAGTCCTCCGTCCGTCCGCGCGCTGATGCATGGAGCCGGGCGTGGGGGACACTGAGGGGTCCATGAGACGAATCATCGCTGCCATCCTGACGCTCACGGCCGTGCTCTGCACGACTCACGTGTCCGCACAGGATGACGCTCGTCGCAAGCAGGCCGCCGCGGAAGCGTACGACCGCGGCACGGCGGCGTACCTGGATGGCAGCTACGCCGAGGCCGCGCAGTGGTTCGAGACGGCGCACCGCATGGCACCCGCGGCACCTGCGCTCATGCAAGCCATTCGTTCCCATCAGCGCGCCGAGAACTTCTCGCGCGCTGCCACGCTCGCGCTCCGACTCCAGCAGGACTACGCGGGCGACAAGAGCTCGACCGACTACGCCGCCAGCGTGCTGGGCGACCTGTCGCCTCAGTACTTGCGCGTCGATGTCACCTGCGATCAGGACTGCAAGCTCGACGTCGACGGCAAGCTCCAAGAGTCACACTCGTTCTTCGTGGATCCGGGCAGCAAACACAAGGTCATCGCCACGTTCAGCACGGGCTCGAAGAGCGACGAAGTGCAGGGCGAAGCCGGTGCGACCAAGCCGCTGGAATTCGTAGCGCCGCCTGCGCCGATTGAGCCTGTCGTGACGCCCGGAACGGGTGGCACGGACACCGGAACGGGCGGCACTCCGGTCGATCACAAGCCGAAGCCGCTCGCGCCCGTCTTCACGTTCATCGGTGGCGGTTTGACCATCGCGCTAGGTGCAGGCGTGCTTGTCTCTGGCCTCGATGCCAACGCGGGCGCTCCTGCGTACAAGAAAGCAGCGGCTGCGTACAACGCCTGCGCCGCCGTCAAGACCAACAACTGCACGGCGCTGCAGGCTACTGCCTGGGCGAAGTACAACGCCGGGCACCCCAAGCAGATCCGCACGAACATTCTGATCGCAGCGACTGCGGCCGTCGGTGTCACCACAGCCGTCATCGCCATCTTCCTGACCAACTGGTCCGGCAAGGCTGCCGCGAGCAGCCAGGGCAACGCCGGCGAGAAAGCCTCCGCATCCTTCGGGATCGTGCCGACCCGTGACGGCGCGCTAGGCTTCGTAGAGGGCCGCTTTTGAACGAAACGCTCACAGCGCCCCAAGACCCTTTCACCCGTAGTCTCACCGGCAGAAAACTGGGGCGCTACGAAGTACTCGCGCGCCTCGCCTCAGGCGGAATGGCCGGCGTCTATGTGGCCCGCGCCATCGGCGTCGCCGGCTTCGAGCGACTGTTCGCGGTCAAGGTGCTGCACCCGCACCTCGCGCATGAAGAAGAGTTCATCTCGATGTTCCTCGACGAGGCGCGCCTGGCTGCGCGCATTCGCCACCCGAACGTCGTACCGACGATCGACATCAGCGACACGCCGGATGCGGGTTTCTACCTCGTCATGGAGTACATCGAGGGCGATCACCTCGGCGCTCTCTTGCAGCGCGCGTGGAAGCTCAACGCGCGCTTGCCCTGGTCGATCACGATGCGCATCGTCGTCGACGCGCTCGACGGGCTCGCCGCCGCGCACAACCTGGTCGATGAAACAGGCCGACGCCTCAACCTCGTGCACCGCGACGTCTCGCCGCACAACATCATGGTCAGCACCGACGGCATCGCGCGCATCACCGACTTCGGGGTCGCGAAAGCGGAGGTGCGCCTGAGCACGACGCGCGAGGGCCAGTTCAAGGGCAAGCTCGCGTACATGGCGCCGGAGCACGCGAGCAGCGGCGACGCGGATCAGCGCTCCGATCTATTCTCGATGGCGATCATTCTCTGGGAGTGCTTGACGGGACAGCGCTTGTTTCGCGCCGAAAATCACGCAGCCACGCTGAACAAGATTTGCTTGGAACCGATCCCGATGCCGTCGTCGGTCGATCCTGCGCTCGCAGCGTTCGACTACGTGCTGGCGCGTGGCCTGGCTCGCGATCCCGAGCAGCGTTATCAGAGCGCGGAAGAATTCGCCGAAGCGATCGAGCATGCCGCGCCATCGCTCGGCGGTGTCGCAAAGCAACGCGAGGTCGCGCAGCTGGTGCGTGAGTTTGCGGCGGAAAAGATCTCGCACGACGCAGAGCTGATCCGCAGCGCCATCGCACAGCTCGCGCTCGACGGCCCTTCCGAACCGCTGACCATGCCGGTGCCAAGCACGCACGCCAACTATCCCGCGCCGGTCGCGAACGTCCCGGTGCCGATGACGCCGCCAGCGCTCGTGGCGCCGCCCCCTGCGCTCACGGCAGAGGACGCTAGCGACGACGAGCTGGAGCTAGAGCCAGCGCCTCGTCGGGGCTGGCGCTGGGTTTCTCTCGTGCTCGTGCTGGCCGCGGGTGCCGGCATCGTGTTCACATTCTTGAACGGCGGCGAAGAGCGGGTCCGCAGCGTGCAGCTGGCACCGCCGACGCCCAGCGCGACGCCGACGCCCAGCGCACCTGCAGAGCCGACGCCGAGCGCCGGTGCAGCGGGAGCCAGCGCCGTAAGCGCGGGCAGCGCGAACCCCAGCGCGAGCGCGCCGACCACGCCGCCCGCGGCCGTCGTTCCTCCCGCGTCCGTCGATGTGCCCGCGCAGCCTGCAGCTGCGGCCGCCAACTCCGACGCGCATCCGGCCCCGGTCACAGACGCGCGCGGGCATCACACGCACGAGCCACGCAAGCCGAAAGACGCGACGAGCACCACGAGCACCAGCGCGCAGACGCCCGGCAACACGACCAAGCCGCCCGTAGTCGTGAGGCCGGTTCCGGGCGACGACCTGATTCTGAATCCGTACCGGCACTGAACGGCAGCGCGACATGCGGTGCGCGCCGGTTGTGCGCGGGTGTGCGTAGTCGCGCCGCAATCGTTCCGGCATCGGCGTCAACTTTGACCACAAAACGGCGCTTCAGCTAAGCTGGTCGTCATGGCTGAGTGGGTCTGGGAAGCGCGCGCCCGCACGGGTGAGCTCCGCAAGGGGCTGATGGAGGCTGACGACAAGGAAGCCGTCAATACGAAGCTGCGCGCGCAGAACCTCAACCCGGTCAAGGTCAAGAAGAAGGGCGGAGGCGGATTCAACATCGCGTCGTTCGGTACGCCGGTCACCGCGCAAGAGCTGGTCGTGTTCATCCGCCAGTTCGCGACCATGATCGACGCCGGTCTGCCGCTCGTGCAGTGCCTCGACATCCTCAGCTCGCAGGGCGAGAACAAGGCGTTCTGCGCGATCCTGAAAGACATCAAAGGCACCGTCGAACAAGGCGCAACCTTCTCCGATGCGCTCAAGCGCCACCCGAAGGTGTTCGATGACCTGTTCGTCAACTTGATCGCGGCCGGCGAGATGGGCGGTATTCTCGACACCATCCTCAACCGCTTGGGCGTGTACATCGAGAAGCGCGTCAAGCTGCAGCGCCAAGTCAAAGGCGCGCTGGTCTATCCGATCTCGGTTTTCTGCATCGCCATCGTCGTGTTGACCGTGCTGCTCACGATGGTCATTCCGACGTTCGAGAAAATGTTTTCGGACTTCGGCGCCAAGGACGCGCTGCCGCCGCTCACCAAGTTCGTGATCGGAATGTCACACGGCATGATCGATCGCCTGCCGATCATCATCGCGGGCTCGATCGCCGGGTTCTTCTCGATCACGTATTCGTACCGTACGCGGCGCGGCAAGCGCTTCTGGCACTGGCTGATGCTCTCGTTCCCTGCGATCGGCCCGGCGATGCGCAAGATTGCCGTCGCGCGCTTCACTCGCACGATGGGCACCCTGCTCTCGTCCGGCGTACCGATTCTCGACGCGCTGCAAGTCGTGGCGAAGACCGCGGGCAACGTGCTGATCGAAACCGCGCTGCAGTCGGTCGCTGCGCAGATCACGGAAGGCCGCACCATGGCCGAGCCGTTGATGGAGACCAAGATCTTCCCCTCGATGGTCGTGCAGATGATCTCGGTCGGCGAGCAGACCGGTGCGCTCGACGTCATGCTCAACAAGATCGCGGACTTCTACGAAGAAGAAGTCGACGTCGCGGTCGCAGGCCTCACCGGCTTGATGGAGCCCGTGATGATGGTCGGCATCGGCGGCATGGTCGGCTTCATGCTGATCGCCATGTACATGCCGATCTTCGACATCGCCGGCGCCGTCAAGACAGAGTGACCGAGCCAGCTCTGCGATGAGCGCCCTCCCTACGCCTCCTTCACCAGCGCCGCCCGGACGCGACCCTGCGGCGTCATCGTCCCCGCGCGAGCGCGAGGTCACCAGGCGCAAACCGCTGACCGTGCCGACTCCGACGGGGCCGAGCTCCCTCTTGCCGCCGCCTCCGAGTCAGTCGGAGGAGGACCGCACGGCCGCGCGCCGGCTGCAGCTGTTCATGGGCACGCGCCTCGGAGTGGCCACGCTGCTGCTCGGCGGCACGCTGCTCGTCGCGCTCGAGAACCAGCGCGGCATGGACTCGTTCACGCCGAAGTTCTTGGTCAGCCTGATCGCGGCCATCTACGGCGGCTCGCTGATCTTCTCCGTCTGGCTGCTCGGCACCGAGCATCGCGACCGCGTCGCGCTGACGCAGGTCGCTACCGACCTCTTGGTCACGACGGGCCTGGTGTACGTCACCGGCGGTCCCGGAAGCGGCTTCACGTTCCTATACGGCGTCGCGGTGCTCATGGCCGCGATGGTGGTCGGGCCGGGTCCCGCCCGTGTGACCGGCGCCTCGGCGATCGCGCTCTACACCGCGCTCGTCAGCTGCCTCGCCCTGCACATCATTCCGGTTCCGCCCGATCAAGCGCGCGAAGCGTACTTGCCGCCGACACCGGAGTTGGTGAACGCCGCGCTGCTCAACGTGCTCGGCTTGTTCCTGGTCACGCTGCTCGCCGGGAATCTGTCCGCGCGCCTGCTGACCGCGGGTGGGCGCCTGCGCTTGGCGGAAGCCAGCGCCGCGACACTCGCGCGCTTGAACGACGACATCGTGCGTTCCCTCACGTCGGGCCTACTCACGACCGACCTCGACGGACGGATACGCACGATCAATCCGGCGGGCGTCGAGATCTTCCGCACCGATCCGTTCGCGCTGATCGGCGAACCCGTCACCAGCTTTCTGCCGATCGAGGCATCCGCGCTCGTGCAGCGAAGACTCGACGGCGAAGGCAGCACGCCCCGTGCCGAAGGCAAAGCGACACGACCGGACGGAAGCAAGTTCCCCGTCGGCTATTCTCTCAACTCGCTGATCAACATCGACGGCACCGTGATCGGCATGCTGGTCCTGTTCCAGGATCTGAGCGAGATCGTGCAGCTGCGCGAGAGCGCCGCGCGCGGCGAAAGACTCGCTGTGCTCGGTCGCTTGTCGGCCGGCTTGGCCCACGAAATCCGCAATCCGCTGAGCTCGATCTCGGGGTCCGTCGAGCTCGTGCGCGACTCATCACACCTCGACAGCGAAGATCGACGGCTGCTCGGCATCGTGCTTCACGAGGTCGAACGGCTGGACGATCTCGTGTCGACCATGCTGCTCGTCGGTCGTCCGCGCGAGCCCCAGCGTCGCGAGCACGACCTTCGCAACCTGGTCGAGGAGGTCGTCGAGATGGCGCGCCGCGGTCCGGCTCACGACGCGGGCGTAGCGATCGAGCGCGAGCTGCCTGATCAACCGGTACCGGCTTGGGTCGATGCGGATCAGATCCGTCAGGTCCTGTGGAACCTCGTGAAGAATGCACTGCAAGCCTCACCGACGGGCACCACTGTGCGGGTCTCGGCTCGCCTCGAAGGCGACGCGCACTCGGTGCTGCAGGTGAGCGATCAGGGCCGCGGCATCGATCCGGGTCAGCGCGAGAAGGTCTACAACATGTTCTATTCGGAGCGCACCCACGGCGCAGGCATCGGCCTGGCGCTCGTGCGTCAGATCGTGGATGCGCACGCAGGCAACATCGAGATCATCAGCGCGCAAAATCGCGGTGCCACGTTCGTCGTGATCTTGCCCCGCAACGCGGAAGCCTCCGCGCAGAAGGCGCCGACGTCAGCTGGACCAGGCGCGTGAGCACGACGTGGGCCTACTGACCGCGCAGCTCGCGCAGCTTGCGAGTCGGATCTTCGGCCCGCATCAAGCCTTCGCCAATCAGCACGGCGTCCGCGCGACCGTTCGCCACGCGTGCCAGCTCGTGCGCGTCACGCACGCCGCTCATGTGCACGGCGACGCGATCGCTCGGAACGATCGCCAACGCTTCCGAGGCGGCCTCGCCATCGACCCGAAACGTGCGTAGGTCGCGCGCGTTGACACCGACGATGCGGGCGCGCGTCGAGAGCGCAGTCTCCAACTCCCGCAGGTTGGCCGCTTCGACCACGGGAGCAAGGCCGTGTGCCAGCGTGGCATCGACCAACGCGCGCAGGCGCTCGGGACGCAGCGCCCGCACCAGCAAGAGGACCATGTGCGCGCCGAGCAAGCGCGCGAGCTGAATCTGGCTCTCGTCGAGCACGAACTCCTTGAACAGGATCGGCAAGGTCACCGCGTTGGCGGCCCTTCGCACGTCGAGCGGCGAACCGCCGAAACCCGGTCCGTCGCACAGCACGCTCACAGCGGCCGCGCCGCCACGGGCATAGGCTTGCGCCAGCTCGGCAACGTCGCCACGCGTGCGCGCACGCAAAAGACCGGCGCTCGGGCTCCTGCGCTTGATCTCCGCGATCACGCGCAAGCTCGCGCCCGATTCACGACGCAGCGCGGCGACGGCCGCAGCTCCGCGATCGATCGGTACTTCGACGCGAATGAGGGCCGTACGTGCGTGCGCGGCGTGACGCTTGCGACGCTCGACCTCGCGCCGCTTGCGCTCGAGGATCGGCGAAAGGTAGTCGGGCGCGTCGGACACGTTCACACGCCTTTCGACGCGGTGACCCACGCGTCCAACACGCGCATCGCGGCACCGGAGTCGATCACGGATTGCGCCAAGTCCGCCGCTGCGCGCAGAGAGGGAGCGGCGTCTGCCAGCTGCAACGCCGCGGCGGCATTGATCACCACCGCGTCGCGTCGTGCACCTCGTTCTCCGCCGAAAAGCCCACGAATCAACGCGGCGTTGCGCGTGGCGTCACCGCCGCTCAAGTCGGCGTTCGGCTGGGTCACGAGGCCGAAGTCTTCGGGTGCGACTTCACCGAGCGTCACGGCACCGTCCTGCAAGCGCGCGAGCTTGGTCGGACCCGATACCGCGATTTCGTCGAGGCTGCCGTGACCGTGCACGACCAGCGCGCGCTGACGCGGTCCGCCCAGGCGCGCCAGCACGCCGGCCATCGTCTCCATCATGCGCGGCTCGGACACGCCAATCACCTGATGCGTGGCGCTCGCGGGATTGGCGAGCGGCCCCAAGAAATTGAACAGCGTGCGGACACCAATCTCGCCACGAACGGCGGCGACGTGCCGCATCGCCGGATGGAACGAGCGCGCAAACATGAAGCCGATACCGACGTTCTCGATGCAGCGCGCCACGCCCGCCGCGTCGCAGTCGATGCGCACGCCGAGCGCTTCGAGCACATCGGCGCTGCCGGTCTGCGATGTCGCGGCACGATTGCCGTGCTTGGCAACCGGTACGCCCGCGGCCGCCACGACGACCGCGGCGGCCGTGGAGATGTTGAACGTGTGCCCGCCGTCGCCACCCGTGCCGCACGTGTCGACCAGCGCTCCAGCGCGCACACGCGGCGAGAGCTGAACCTTGACGGCGTGCTCACGCATCACCTGCGCGGCGGCGGAGAGCTCCCCCGTGGTCTCGCCCTTCATGCGCAGCGCCACGAGCAGCGCCGCCATTTGCGCCGCGCTGGCATAGCCGCCCAAGATCGCCTGCATCGCGGACGACATGATCGGAGCAGGCACTTCGCGACCGGTAGCAGCGCTCGCAATCGCCTCTTTCAACACGCGCGTAGCATCGGCGGGAACGCCGTCGCTGTTGACGTAGCTCACGCGGCCTCTGCGCAGGGCCGACGGCCCTGCTCGGGCAAGCGCTGCAGGAAGCTTCGCAGCATCGCGTGGCCATGCTCGGTCAAGAACGACTCGGGATGGAACTGCACGCCTTCCACGTCGAGCGTGCGGTGACGCAAGCCCATGACTTCGCCCTCGGCCGTCCAGGCCGTGATCTGCAGATGCGGCCCGATGCTGGTGCGCTCGACGATCAGCGAGTGGTAGCGCGTGGCAATGAACGGGCTCGGCAAGCCTGCGAACACGCCCTGCCCTTCATGCAGAATCGGCGAGGTGCGACCGTGCATGAGGCGCGCGGCACGCACCACATTGCCGCCGAAGGCCTGACCGATCGCCTGGTGCCCGAGGCACACACCAAAGATCGGAATCTTCCCGGCGTAACGCGTGATCAACGGCAGCGTAATGCCGGCTTCGTCGGGGTTGCCGGGCCCGGGCGAGATCAAGATGCCCTCAGGCAAGAGCGCGCCCAGCTGCTCGACGCCGATCTCGTCGTTGCGGCGCACTTCCACGGCCGCCCCGAGCTCGCCGAGGTATTGCACGAGGTTGTACGTGAACGAATCGTAGTTATCGACGACGAGGATCATCGTCCTCCAATGAAGCAATTTTTGCCGCGCGGCGCAAGCAGGTCGACTCAAGCGGAAGCGGTCGGCGCGGGCGGTACCGGTGGCACCGACGTGGGCCGCGATTCGCCGCGATAGCCGCGCTCGTTCCAAAACTTCTCGATGCGCAGGCTCACCCGCTCCACGTCGTCCAGGAGCACGTAGTGGCCCGCCCCCGGCAGCGCGAGGTACTCGGCGCCCGAGATCGCGTTGACGAGGTGCTCCATGCTCGCGCGCGAGCTGAACGGATCCCGATCACCCGCGATCACGAGCGTAGGTACGTCGACGTGGCGCAGCACGTCGCTGCCGTCGTGCTCGGCGGAGCGCCGCAACGTTTCCAGATACGCGGGCACGTCGAGCTGCAGAAAGCTCTGCGTGATCTGCGCGAACATGTCGGCACTGACCTGATCGCCGACGAGATGCATGCGACGCGCCCACGTGAACGCTTCCGGAGAGTGCAGCGCGCGCCGCGCAGCCAGCGTCGCGATCTTCGGCGAGCGTTGCAGCAGCGTGAGCGCGCGCGCGATCAGCTTGCCCGCGAACGCCGAGGGCGCACCGTTCGCCCACATGGCGCGTGCACCACCGTTGATCAGCACGAGCGACGCGACGCGTTCCGGTGCGCGATGAAACACCTCGAGCGCGACCTGCACGCCGACCGACCAGCCGACCAGCGCCGCCCGCGGCAGCGCTGCGGCTTCGAGGATCGTGCACGCGTCGGCAGCATGCTCGCTCACGCTGCGCGCGCACGGCTCATCGACACCGATGCCTCGGTAATCCCACGCGAGAAAACGATAGCGATCGCTGAGGTGCGCGATCACTCCGTTCCACACGCTGCGCGGACCGCCCAATCCGTTCAGCAACAACACCGGCAGCCCGCGACCCGCGCTCACATAGTGCAGCTCTGTGCCGTCGCTGCGCATTGCAACATGCTCTTCGATCGGGAACGACTTCATTGTGGGTCGTTATTCTACACGGAGTGCCGCGTGCGATAGAGGTCGCACGCAGCCGATCAACGCGTCCTGGTCCAAAATCCGATGACTAGCCCCGCGAGCAGCACCAAAGGGTGTGCGTTCGCAGATTAGACACGACTTTCTTTGATGCGAGTGCGCACGCGCTTGACACTGCCGGATGCGCACGGATAGCTTTTCTTGCTCGTGAGTGGACCCGCTGTGTGCTGGTTCACAACACCTGTTTGTGTGGTTTTCGAGCGCGTAGTTTTCGAGCGCGCAGTTTTTCAAGCGCGTAGTTCAAGAGAGACAAGGCCCCAGCGCATGTCAGCCCCGAGCAACAAACCCCGTGACATCAAGAATCTGAAGGCGCGACTCGGTCGCACCATCACCCCAGGCACCGCGGGCACGCCGTCCGTACCGCCGGGCGCAGGCTTGCCGCCGGGCTTGGGTGGGAGTGGCATCGGTGGCGGGGCATTCCCGACCCCAGGCGTCGGCAGCGTGCCTCCGCCCACCATCAGGAGCTCGAGCCCCGGCAGCATCCCGGCCCCCGGTTCGTTTCCGAGCGGCATCCAGGCCCCGCCGTTCGCACGGCCGATGGCCTCGCAGCCCTCGAACCGCCCGCAGGCCCAGGCTCCCGCTGCTGCGGCCGGCGCGCCGCGCATGGATCCGTTCGGCAGCAACGCGCCCGCTGGCGCGCTCCCGCAGACCAGGAAGGTCACGCTCGTCATCGACGACTCGGCCGTGAAGGACGACGAAATCGGTCGTCGTTCGGCCGGCAAGACCATGGCGCTCGTGGGCGTCGGCTTGCTGCTCGGGTTGGCCGCTGGCTTCGGCGTGGGCAATACGACCGACAAGCGTCATCAGTACGCTATGGCGGTCCAGGACGGGAAAGACATCTACGCCAAGGTCCAGGCGGTCTCGAAGGATGTCGAGGAGGCCAAAGCCGCGCTCAAGAGCGCCGTCGATGCCTCGACGGGTGGCCCAGGCCGCAAGGCCACCATCGACTACTCGTCGATCGAGAAGCTGGTTGCGATGAAGCGCCCCTTCAGCGCCAACGAGTTCCATCGCCGCCTGTACCGCGCATTTGGCGACGGCGTAGTGGACGATCTCTTCGACTACTACAACAACGTCAACCTGCTCTGGGACGGCTTCAGCGCGCTCGGCGCCAAGACCACAGGTGCCGCCAAGCGCGACACGCTCAACAAGTCCGCGGCCGCGACGGACGGCTTGCTCAACACCGACTACGGCGTCGTGTTCAGTAAAAACGGTGACGCCCTCGCGGGCGCGCTCGTGTTCTTGACCGTTCCGACCGCACAGCCCGCAGCCGAAGACACCGACAAGAAGGGCAAGGGCAAGGGCAAGGGCAAGGGCAAAGAAGACGACGCACCGAAGGTCAAAGTGTCGTCTAGCCAAGGCGGCCAAGAGGTCGAGCGCACGATCTACATGGGCCAGGACGGCATGAAGGACGACGCCGAGAAGTACGTGTTGATGCTGGACAAGGTCCGCAGCCGCACGATCCTCGGTGAGTCGGCCAACTTGTTCGGTAAGTACCGCGGTGATCTGATGGACCTGAATGCCCGCATGGACAAGACGGCCGAAACGCAGGGTCGCTTGATCAAAGAGCTGGGCCAAGTCGCCGCGCTCAAGCCCTGAGATTTCTCATTGGTGCGGCGGAGCAGCCTGGCGGCTCTCCGGTAAACAAACGCGGGAGTGTCGGGATTGGGCCGATTTTGCCTGCGCTACAGGTCGATGGACATGAGCTTCGGCACGGGCGACTTGGTCGCCGGCCGTGGGTTCGACTGCGACTTGGTTCTGGACGACTCGCTCGTATCCCGACGGCACGCGGTGTTCCGCCAGCTTGACGGCGACGAGATCGAGGTCGAAGACTTGGGCAGCCGCAACGGGATCCTGGTCAACGACGTCCGAATCGAGGGCCCGGCGCGCCTGCGCCACGGCGATCGGGTGAAGATCGGCTCCCAGCTATTGGTTCTGAAGGACCTGCAGAAGATCAAGCCGCGCGCTAGCACCTCCGAGCTGTCGCGCTGCCCCGCATGCAACGAATTCGTGCCGGCGGAGGACCCCGTGTGCCGCGCGTGTGGCGCGCGCCTGCATGCGCCGAGCATCGCGCCCAGCGCACCGCCGCGCGGGGCGGAGACGCTATCGCAGCGACCGTCCGGCTCGTTTGCGGTGCTCGCCCAGCTCGTGGACAAGGTGTTGGGCCTCGGGCGCTTCGACGAGGCCGAGCGTGTGCTGACGAACATGCTGGGCAGCCTGCTTTCGGCGGCGCGAGGGGCCGAGCCACCCGCGAGCAGCGTCGACCCCGGGTCACTGGCAACCGCGGCCCACTACGCGCTGCGCCTCGCAGACGCCCTCGGCAAACCCGCGTGGCTAGACCAGTGCGTCGAGCTGTACACGGCAGCCGGGCAGCTCATGCCTGCGCCGCTGATCGATGAGCTGTACCGAATCGCCAGCAAAGTTCACTACACGAACCCGCGCCCGCTGCGCGCGTACGTGGCGCGCTTGAAGAGCGACGCCACGGAGCTGGGACCCGCCGGCCGCTTCCTGTTGCAGCGACTCGAGGGCCTCGAGCGACGGGTCGTGAGCGGCTAGCGCGAGCGAGTCGCCAACTCGCACCCGAGCTGGTAGCCTGACGTCGTGCGGGACAAGGCTCAGGCGCTGATCGACGACATTCTCGCGCCGCTGGTCGCCGCTGATGGCGGCAAGCTCGAGTTGGTGGAGGTCGAAGGCAAGCGCGTGCGGTTACGCATGACGGGCACGTGCCAAGGCTGCCCGGGCAAGCCCTACACGCTTGCACGCATCATCGAGCCGATGATGCGGCGCGTGCTGGGTGAAGACATAGCGGTCGACGCCGACTGAAAATTACAGGCCGAGACCCTTCAGCGGGTCGTCGTCGGAATTCACGCCGATCGTCGCAGGCTGGCTTGGCGCGGAGCTTCGCGAGCCCTTCGATTTGCCACCGGACGGTCCGGACGAACCTGTGTCTGAAGGCGCGTCCTGGCGCGAGCGGATCTTGCCGCTGATGCGATCCGCGATGTCGGGCGAGTTGTCGGGCGCGCTCGAGCCGGGGCCGGTCACCGCATCGACGATCGAGTGGTGCTTCTGGCCGACTTCGCGCGTGTTGGTGCGCAGACGACCCAGGTTCGCGACCGTGGCTTTGTCTTCGAACACCAAGCAGTAAAAACCGTAGAAATCAGTCTGATCGACGGCGCGCAGGCGCGTCTTGTCGTCCTGCCACTCGAGCCAATGGCGCTCGCCGGTGCCGGGAGAGAGCTCACCGCGACCATCCTTCGCGGGGCCGAAGCGACGCTGCACGGCACCCGCGAAGCCGGCGAAGTTGCCAGCTGCAAAGACCTCGGCGTCGAACGCTTTGTACCACTTCCACAATTTACCGCCGAAGAAGAAGTAGAAGTTCTGCGAGTTCTCGTCGCGCATCACCAGCATCGACTCGTCGTTGCCGTGCGTGAATTCGCCGCGCAGAAAGCTGACGTCCCAGCCGGTGGAGGTGCCGCGAAACTCGACGTAACTGTCGCGGATCTTCTTGATCTCGTTCGACGCCTTCTGCCGATAGTCGTCTTCGGCAACGGCGTCGCGCGCCTTCGCGACCAAGGGGCGATAGCGCTCTTTGACCTTGTCGATCAGCTTCTGCTGCAGCTCGTCTTTGGTCATGCCCCAGGTGAGCTCGCCCATCCCTTTCGAGATCTCGGCGCTCACCGGCACCTTCTCGGCCTTGCCGGCGGCGTGCTTCTTCGGCGCGGCATGAGCGCGCGAGGTGGAGAGGCCGAGCAGCCCAAGCGAGAGCGAAAGCGACAAGACACCGAACAAGACGCGCTTCATGCGAGAGCCTCCAACTGGAAATCCGAGTCGCCTACAGGTAGGCCTGGGAAGTCACAGTAAACCAAAGACCATGCGCTTCAAAGCACACTGGTCTTCGTGCTCAGACGCTCGCCTGCGTCACGTGTTCAAACGCAAGGCGTGCGCGTGCCAGCTGTCCCAGCACGCGGTACACGCGCGGAACCGAAAGAATTGAAAAGCCTGGCCCGCGTTGGCACTCTGCTTGCCGTGCTTCGTCGCGCAACACGCCTTTTGCTCGTGGGGATGCTGTTCGCTGCAGGCGCGTGTGGCGCCGGCGATCACAGCGGCGTCCTGGGCACGGTCACCCTGGGCGACAATTTCGTCGCGCCCGATCTCGCGCTCGACGAGGACTTCTTCTACTGCCGCATCCAGCCCGAGGTCCTGACCAAGCACAGCTGCGCGAGCGGGGCGAGCGGCGAACAAGGCATGTGCCACGACAGCCAGTCGGCGCTGCGGCTGATCGACACCAAGGTCCCGCCGCCGTGCGACAAGGGCGGCATGGTCGTGGGCACCCTACCCGATGCGTATGCTGCAAACTTCGACGCGATCCGGTTCTTCGTGCAGACCGATCCGCTGACGAGCCCGCTCTACCTGCGCCCGTTGCGCAAGGCTTCGCATCCGCGACAGATCTTCGGTGACAAGGATCCCGCGGCCGATCTGATCGTGCAGTGGATTTCCGCGGGGGCGCGCTGAACGTGGCAGGTCGCGCAACACGCCTCTTTTCGAGTCTGTGCGCAGTCTGGGTGTGCGCCGTCAGCTGCGCTGGGCTGGTGCTCGGCAGCACCGGGCGAGCGCTCGCCGAAGACAGCGATGGGAACACGCTGGTGTACGCGCGCGTGATCGTCGATAGCGCGGCGGTGCGCAGCGGGCCCGGCGCGACCTACCGCAGCGTGTACAGCGCGCACCGCGATCAGGTGTTTCCTCTGCGCGGCCGCGACTCACGCCACTACTGGTTTCGCATCGAGCTGCCCGACGGCACGCAGGGCTTCATCCAGGGCGAAGCCGTGTACAACCTCGAGGTCGGCGACGAGCAGGCGCACGGCGGGCGCTTTCTTCCAGGCATCCTCGCGGCACCGGTGCTGCCGCGCGCGCACGGCGAGGTCGCACTGATGGGCGGCGCCCTGGGCAGCGGCGGCTTTGTCGGTCTGCGACCAACCTGGCTGATCGCCCCGAGCTTCGGCATCGAGCTCACGGGCGCGGCAGCAGTCGCTCGCGGTGGTCGCCTCATGTTCGCGCTGCTGGGACCAGTCGTGAACTTCTTTCCCAGCTCGCCGGTGGTGCCGTTCTGCGATCTCGCGGGCGGCATCGTCACCAGCAGCCCGAACTCGGACACGTTTCTGCTCAAGGCCGGCAGCGTGAGCGCGCTCGCGGGCGGCGCCGGCCTACGCATCGCGTTCCGCTACCGCGTGACGCTGCGGCTCGAAGCGCGCAGCTACGTGCTCTTCGACGCCGACCGCTACCGCCGCAAGGAGGAATACAGTGCAGGACTCACGGTCTTCTTCTGAGCAACACGGGCGCGGCTTTCTGGCTCGCAGGGTCGCGTTCGCGCTTGGGCTGGCCTTCGCGCTCGGCGCCACGACCGGCTGTGCGACCGTGCGCCCCGAAGAGAAGGAATTTCTTTCGGAGCCGAGCATGACCTGGAACAACGGCAGCATCGCCGATGCACAGGAGCAGCACGTGCTCGACAACCGCGAGGGCTCATCGGGCGGTGCGAACGCCAAAGGTGGCGGCTGCGGATGCAACTGACGGCGCAGCGATGCCTGTCCGTGCTCGTCGCGCTCCTGCTGGCGGCGAGCGGCGTCGCGCGCGTGCGTGCCGAAGACGGTGTAGACGTCGGCACCTCGTTGTTTCGCGAGACCGGCGGACCGTTGCACATGACGGTGCTCGTGCCGACGGCGCAGGCCAGCGTGAACCTGGGCGAATCGGCGACGTTCCGAGCCGGCTGGACGGCAGACATCGTCAGTGGCGCGAGCGTCGCGGTGGTCGACGCACCCGCGGCCAACGTGGATGCCATCAGCTCGGCCACCGTGACCGACACCCGCCACGCGTTCTCCGGACACTTCGAGCTGCGCGACGGGCTCTCCGCGCTCAATCTCGGCTACACGCACGCATTCGAGAACGACTACTTGTCGAATGCGTTCGACGTGGCGGCCAGCACCGACCTGTTCGATCGCGACACGACGCTTTCGATCTCGTATGCGCGCAGCTTCGATGGAGTGTGCGATCTCGCGGGCAGCTTCGATCCGGTCATGAAGCCGCGTATGGATTCGTCGAAAGGCTGCTTCTCGGATGCCGCAACGCGCGCGGAGCGCTCGCTCGCGACGCACACCTGGCAAGCGGCCTGGACTCAGGCGCTGACGCCCGTGCTCAGCATGCAGCTGGGATCGAGCGCGCAGCTGCTGCACGGCTTCCAATCGAATCCGTATCGCGCGGTGCTGATCGGCAAGACTGCCGCGCAAGAACATCATCCCGAGGACCGCGCGCGCTACGCCGTGAGCGCGGGGCTCCGGCTTTGGATCGTACCGCTCTCGGGTGCGCTCTCGGGCCTGGCGCGCGCATACCGTGACACCTGGGACATGACGTCGGTCACGGGCGAGCTCGCGTACGAGCAGTCGATCGCGTCCGGGCTGCGCGTGCGCGTGCGTGGCCGCTACTACACCCAAACCGCTGCCGCGTTCTATTCGGACGACTACGTGCTTGCCCCACGCGGCCAGTACTTCACCGGCGACCGCGAGCTATCTCCCATGCGCAGCATCTTGGTGGGCGGGCAAATGCTTTGGGCGGTCCCGGAGGACGCCAAGGGCGAAATCTTGGGCCTGCTGTCCGGCCTCGACTTCACACTCAAGGGTGATTTCCTGCACACCTATTTCGACGACTTCCACTACGATCGCGCGCCGGTCCCGAATACCCTCGCCCTGATCGCGACCTTCGAGGTGCACGCGGTGTTCTAGGCGCGCGGGGAGGCCCTCGTAGACGCGGCTTGCGCTGCGGGCCTGCCCTGCATACGGTTCGCGCGGTTGGAGGTTTTGAACGAATGAACGACGTGTTCGCGGTCATCATGGCGGGCGGTTCCGGCACGCGCTTTTGGCCCCTGTCCCGCAGCGTGTGGCCGAAGCAGTTTCTCTCGCTCGCGCACGAGCAAGATTCGTTGCTGCAGCAGACCGTGCGACGCCTCGCCGGGATCGTGGACAACGAGCACATCTTGGTGGTGACCTCGGCGCGGCACGCGGACGCCACGCGTGCGCAGCTGCCCGAGCTGCCGCCGGGCAACGTGCTGGGCGAGCCTACGGGCCGCAATACGGCGCCGTGCATCGCCTGGGCCGCGGCGCATGTCAGCGCGCGCAATCCAAAGGGCGTGATGGTGGTGCTGCCTGCCGACCCATACATCGCCGACGAGCCTGCGTACCGCGACGTGCTTCGCCGCGCGATCGCTGCCGCTCGTAGCGCCGGTCTCGTCACCGTGGGAGTGACGCCGACGCGACCCGAGACCGGCTACGGCTACGTCGAGGTCGGTGAGCCGCTCGACCCAGGCGTCGAGCGCGTGGTGCGCTTCGTGGAAAAGCCGGACCTCTACCGAGCGCAACGCTTCGTGACCTCGGGAAACTTTCTCTGGAACAGCGGCATGTTCTTCTTCCGCGCGGACGCGATGCTCGCCGAGCTGAAAGCCCAGCTGCCCGACCTGCACGCCTTTGCGCGCGGTTGCGCCGAGCGGCTCGCGAGCGGCGGCGACGAGGCCGCGTTCGCGGCGGAGCAGTACGCGACGCTCACGTCGATCTCGATCGATCACGGCGTGATGGAAAAAGCCAAGGATGTGCGCGTCGTGCGCGGCGCCTTCGGTTGGTACGACATCGGCAGCTGGACGACCGCGTACGAGCTCGCCATCAAAGACGAGCATCAGAACGCCGTTCTGGGCATGGTGTCGCTGATCGACACGCAGGGCTGCTACGTGCGCGGCAAGGTCGACAAAGTGATCGCGCTGATCGGTGTGCGCGACCTGGTCGTGGTCGACACCGAGGACGCGCTCTTGATCATGCCGCGCGAGCGCGCGCAGGACGTGAAGCGCGTGGTCGAAGATTTGAAAGCTCAAAAGGCCGATAAGCTGGTCTGAGGAACTGTATGAACCCGTTGATTTTCCGCGAATACGACATCCGTGGCGTGGCCGACTGCGATCTCACCGACGACGTCGTGGCCGACATCGGCCGCGCGTACGGCACGTTCCTCGTGCGCCGCGGCAAGCAACGCATCGTGATCGGGCGCGATTGCCGCCTGAGCTCGCCACGCCTGCACGCCGCGCTGACGACGGGCCTGTTGTCGACCGGCGTAAGCCTCGTGGACGTCGGCGTAGTGCCGACACCGATGGTGTATTTCGCGGTGTTCCATCTCGACACCGACGGTGGCGTACAGATCACGGGCAGCCACAACCCCCCCGGCGACAACGGCTTCAAGATGATGTGCGGCAAGGGGACGCTGGCCGGCGACGACATTCGCGAGCTCCGCGAGCTGATCGACCAGCGCGACTTCGCAGTTGCAGCTGACGGCGAGAACGCGGTGGAGCGCTTCGATGCGCTGCCCGCCTACGCGAGCTACATGAAGGGCAACATTCGACTTGCCCGCACGAACATCCGCTTCGCAATCGACGCCGGCAACGGTGCTGGCGGCCCGGCGGCGCTGGCAGCGATGCGCGCGGTCGGACTCGAGCCGGCGGCGATGTACTGCGACATGGACGGCGCATTTCCCAATCATCACCCGGATCCTTCGCTGCCGGAGAACGTCGAAGAGCTGTGCGAGCGCGTGCGGCGCGACGGTCTCGAGCTGGGCATCGCGTACGACGGCGATGCGGATCGCATTGGTCTCGTCGATAACCTCGGCAACATCGTGTACGGCGACAAGCTGTTGATTCTGTTCTCGCGTCAGATCCTGAAGCGCCATCCGGGTGCGCCGATTCTGGGCGAAGTGAAGTGCTCACAGACCCTGTACGACGACATCGCCAAGCAAGGCGGCCGACCGATCGTGTGGAAGACCGGCCACTCGCTGATCAAGAAGAAGATGAAAGAGGAGCAGGCGCTGCTCGCGGGCGAGATGAGCGGCCACATGTTCTTCGCCGACCGCTACTACGGCTACGACGACGCGATCTACGCGTCGCTGCGCGTGCTCGAGATCGTCGCGGAGAGCGGCATGACGCTCAACGAGCTGCTCAGCGACGTGCCGCAGACGTTCAGCACGCCGGAGCTGCGTGTGGATTGCGCGGACGAAGTGAAGTTCGGCGTGGTGGAGCGCGTGCTCGCGCACTACCGCGCGAGCCACGAGGTGCTCGACGTCGACGGCGCGCGCGTGAAGTTCGCGGGCGGCTGGGGTTTGGTCCGCGCCTCGAACACGCAACCAGCGCTCGTGCTTCGTTTTGAAGCCGACACGGCCGCCCGGCTCGCAGACATTCGCGCCGAGGTCGAGGCTGTCGTCCGCAGCGCCGGCGCCTGACTCGCTTGCTGGAAACCCGTGTCCTGCAACGGAAATACCATCTTATGCGCTTGTTTTTCCGTGGACGGTCCGTGCGCTACTCGTAACCACTTGAAATCGTAGAAGTCTTCCTGCTGGCACGGCACCTGCGTAGGGGCCGAGCATGATCTCACGCTCTTCCGTGGTTGCTCACGGCCTGCCGCGCTTCGTCGCAGGCCTGGCGCTCGTGCTTTCGAGTTTCGCTGCAGCCTGCGGAGGCGGCGACAAGACCGGTCCAGCGGCAGCTCCGGGTGCACCCATGAAACCGGCGGAGCCGCAGAGCCTGACCCTGGGCGCCTACACGACGCCGCGCGAGGCCTACTCGGAGATACTGCCGGCGTTCCGCAAGCAGTGGGCCGTGGGCGGTCGTGATGTCGTATTCAAGGAATCGTACTTGGGCAGCGGAGCGCAGGCGCGCGCGATCGTGTCCGGCTTCGAAGCCGATGTCGCGGCGCTCTCGCTCGAACCCGACCTCGCCACCATCAAGAAAGCTGGCCTCATCACGAGCGACTGGAAGAACGCTCCGCACGCGGGTGTCGTGACGCAGTCGATCGTCGTGATCGGTGTGCGCCCAGGCAACCCCAAGGGCATTCACGACTGGGACGACCTCGCGAAGCCGGGCCTCGACGTGCTCACGCCGAACGTGCGCACGAGCGGTGGGGCACGCTGGAACGTCGCAGCGATCTACGGTGCGGCGCTGCGCGGACACACCAGCGCGAAGGCCGGCGATGACGCAGCCGCCACCAAGTTGCTCGGCGCGATCCTGCACAACGTGAAGAACATGGACGCGGGCGGGCGAGAGTCGCTGCTCAACTTCGAGCGCGGCGTGGGCGATGCCATCATCACGTACGAGAACGAGATCCTGGTCGGCCAGCAGAAGGGACAGAAGTACGAGCTGATCGTGCCAAAGTCGACGATCCTGATCGAGAACCCGGTCGCGGTCGTCGATGGCTACGCGGACAAGCACGGCTCGCGCGAGCTCGCGAATGCGTTCGTCGCGTTCCTCGGCACTGCAGGGGCGCAGCGCATCTACTCGCGATACGGCCTGCGACCGGTGCTGCCGGAGATCGCGGCCGAGGTCGCAGCGCACTACCCGACGCCCCCGGACCTGTTCAACGTGCGCGAACTCGGCGACTGGGCAGGCTTGCAGAAGAGCGTGTTCGATCCCGGTGCGAGCTACGACAAGGCACTCGGCATCGCGGGCACGGGTGCCGTCGCGCCATGAAGTCGGTGGCGTACGCGCTGACGCCGACTCGCAGCGAGCGCATCGCGCGTAGCTTCGTCGTGCTCTACATCGCTGCGCTCGTAGCGCTGCCGCTGCTTGCGCTCGTGGTGTTCGGGACGTCCGACGGCTTGGTCGCGCTGGCCGCCGCGCTGCGCTCGCCGCTCGCGCGCTCGGCGCTATGGCTCACGTTGTGGACGAGCGTGCTCGTCGGCATCCTCGACGTTCTGCTCGGCGTCGCAACGGCCTGGGTACTGGTGCGCTACGAGTTTCCGGGACGCGCTGCGATCTCGGCGCTGGTGGATCTGCCGTTGGCAATTCCAACGCTAGTCGCCGGCATGATGCTGGCGACGCTGTACGGCGCACATTCCTGGATCGGCAGCAACCTCGACGCTGCTGGAATGCCCGTGATGTTCGCAGCGCCAGGCATCCTGCTCGCCCTCTTGTTCGTGACGCTGCCGTTCGTGATCCGTGCGGTCGAGCCGGTGTTGCTCGAGATCGATCCCGCCGAAGAAGAAGCGGCGCGCATGCTGGGCGCGGGGCCGTGGCGCACGTTTCGCACGGTGTTCCTGCCGGCCATTGCACCTGCGGCAATCTCCGCCGGCATTCGCTCGGTTGGGCGCGCGCTCGGCGAGTTCGGCGCGATCGTGATCGTCGCGGGCAACATTCCGTTTCGCACGCTGACTGCACCGGTCTACATCTTCGGTGAGATCGAGAGCGGTGAGCCACGCAGCGCGGCCGCGGTGTCGGTCTTGCTGCTCGCGGTTGCGCTTGGGCTGCACTCGCTCGCAGGCACGATCGAGAAGCACACGGGAGCGCGCCATGGCTGAGCCTGCCGTAAGTGCCCTCGACCAGGTGACGCGCGTTGCGAGCCGAGACCACGCAGCTGCGGGCCTGCTCGATGGGCAGATACTGCGGCGCGGCGCGATCAGCTCGGTCGTGTTCATCTACCTCGGCGCGATCCTGCTTGGGCCGCTGGCCGCTATGGGCGTCGAGCTGGCACACGTCGGCGTGTTGGACGCGCTTCGTTCGCTGCTCGCGCCCGACGCGTTGTTCGCGCTGCGCACGTCGCTCGTGCTCACGACGATCGCAGTCGTGGTCAACGCGGTCGTCGGCACGCTGGGCGCGATCGCCGTGGTGCGCCAGCGCTTTCTCGGGCGCGCACTGGTTAATGCGCTAGCCGACCTGCCACTGGCGATCTCTCCGGTGATGATCGGGCTTGCGTTCATTCTGCTGTTCGGGCGCGAGGGCTGGCTTTCAGCATTGGTGACGGCGACCGGCATCAAGGTCGTGTTCGCGTGGACGGGCCTCTTGATCGCGACGCTGTTCGTGACGCTGCCGTTCACACTGCGCGAAGTCGCATACGTGCTGGAAGAGATCGGCACGAGCGAGGAAGAGGCTGCCGCCACGCTGGGGGCGGGGCCATGGCAGATCTTCTTTCGCGTTACGCTGCCGAACATTCGCTTTGCGCTGGGCTATGGCTTGCTCATGACGCTGGCGCGCTCACTCGGTGAGTTCGGCGCGGTGCTCGTGCTCGGTGGAAGCATCTCGGGGCAGACGCAGACGGCGACCACGTTCATCCACGCGGCCATCGAAGAGCGTCAGACGGGCAGCGCGTACGGCATGGCGCTGCTACTCGCGCTGACGAGCGTGCTCTTGCTTTCGTCGCTCGAGTGGGCGAAGCGCCGCAAGAAGGTCAAGTAGTCGTCATGCACATTCGCGTGGAACATCTCTGCAAACGGTTTGGTAGCTTCGCGGCGGTCGACGACGTGAGCTTCGACGTCGAAGACGGCTCGCTGGTCGCCTTGCTCGGTCCCTCCGGCAGCGGCAAGAGCACGCTCTTGCGCATCCTGGCCGGGCTCGAGTCGGCGGACTCAGGCAACGTCTGGTTCGACGACGAGCCCGCGACCGACCTGCACGCACGCATGCGCGGCGTCGGCTTCGTGTTCCAGCACTACGCGCTGTTTCGGCACTTGACGGTCGAGCAAAACGTGGGCTTCGGCCTGTCGGTGCGCGGAGTCTCGAAGGAGGCCACAGCCAAGAAGGTGAAGGAATTGTTGCAGCTGACAGGGCTCGCCGGCCTGGAGCAGCGCTTCCCGTCGCAGCTCTCCGGCGGGCAGCGCCAACGCGTCGCGCTGGCGCGAGCGCTCGCGCCAGAGCCGAAGCTGCTACTGCTCGACGAGCCGTTCGGCGCAGTGGATGCGAAGGTGCGCGAAGAGCTGCGTCAGTGGCTGCGGCGCCTGCACGACGAGGTCGGTGTGACTTCGATCTTCGTGACACACGATCAGGAAGAAGCGTTCGCCGTCTCGGACCGTGTGCTCGTGGTGCACCGCGGACGGATCGAGCAGAACGGTGCGCCGATGGAGATCCTGGATAGCCCGGCGACCGAGTTCGTGGCGCGGTTCGTGGGCGAAGTGAACGTATTTCCGGCGGTGGTACGTGCCGGCGTCGCGCAAGCCGGCAAGCTGGAGGTCCGCGTGCAGGGCGAGCACGGGCCGGGAGAATCGCACCTGGTCATCCGCGCGTACGATCTGAAGCTGTGGCGCGAAGAACCGGGGATCGCGACCGTGCAGCGTGTCGTGACCTTCGGCGACCGCGTGCGCGTGCAAGCGCTCGTGGACGGTGCAGGTCCGATCATCGCGCAATTTCCACGACGTAGCTCGTTGCTCAAGGGTGTGGAGCCAGGCTGCCGCGTGCAGATCGATGTAACCACCGCCCGCGCCTACCCCGCGCAGGCCTCGAGCTTGTACCCGCTCCCCGCGACTTGATTTTCCGGAGCGGCCCACGCCCCTCCTCGGCCTGATTCCCGGAGCGGCCCACGGCCCTCCGCCTACCGAGAAAACGCCCCATGCATGCTGTACGATCGAGCGCGAGATGGACGCGCATTCAAGCGAGGCCCACATGAGCTTCGTCACGGAACTGTGGCGCGAAGTGGGACGGCACCTCGAGCTCGAGGAATCCGTGCGACGGATCGCGCCGATGCTCGCGGAGCATTGGCCAATCGATCAGCTGATCGTACGCCGGCTCGATCGCGACCCGTTGCGACTGACGACAGTTGCAATGGCGTCGTGTCGCCTCGACGAAGAGCTCGAGCCGCTGGCCACGCGCAGCGAGTGCAGCGCCGAGATGGCGCCCAAGCTGATTGGGTTTCTGCAGGCCGGCAAGGCCGAGCGCTTCGAGGCCGCGACACGCACGCTGCTAGCCGACATCCTGCTGCCATCTGGGCTCGGCGGGGGCGCTATTGCGTGCCCGCTCGTAGCGGACGGTCATCCGCTGGGCGTCGTGCTACTGGTGGCGCACGCAGCCGGCGCGCTGCAGCCCCAGCACCTTGGCGCGGCGCAGGAGCTGCGTGAGCCGCTCACCGCGGCCTTCGAAAATGATCGACGCTTGCATGAGCTGGCGCGCATGCGTGAAGCGCTCGAGGCGGATCGCCAGGCGCTGCTGTCGCGCCTGGAGCGGCAGGACATCACCGACACCGTCGTCGGAGAAGCGAACGGCCTGCGCGGCGTCATGCAGCGCGTGGAGCAAGTCGCGCCCACCGACGCGCCGGTGTTGATTCTTGGCGAGACGGGCTCGGGTAAAGAAGTGATCGCACGCGCGATTCACGCACGCTCGCGACGTGCGAATGGGCCCGTGGTGCGCGTCAACTGCGGAGCGATCCCGGCGCAGCTCATCGATTCCGAGTTGTTCGGCCACGAGCGCGGCAGCTTCACCGGCGCCGTTGCCACGCGCAAAGGCTGGTTCGAGCGCGCGGACGGCGGAACGTTGTTCCTCGATGAGATCGGCGAGCTGCCGCTGGAGGCGCAGGTGCGCCTTTTGCGCGTGCTGCAGGACGGCTCGCTCGAGCGCGTCGGTGGCCATCAGGCGATCACCGTCGACGTCCGCATCGTCGCCGCAACGCACCGCAACCTCGAGACGATGGTCGCCGAGGGCAAGTTCCGCGAAGACCTCTGGTACCGCATCAGCGTCTTTCCGATGCGCTTGCCGGCGCTGCGCGAACGACCCGAGGACATTCCGGCGCTCGCCGCGTATTTCGCGCAGCGCGCGGGGCAACGCTTAGGAGGCGCCCCGCTCGTGCCGAACGAGCGCGACGTGGCGCTGTTGATGGGCTACCCGTGGCCGGGCAATGTGCGCGAGCTCGCCGCTGTGATCGAGCGCGCGGCGATTCTCGGCAACGGCAAGCGCCTCGACGTGCGCACGGCGCTGGGCACGTTCGAGCCCGGAGCGCCGGCAGCGCGCCGCCCAACCACGGTGCCGCCGCCTTCGCTAGGGTCGTTGCCGCCGTTAGCGGCAGGCGGGCCCGCCAATGGTGCGAGCGTCGAGTCGCTGGACCGAGCCATGATCGGACACATCGAGCAGGCCTTGCGCAGCACGCGCGGTCGCATCGAAGGTCCGTTCGGCGCGGCGCGCGTGCTCGGGATCAATCCACACACGCTACGCGCGCGCATGCGTAAGCTCGGCATCGAGTGGTCGCGCTTTCGTTCCGGCGAAGTCGGCTGAGCCGAGGGCTCTGCCCGCACTCTCCGACCCGCGATGGATCTCGGACACAAGCTCGGCCTCGGTGCGCTCACGGCTCGGCGCGCCGTCGCAGGCCACCGCTGAGTAGCGCCTCAGCGCGTGCGGAGCTGCACGAGGCCTTTGTCGTGCGGATTGCCTGAGTACTGCCCGGCCGTTTGATTGTGCCGAAAGTGATCCGGCGCGGACGCTTGATGGACGCACGCAATCGTGCAGAACGGAGCGCACGCCTTCTCGGTGCGGTTCTCTTGATGGATGCGCGCGCGGTCATACTGCGCGAGTGGCACGCCAGGAAAACCGCGCTGCTGCGAGCAGTAGTGCACTAGGCCGTCTTCGCAGATGTACAGGTAACGACCACCGGCGCGACAACGCCAGTCGTTGGCCTTTTGCGTGGCCAGGTTCGTCTGAAAGCTCTGGTTGAAGCGCGTGATGCTGAAGCCATCGAGCGCTTGGAACTCGCGCAGCACCGCCGACTCGCGTGGACCGAACGGAGACAGCCCGCCATCGCCGTCGTGGATCACGCCCATGGTCGCGGTGAAACCAAGCTCGCGCGCGCGCTTGGCTATGGTGAGCGCGTCTTCGGGATTCGGCACGCCCGCACCGAGCACCGAGTTGATGTTGATCTCGAATTCCGCGAGCTCGGCCAGATAGCGCAGCTTGCGGTCGAGCACCTTGAGGCTCTTCTTCGAGACGTCGTCCGGGTTCACGTTGTCGATGCTGATCTGCAAGCGATCGAGCTTCGCGGCGTTGAGCGCACGAATCTGCTCGGGCACCAGGAGATACCCGTTCGTGATCAGTGTGCAGACCATGCCGTGCTGCTTGATACGCTCGATGATCTTGCACAGGTCGGGATGCAGCAGCGGTTCGCCTCCGCTGATCGTGATCACCGCGGTGCCCAGCTCGGCGAGCTTGTCCACGCGCCGGAACATTTCCTCGGTCGGCACGGGCGGCGAGTGGTCGTCGTATTCGTTGCAATACGCGCACGCCAGATTGCAGCGGCGGATCGGCACGATGTGAACGAGCAACGGCCGGTCGGGATCGACCACGGTCTCGGCCAGCTTCTTGAGCTCGAGCGCGCTGCGCACGAGACCTCTACGCCCACCCAAACGCCCACGCAGACGCTCAGCAAGACGACTCACGAGTGGATTCATGATGTGGCTCCTGACGCGCTGAGCTCAGCTGCGACTTCCGAGAACAACGCTTCATAGCGGCGTACGACCACGGGCACATCGAACTCACGCGCGCGCTCGGCGCCAGCGCGGATCAAGCGCTCACGCAGCGCGGCGTCGCCGAGCAGGTGATCGATGGCGTCGCGCGTGCCGGTCACGTCGTCGGTCGCGACGACCCAGCCATCTTGACCGTGGCGCACGATTTCCTTCGGCCCGTAGCTGCAGTCCGAGACGATCACGGGCACGCGACTGGCCATGGCTTCGATCACGACGTTGCCGAAGCCTTCCCAACGCGAGGGCAAGACGAAGAGCTGCGCGCGACGCATCACCGACCATGGGTTATCGTGCCATCCGGGTAGGCGCAAGCGATCGGCAATGCCAAGCTCGGTGGCGAGGCTGCGCAGCGCCGCTTCCTCGCGGCCCGTTCCGAGAATCATCAGCTCGTGCGTGCTGCGGTAGGCGCTGGCCGCGAACGCGCGCAAGAGCACGTCGAAACCCTTTTGGCGATCGAGGCGGCCGACCGCGACGATGTATGGCGCGTCGACCTGCAGCGCCATCGGTTCGGCGGCGCGACGCTCGACCTCGGCAATGTCGACTGCGTTGTAGATGGTGCTTACGTGCGCGGGATCGAGGCCCAGGTCGCGCTCGAGGTCGCGCGCCATCTCGTGGCAGATCGTGAGCAAGCGATCGGCCGAGCCGTAGCAGAGCGCGGTCAGCTTGCGCACGGCCGTGCGCGCGAGCTCGGACTGCAACTCGTCGTTGATTACAGCGAACGTGTTGTTGCCCTCGCGCGCGATGAAGCGCACACGCGAGCGACCGTAGAGTGTAACGGCGGCGAGCGCGATCACGCTCATGCCCTTGCGAAAGCTCATCACGACATGCGGGCGAAACCGCCGGAGCATGGCGACCACGTGAGCCGGCGTGAGCACGGCGGCGGGCGCAAGGTTGGCAAGCTGGTACGACTTGTCGTTGCCTTGATCGAAGTCCAAGAAGCGCGCACCAAAGGTCGGTGCGTCGATGCGTGAAGGATCCACGAGCGGCAAGTACGGGCCGCTCTTGCGCAAAAGGCCCATGCGCACGTCGAAGCGCGCGGGGTCCATGTGCTGCATGAGATGGACTGCGACGCGCTCCGCGCCCCCGCCGTGCAGGGACGGCAAGAGCAGCAGCACGCGCAGGCGCGAATTGGGGCCCATCGACACGACCGGCCTGACTAGCACACTCCTAGCTCGCGTGATAAGAGGCCCCCGGTCCGGATCCCGTCATGGCGCGCTTCGAATTACTCGTCGGCTCGGAGGCGTTCTGGCAGCGCGCCCGCGCGGACATCCTCGCCGCCCAAGAGCGCGTGTTCGTGCAGGCGATGACGTTCGAGGGGGACGCCACCGGCCTGGCCGTGACCCAAGCCATCGAAGAGAGCGCTGCCCGTGATCGGCGCGTGCTCGTCGACAGCTACTCCAAGTACATCGTGAGCGACCACTTCGTGTTCTCGCCGAGCGCGCGACGCGACCCCGTGTTTCGCGAAGAGGTGCACCAGACCAGCGCGATGTTCGAGCGCTTGCGGGCGCACGGCGGCCGCGTCGTGTTCACCAATCCGCTCGGTCTTCTCGGCTCGCGACTACCCGCGCGCAATCACAAGAAGCTGCTGGTGCTGGACGGCATCGCGTACGTCGGCGGCATCAACTTCAGCGACCACAACTTCGCGTGGCACGACCTGATGGTGCGCTGTGACGACCGCGCGATCGCGGACTTCCTCGCGCAGGATTTTCTGCGCACGTTCGAGGGCAGGCCGGAGTCCTCCGAAGCGACGTTCCCCGACGCGCTGCTGCTGGCGCTGAGCGGTTTCGACAACGAGGTCCTGTTCACACGCTTGCTCGATCGCATCGCGAGCGCGCGCACACGCATCGACGTGTTCAGCCCTTATCTCACGTTCCCGTTCTGCGAGGCGCTCGCCCAAGCTCGCCAGCGCGGCGTAGCCGTGACGCTGTTCACGCCGCAGGCGAACAACAAGGGCATCGTGCGAGACTACTTGGTTTGGGCGGCCAAGCGCTTCGATTTCAGTGTGCGCATGTACGGTCGCATGAGCCACTTGAAAGCGATGTTGATCGACGACCGCGAGCTGGTGGTGGGCTCCTCGAATTTCGACTTCGTCAGTTACTACGCGCAGGCAGAGCTGGTCGCGATTCTGACCGACGCGCATCTGGTCGACGCGTTCCGCAAGCAAGTGCTCGAGCCGGACAGTGTGTGTTCCCAGCCCGCGGGCGACGTGGACGAACTGCGCGGTTGGCTCGCATTCGGCGCGCTCAAAGTGGCCGAACGAGCGGCGCGCTTCAGCGGCTCGCTACTGCGCGCGGAGCACGCGCGCTGGCGCGAGTAGGATCCGCATGCGCCTTCTCATCGTTGCCAGCAACTTTCCACCGATCGTGGGCGGCATCCAGACGTATGCGTATGAAGTCGCGCGGCACCTTGCACCGCGCTGCAGCGAGCTCTTGGTGGTGGCGCCGCGCTCGCCGCAATTTCGCGAGCATGATGCCCGCGCACCGTTCGAGATCGTTCGACTGACCAGCCTCGGCGATGACCTCGCGCTCTCGGGCATTCCTTCGCTGACGGCGCTCCTGCGCGCGCGGCGCTTCGACGTCGCGTTCACTACGCATTGGGCGCCGGGCTTCGCGGTCGAGCGTGCGGCGCGCATCGCGCGTGTGCCGATGCCACTCTTCGTGGCCGCGCACGGCAAAGAGCTCATCCACGCACCCCTCGGGCGAGTCGCGCTCGCCCAGCGCGTGTACGACAGCATTCGCGCGCACGTGCTGCGCACGGCGGATGGGTTCTTGCCCGTGAGTCACAGGACGGCAGAGCTGCTGCGTGCGGCGGGAGTCGCGGCCGCAAAGATCACCGTGGCGCACAACGGCGTTGATCCGAGGCGCTACTTTCCGCGCGAGAGCAACACGCTGCAGGAACAGCTCGGCGGGCAAGGCCCGATCTTGCTCAGCGTCGCGCGCCTCGTGTCGCGCAAAGGCATCGACACCGTGCTGCGCGCCCTACCTGCGGTGCTCGAACGCATGCCCGGCGTGCGCTACGCCATCGTCGGCAGCGGCCCCGACAAGACGCGGCTGCAAGCGCTCACCGAGCAGCTCGGTCTTGCGAAACACGTACGCTTTCTCGCGCCGGTCGCCGATACCCTCGCGGACTACTACAACGGCTGCGACTTGTTCGTGCTACCGACGCGCGAGGAGCCGGGCGACATCGAAGGCTTCGGTTTGGTGTTCCTCGAGGCAGGCGCCTGTGAGAAGCCGGTGATCGGTGCGCGCGCGGGCGGAGTCGTCGATGCCATCGTGCATGGCGAAACCGGCCTGCTCGTTCCACCTGACGAGGCAGCCGCGCTGTCCACGGCGATCTGCGAGTTGCTCGGCGATCGCACGCGCGCCAAGGCGATGGGCCGCGCTGCGCGCGCACGCGTGCTGCGCGAGGGCACGTGGGACCACACGGCGAACACAATCTTCGGCGCGCTGCAAACCCGCGCGGGCTGATGCGCTAGTGCTTCACGCGCTTGTGCAGCGTGACGTCGAGGCTCGCCACGTGCTCAACGCCCGCGAAGTCCGCGGCCTGCACGACGCGCGTCTCGATCGCATAGCCAGGCACGTAGACCAGCAGCTCGTAGCTGCGGTCCACGTGCATCCCGGAGACGCGGACATCCGGCGTGAACCCGATCAGCTGGTAGACTTGCGCGCCGGGCGGCGTCGTGATCACGCGTACCGTGCCAAGCGAGCCCTTGGGCGCGCCGGGCGCTTGGGGCAAGAGCGTGGCACCGAGCTCGACGTCGGCGCCGGAAGCGAGCTCCTTGCCGGTCTGCATCGCGAGCTCGTAGCGAGCTTGCCCTTGGCCCGCGCTTTCCCAAGCTGCGTCAGCTGGCACGACCGCGCGGGTCGGGACGCGGCCGTTCGCGATGGCGACGAATTCCTGCGCCACACCGACGGGCAGATCCGTTGCAAGCGCGGGACCGGGACCTAGGCGCAAGAAGACCTGCGCGTGCGGCGGCGTGGACGTCACATGGAGCTCACCGCTCTCGATTACGCTTGCAGCTGACGGCGCGGACGCGACCGGAGCGACAACGTCGCTGGCAGGCAGGCCGAGCAGCTTGCGGGCGCCCATCTGGCCGACCGTGATGTAGGCGATGCCGAGCACGACCGCGGCGAAGAAGAACACGCCGCCGATCACCGCGCCTCCACTCTTCGGACGCGGCTCGTCCTCGAACAGGTCATAGGTACGCACGCGCCGACCCGACTGGGTTTGAGGTTCCGGCGCACGGGCTGGTACAGGGACTGGCGTCGGTGCAGGCGCTGCTGCGGGGAACGGTGTGCGCGCCGCCGCGCCGGCCTCACGCGCACCGGCCGGTGGCGCATCCTTTGCAGCTGACGGAAGCGAAGGGATCGTCGGCGCAACCGCAGCCTTGGTGACAACGTCGGGCGGACGCGGGGCCGGGGGCGCTACGTCAGGCGCGCTAGGCGCCGGCGCTGCTGGCCTCGGCTTCTTCTGCGTCGGCGGCTCTTCCGGATCGAGCCCCAAGAGCGCGTCCAGCTCGGCATCGAGCGCCGCCTCATCCGGTCTGCCGCTCGGCCGATTGCCCACGCGCGCGCCTTCGCGCTGCGCTTCACGCAGAAGGCGCGCAAGCACGCGCCGAGTCGCGCCCCGATTAAGCGGCAGAAGGCACGCTTCCAGATCATCGCGCAAACCCGCCAGCGTCCACTTGCCGGAGCTCGGTCCCTCCTCGACCAACTCGAGCAGCATCGACGGAACGCCCGGAGCAGACGAGACCAGGAGGTCGCCCAGCACCATCAACACCGCGCGTGTCGCCGCTTCGTCCGTGGCGCGCGCAGCCGCCGGGTCGACCATGATCTCGCCGACCTCGCCCAGCCACACGTCGCTGGTGCGCAGACGCACCGGAGCGCGCACGATCTGCTCGCAGACCTCGAGTGCGATGAACGCACCGATCTCGCAGGGCAGCGGTATCCCCTTGCGCTGGAGCTGCTCCCGCAGCTGTTCCACGGTGACCTCGAGATCGTCTGACACGCGTTCCTAGTCCTGCTTCTCACCCGGCTCAGCTCTACAGCTGAACGTCGCGGCAGTATCGGTGGGAACGGCGGGCAACGCCACGTTTCAGCGCGAGCTAGCCGCGGCCGCGAACGCTTCTTGGACCGAGAAGGCTCCTGACAGCAGGGCCCTGCCGCAGACCGCGGCGCGAACTCCGCGTTCGGCGAGCGCCCGAATGTGCCCGAGGTCGCCGATACCACCGGAGGCAATCACGGTCGCATTCACCTGCTCCTGCAGTGCCAGCGTGGCATCGATGTCGGGTCCTTCGCGCGTGCCGTCGCGCGCGATCACCGTGTGCAGGATGGCTGCGACGCCCCAGCCATCCACCTCACGCGCCAAGTCGCTGGCGCGCTTGCCGCTGGCTTCGAGCCAACCTTCGATCGCAACTTCACCGTCGCGCTCGTCCACGGCCACCACGACTGCGTTCGGCAGCTCGCTGCAGAGCTTACGCACGAACGCAGGATCTTTCACCGCTGCGGTCCCGAGCACCACGCGCTTGGCGCCGCTGTCCAGCCAGCGCCGCGCGATCTGCTCGTCGCGAATCCCCCCGCCGACCTGAATCTGCATCGGGACCGTGCGCAGGATCGCTTCGATCACAGCCAGGTTCTTGGGCTCTCCGTCGCGCGCACCGTCGAGGTCGACCACGTGCAAGCGGCGCGCACCGGCGTCGAAAAACACGCGCGCCTGCTCGACCGGCCGCTCCGAATACACGGTGACCTGATCGTAGCGACCCTTGTGCAGACGTACGACCTTGCCGCCCAGCAGGTCGATCGCGGGAATCAACTCCATAAGCTACTCCGCAACTACTCCGTGAGCGTGCCCTTGGTGGAAGGGACCGATGACGAACGTGGATCCAGCTCCACGGCGTCGCGCAGCGCGCGCGCAAACGCCTTGAAGCAGATCTCGATGATGTGATGCAGCACTTGGCCGGAGACCATGTGCATGTGCAAGTTGCAACCGGCACCGCGCGCGAAGCCTTCGAAGAAGACCTCGGCAAGCTCGGTGTCGAACTCACCCACTTTCGCCTTGGGCATCGGCACGTCCCAGACGAAGTACGGGCGACCCGACAGATCGAGCGCGCAGGTCACGCAGGCTTCGTCCATCGGCAGCGTGGCCGAGCCGTAGCGGCGAATGCCCTTCTTGTCACCAAGGGCGCGCGCCACCGCTTGGCCGAGCGTGATGCCGAGATCCTCGGTGGTGTGATGACCGTCGATCTCGACGTCGCCCTGCGCATCGACTTTCAGATCGAGCATGCCGTGGCGCCCAAGCTGGTCGAGCATGTGACTCAAGAACGGCAGCGGGGTCTTCACCACGTGCACGCCACTGCCATCGAGGTCGACCTCGACGTGGATCTGCGTCTCGCGGGTCTTGCGCTCGAGCGTGGCCTTCCGGGACATCGGCCGCACCTTAGCACGGCCCTCTGCAGGGGCTCACGTTTCCAGCGCGGCCCGGCCGCGTCAACCGCGGCTCAGCCCTGCTTCAACTGAGCTTCGATTTCCGCCAGCTTGCGTAGCAGCGCCTCGCTGCCCGGCTCGTGCTGGAGCGCAATCTGCAGGTGCAAACGCGCCTGCTTCCAGTTCTTGGCGCGGATCGCCTGCTCGGCCTTCGCGAGGAAGGGTCGCGCGCGACTGCTGTGCACGTCGGCCTGGCCCGGCGGCACGCTGGGCCGGATGCTCTGCCACGCCTGCTCGGGATCGAAGCGCAGCTTGCCCTGTGCCAGCTGCTGATCGTACGCGCGCCGCTGCTCGGGATGCGTCAAGACCCGATAGGCTTCGGTCGCACGGCGATAGATGCGCCCTGCCCGAGCGCCGCCGTCGGGATCATCGGCATGACGATCCGGATGGTAGCGGCGAGCGAACGCGCGGAACGCCAGCTTGATGGCGTCGGCGCTGGCGTCGTGCGGCAGATCGAAGAGCGCATAGTAGTCGAGTTCGTCGAGACGCTTGGCCATGACGCTATCGCTTGCCGGCCCGGATGGAATTTCCTTGGCGCGAGCGCATGCGCTCGATGTCGCCGGGTTCGATCGCACCCACGAGGCTCACACGAATCGCCTGCGCTTGGCCCGTCGTGCGATCCTGCGCCTTCACGAGCAGCGTGCCGTCCGCGTCGATGATGAACGTCACGGCGATGCTGATCTCGCCACGCCGCCCCGTGCGCAGTCCCATGAGCTCGATCTGACCGAGCACTTGGTTCTCGTCGGTGCGGCGCGCCTCGCCCTGACAGACGCGCATGCTCACGACCACCTGGTTGTCCTGGCTGGTGGAGAAGATGCGCGTCTGCTCGGTCGGGATTGGCGCGTTGCGTTCGATGACCTGCTCGCAGAACCCACCCGCGGTCTCGACCGACAGCGTGTGGGGCGTGACGTCGAGCAGCAGCAACGGCGCGTTCGGGCGCGCGGGCGCGGGGAACTGACTCTGCGTCGTGGCGACGGCAGCAGGTGGAGCCGCAGGCACGGCATCCTTCACGGCGGGCGTGGAAGCCGGCATCGACACGGGTGTCGCTGCAGCTGACGGCTGCGGCGCCTTCCACACGGGGGCCGGGGCTGGCGCGACGGGCGCCGGCGCCGACACTTGACCCGCTCGCAGCGCCGCCGCCTCCTTCGCCAATGTCACATCGCCTGGGTTCTTCGCGATCAGCTCGTCGTAGATGGCCAGCGCGCGGTCGACATGCCCCTGCGTGGCAAAGAGGCGCGCCATGGAGTGCGTGCGGATCGGCTCCTGTGCGCTCACAGGTACTTGCGACACAGGTGCAGCGGCCGGAGCAACTGAGGCCGCGGGCGCCGCCGGAGGCGCGAGAGAAGCCGCGCGCTGTGCAGCTTTCGCTTTCGGCGTCTCGGCCAAGGTCGACGTGGCGGGCTTCGTGACGCGCGGCGCGGGCGCCGGGCTCGCCGCTTCGCGCCGCTGCGCCTTGAGCGCCGCCGGCACGGCTTCCTCGGCGATCTCGTTCATCGCCAGCGGGAATGCCGCTGCGTCAGCTGGAACGCGTGGCGCGGGCGGCAACGTGACCGGCGCCGCGCTCGGCTGCGGGATGCTCCGCGGCAAACCCGACGGCCGCTTGCCGAGCTTCGCTCCGGGCGTCTCCGCCAGGGTACGAGTTGGCGCTGGAGCGCGCGCGCTCTCCAACACGGCCGCAATCGGCGGCGGCGTCGGCAGCGCCGCGCCGGCGGCCAGCGGCGCGGGAACCGGCGGTGCCTTCGAGCCGACACCCGTCAGCGTCGACTTGGGCATTGCGGCCGCGCGCGCGGGCGCGGGGTCAGGTCGCTGCGCCACGGTCGTTGGCAAGTCGTCGAACGGCGCGTCTGGGTTGCGCACCGCAACACTGGTCGGCTGATCTTCGAAGCCACTGCTAGGCGGGCTCGACTGCGCGAGCGAGCGCGGCTTCGCATACTCGAGTGTCGGCTCCGAGCGCATGCGCGGCGGCAGCGGCGTGCCCGACCGCGTCTTGGTCAAGCTCTGCACGGGATCCTGCCGGTTCGCCGACAGCGCAAAACCCTGCAGCGCGGCGCCCTGCGCCACGACCAGATCCGGATCTACGCTCGACTGCGGCCGCACGCCAAAGTACTCGCCAACCATGTCGCGAACCTTCGGTGTGCGCGTCTGGCCGCCGACCAAGATCACGCCATCGAGCTGCGACGGCCGCACACCCGCCAGGCGCAGCGCGTCTTCGCAGATGTCGAACGTGCGACCGATCAAACCGAAGATCATGTGATCCAGCTCGGAGCGCGCGAGCCCGAACACGAGATCGATCGGCTTGCCGTTCGAGCTATATGCGACTTCCTGCACGGTCACTTCGGCGCGCTCGAGCAGCGACAGCTGACACTTGGCCCACTCGGCCGCCAAGCACACCCGCTCGTACGCTTGCACGTCCTGCGCGAGATCGATGAAGTGCTTGGCCAGGAACTCGGCGACCATCTTGTCGGCGATCAAGCGATCGATGTCGTCGCCGCCCAAGTACGTGTCACCGGCCGTTGCGACGACTTCGATCACGTCACCGGAAAGCTCGAGGATCGAGATGTCGAACGTGCCACCGCCGAGATCGTAGACCGCGATGCGCTGGTTCGTGTTGGCTTGGTAGCCGTACGCGAGCGCGGCCGCCGTCGGCTCGTTCAAGATGCGCAGCACGTTGAGGCCGGCGATGCGCCCGGCGTCGCGCGTCGCCATGCGCTGCAGCTCGTTGAAGTTCGCCGGCACGGTCACGACCGCGTTCACGCACGACTGACCGAGCGCTTCTTCCGCCACCTTGCGCAGCTCGCGCAGCACGAACGACGAGATCTCGGGCAGCGAGTAGAGCTCACCGCGCGCCTGCACCATCACCCCACCGGTCGCGCCCTCTTCGAGCTTGAACGGCAAGCGCTCGGCGGCGCGGCGCACCTCGGGACTGCGGAACGGACGACCGATCAAGCGCTTGACCGAGAACACCGTGTTCGTCGCATCGACGAGGCGCCGCTCGCGCGCCGGATGGCCGACCAGAATCTGCCCCGACGGATGGAACGACACCGTGGACGGCGTCAGCAGGTGCCCGCCTTCGTCGCGCAGCACGCGCACGCGGTTTTGATCCGCGTACGCCACCACCGAGTTGGTCGTCCCCAGATCGATGCCGAGAACGGGGCTCGCCATGCGCCGACCCTAACCCGCGCGGCGCGCGGCCCTCAACCCTTTAGGCGCCGTTTCGCGCAGGACCGCGTCAAACTTCGGGTGTTCCGCCAGCGCCGTCGTCACCGTGGTCGTCGGAACCAGCGCTGGGATCGCCGGCATCACCAGTTTCGCCAGCTGGCGCCGGCTCGGTGCCACCCGGTGGGATGCGCGAGTTGCGCGCTTCGTCGTCGCGCTCGGCGAGCTTCGCTACGTCCACGACGCGCTCGCTCTCGCCCAGGCTCATCACGCGCACACCTTGGGTGTTGCGACCGACCTCACGCACCTGCGCAACCTCGGTGCGAATCACCTGGCCACCGTTCGTGATGCACATGAACTGCTCGCTCGGTACCACCAAGCACAGGTTCACGACCTCACCGTTACGCTCGGAGGTCTCCATCGCGATGATGCCGATGCCGCCGCGACCCTGCACGCGCCAGTCGCCCACGGGCGTGCGCTTGCCGTAACCGTTCGCGCTGACCGTGAGCACCTGCTGCTCGACCTTTTGCGAGCCCGCCTCCGGCGCTTCGCCTTTCGAACCCGCCTGCGGCGGTTCTACCTGAATCACGTCCATGCCGATCACGCGGTCGCCCTCACGCAGCTCGATGCCGCGCACACCGCGCGCATCGCGGCCCATCGGACGCACATCCGCGATGTTGAAGCGAATCGACATGCCGCGGGCGGTGCCGAGGATCACGTCCTGGCCTTCTTTCACGACCTTGGCCGTGAGCAGCGCGTCTTCCGGCGCGAGCCCCACCGCGATGATGCCGGTCGAACGAATGTTCGAGTACGCGGCGAGCGACGTGCGCTTGACCGTGCCGCCACGCGTGCACGTGAGCAGGTGATCGCCCTCGACGAACTCCTTGATCGGCACGATCGCAGCGACGCGGTCGCCCGGATCCATGCCGACGAAGTTCACGATCGCACGGCCACGCGAGGCACGCCCCGACTCCGGGATCTCGTACACCTTCTTCAGGTACGCGACGCCCTTGTCGCTGAGATACAGCACGTGATCGTGGTTGTTCGCGATGAAGATCTGTTCGACGAAATCTTCCTCGCGCGTGTCCATGGCGCGCTTGCCGCGACCGCCGCGACCCTGCGCGCGATACTCCGACGTCGGCACGCGCTTGATGTAGCCGGCGTGGCTGACGGTCACGACCACGTCTTCGTTGCTGACGAGGTCCTCGATGCTGATGTCGCCTTCGTCGGCGACGATCTGCGTGCGGCGTTCGTCGCCGTACCGATCGCGGATCTCGTCCAGCTCCCGCACGATCACGTTCTTGAGCTCGCTCTCGCTGGCGAGGATCGCCTGCAGGCGCACGATCGTCTCGCACAGCTGGCCGTACTCGGCGGCCAGCTTGTCGTGCTCGAGGCCGGTCAAGCGCGACAGCCGCATCTCGAGAATGGCCTTGGCCTGACGCTCGGACAGAAAGTAGTCGCCCCGCGCCTTGGCAACGTCGATCTCAGCCTGCGGACGCCCCGCACGCAGCACGAAGGCTTCGAGCCCCTTGAGCGGCAACGCCATCAAGTCGCGACGCGCGTCGTCGACGTCGCGCGCGGCGCGGATCGTCTTGATCACCAAGTCGGTCTCGGTCACGGCCATGCCGAGACCTTCGACGATCTCGCGCTGGCTCTCGGCTTCACGCAGCTCGTAGCGCGTGCGGCGCGTGACCACCTCGCGCCGATGCTCGATGAAGTAGCCGAGCGTGTCTTTCAAGTTGAGCAAACGCGGCCGGTTGCCCACGATCGCCAGGTTGTTCACACCGAAGCTGCTCTGCAGCGGCGTCATCTGGAACAGCTGGTTCAGAACGATCTGCGGCTCGGCATCGCGCTTGACCTCGATCACCACGCGCATGCCGTCGCGATCCGACTCGTCGCGCAGGTCGCTGATGCCCTCGATGCGCTTCTCGCGCACGAGCTGCGCGATCTTCTTCACGAGCTCGGCCTTGTTCACCTGGTACGGCAGCTCGGTGATCACCACCTGCTCGCGATCCGACTTGCCGGGGATCGGCTCGAACATGGTGCGCGCGCGCATCACGATCCGACCACGACCCGTGTGAAACGCTTGGCGAATGCCCGCGATGCCATGCACGAAGCCGGCGGTCGGGAAGTCCGGTCCTTTGAGACCGATGCGACGGCGCGGCTTGGGCGTCTTGTCGTTATCGTTATCGTTATCGGACGACTCGTCGTCCGACGCTTCCGGCTCGTCGATCATCAGCTCGTCGATCGAGATCTCGGGATTCAGGATCACGCGAATGGTCGCGTCGATCACTTCGCGCAGGTTGTGCGGCGCGACGTTCGTCGCCATGCCAACGGCAATGCCCGACGAACCGTTCACCAGCAGGTTGGGCACACGGCTCGGCAGCACGAGCGGCTCGCGCTCGGACTCGTCGAAGTTGGGACCGAAGTCGACGGTCTCCTTGTCGATGTCGGCGAGCAGCTCGGTTGCGAACCGAGCCATGCGCGACTCGGTGTAACGCATTGCAGCCGGCGAATCGCCGTCGACCGAGCCGAAGTTGCCCTGGCCGTCGACGAGCGGGTAGCGCATCGAAAACGACTGCGCCATGCGCACGAGCGAATCGTAGACCGCCGCGTCACCGTGCGGGTGGTACTTGCCGAGCACTTCGCCGACCACACGCGCCGACTTACGGTACTGGGTGTTCCAGTTGAGCTTCATCTCGTGCATCGCAAAGAGAATGCGGCGATGCACTGGCTTGAGGCCGTCGCGGACGTCGGGGATTGCGCGTCCGATGATGACGGACATCGCGTACTCGAGGTACGCGCTGCGCAGCTCGTCCTCGATGGCGACAACGATCTTGGAGGTGGGTTCAGCCATGAGAGCGCGCGCACGCTACCACACGGAAACTGCGCTTGGGATCCCAGGTTGATCCGACCCGCCCTCGCCAACGACGTTTCTTGGAATTGCCAACCTGGTTGCCGTGGCGGCTCGCCTTTGGCGCTGGAATCTGGGAGCTTTCAGGACGACTCACGTAGGCACTTCTTTTGCAGAGTGTCCTTCCGGAGATCTCCGTGCCGCGTACCGTTCCAACGCTGATGATCGTGTGCTTCGCGGGCTGCGTTGGCCTACTCGCAGACTGCACGTCGCGCACCTTGCCACTGCCGCCACCGGAGGTCAGCAGCGTGAGTCTGCCCAACTCGCTCGGTCAGGTCACGGTGTCCGGTTACGCGCTCGAGGGCGCTTCGATCGGCGTGGTCAACGATCGCACTCTCGCCGGCACGATCACGACCAGCGCGAAGTCCAACTGCGATCGCACGTGCCCGTTCACGGCCACCGTTCCCGCGAAAAGCGGCGACGGTCTGCGCGTCTGGCAGTTCTTCGAGACCGAAGGCTCGATCGAAGAGGTAGTCCCCACTCCGTGAGGTAGGAGTCCCGCGCGGTTTTTTTGACCGGTGGACGACTCTTCCCTACATGGTTTTACATGGAAAACCAAGTTCGCGATCTGGAGCAGTTGGAGGAACGGGATCCTCAGGACCGCGGCCGACGCATCGGCATGGTCTTGATGGCGACGCTGGGCATCGTCGCACTGACCTTCGCCATGGGCGTGGTCGTGGGCAAGGCCGCGGAGCCGGCAGCGAGCACCAAGGATCCGCTCGATCAGCTCGACCGCGTGGCCGCAGCCACCGCGAAGCCTAGCGCGCCCGCCGCAGCTGCCGCGAAGGGCGAGTCGACCGCCGTCAACGCGGCGGACCTGTCGTTTCCGAAAAGCCTCACCGAAGAAGAAGACCGTCCCGAGGTGATCGCGGCCCTGGCCGCCGCCGCGAAGGAAGAAGAGACGCTCGACGACAAGGTTCCCGCCGCTACCGTGCTCGCGGCGACCGCCGTCGACGCGCAGACCGCCGCCGGTGCAGCGCGGACGACTCACGCTGCGCAACCGTCAACTGCAGCCGACGACGAAGCGGGCGACGAGCCTGCCCATCCGGCAGCCCTACCCGCTGCCGTGGCTGCGGGTTCAGCGGGACAGAAGCTCTTGAAGGCTGCCAAGCACGACCAGCTCGTCGCCGCCGCGCTCCCCGAGGCCGCCCCGAAAGAGCGCGCGCCCCACGGCGAAGAGGGTGAATTCACGCTGCAGATCGTCAGCTACGACGCGCCGGCTCCAGCCCAAGCGTTCGCGAGCAGCCTGCGCGCGAAGGGGCACGAGGCGTTCGTGACCTCCGCCGACGTGCCGGACCGCGGTCGCTACTACCGCGTGCGCATCGGACCTTTCGCCACGCGCGATCGTGCCGCAGCCTACCGGCACAAATTCGAAAACGACGAGCACATGAACACGATCGTCGTTCGCCGCTCCAAAGACGAGAGCGAGCGCTGACACCTGACTTCGGGTGACATCCTGCACGCCGAGTCCTCTATAATGAGGACCGCGCGGGATTTGCCATGGATGAGAAGACGTTCCACGACCTGCTGCAGCGCGGCGCGCGTTATCGCGCCAGCGACGCGCTGTTCAAGGTCGGGCAACCGCCCGCATTCCGCGTAGCGGGCAGCCTGCACTACCTGCAGGGCGAGCGTCTGCGTCCAGAGCACACGCTCGCGCTCGCGGAAATCGTGATGCGCCAGTCGCGCTACAAAGGCGATGTGCACGACGTGTTCGAGCACGACACGGCGTACAGCGTCTCGGGGCTCGGCCGCTATCGCGTGAACGTGTATCGCCAACGCGGCACGTTTGCGCTCGCGCTACGCAACATCCCGCTCGAGATTCCGACCTTCGAGCAGCTTCGCTTGCCAGCCGCGGCGCACGCGCTGGCCGAGGTCGAGCGGGGCCTCGTGCTCGTGGTGGGAGCAGCTGGAAACGGCAAATCGTCGACCTTGGCGGCGATGATCGGGCACATCAACCAGACCCGTCGCTCGCACATCGTCACGATCGAAGACCCGATCGAGTTTCTGCATGCCGACCAGCTCGCCACGATCTCGCAGCGCGAAGTCGGCGTCGACACGCCCAACTTCGCGTCGGCGCTGCGTGCCGCCCTGCGCCAGGATCCCGACGTGATCTTGGTCGGCGAGATCCGCGACGAAGACACCATGGACACGGCGCTCAAGGCCGCTGAGACCGGTCACTTGGTGCTGTCCACGCTGCACACCGCGGACGTCGCACGCACCGTGGGGCGCATCCTTGCGCTCACCAAATCCTCGGATCCGGGCGAGACGCGCGAGCGCCTGGCGGACAACCTCAAAGGTGTGCTCGCGCAACGGCTGCTGCCTACGCCGGACGGTGAGAACCGCGTGCTGGCCGCCGAGGTGCTCGTGGTCACCGGCACGGCGCGCGAGTCGATCCGCAGGCCCGAGAAGAACCTGCCCATCAAGGACGTGATGGAGCGCGGCGTGCACCCGTACGGCATGCAGACCTTCGAGATGAGCATGCGTCAGCTGGTGACCGAGGGGAAGCTCTCGGTCGAAGTGGCGCGGCAAGCGCTCGATTGACGCGGCAGTCGCCGTCAGTGCTTCGTGGTTTCAGCTGACGAAGTTGCGGGTTCCGTGTGCGCGGCCACGGTTGCCTGCGGGGGCTTGCCGGTCGCAGGGCCTCGCTTCGTCGCAGCGGGGACGAGGTACTCGCGCAGCGCTTCGCGTGCGAGAAAGCTGCCCTTGATGCGCCACTTCGGCGTGTTCACGACCAGCGCCGCGACCGCGATCTTCGGTTGGTTGGCAGGCGCGAAGCCCACCCACCAGCTGTACGCGCGGTACGGTCCGTCGGCGCTGAGCGAACCCGTCTTGCCCGCCACGTCGATGCCCGGCAGATACGACTTGCCGTGCTCGTAGAACGCGCTGCGAGCGGTGCCGTCGGTGACGGTGCGCAGCATCATGTGCCCGACCGTGCGCGCCGTGCTCTTCTCGATGACGGTGCGCAGCGCTTCCGGCTTCCACGTCTGCAGCACGTTGCCGCTGGCGTCGAGCACGCGCTCGATCATGGAGGGCTTGGGCATCACACCGTCTGCTGCAATCGTGGACGCGATCAGCGCCGCGTGCAGCGGGGACATGTGCATGTGCCAGAAGCCCGCCGCCGTGCGCGCGAATTCCAGACGCTCCTCGGGAACATCGTACGAGCTGGCAGCCGTCTCGACGTCGAATGGAAGCTTGCGGCCGAAGCCGTACGCGTCGGCGTAGCGCCGCAGCGTGGCCGGATCGAGGTGCTTGTCCGCGAGCTTGGCGAACACGGCGTTGATCGAGCCCCCGAGCGCTTCCGTCAACGTCGCGCACGTGCGATCGCGCCGTGGGTCGTCGTTGATGTCGGCGAGCGCTAGGTGCGACAGGCCACCGCCGTAGCAGGCGCTGGTCTCGGGGCCGACACCGACATCCACCAACGCAGACGCGGTGATCAGCTTGAAGACCGACGCGGAAGGCGGCGTGGCGTCGCGCACGAGATCACCGGCGGCGGGATTGGCGGTCGAGTGGCTCACGTACGCCAGCACGCGCCCGGTGCTGGGCTCGATCGCCACCAGCGCTCCGTACGGCACTGCGTAGTCCGAGAGCAGCTTCTCGATGTGGGCCTGCAGCTTCGGGTCCAGCGTGAGCTCGGCGTGGGCCCCGGCATCGAGCGTGGCCACGAGGTGGTCGCCCTCGAGCTGGTGCTTGCGCGGATCGAACGACGCCAGCAGCGCGCGCGGCTTGGGCGGCGCCGGTTTCGGCTTGGCAACGCGCTCAGGCTGCGGCGCGGCGGCGTCGCTGGCGCGTTGATCATCGGCTGCGGCGAGCGCGATCACGGAACCAGCCAGCGCGGCCGCCAGCACACAAGACACGACGACCCGCGGGGAACCCCGAACCATTCCCGAAGCTAACGGCGCGGGATCTCCCGGGTCAAAAAAAGATCGGTCACTGCGGAGAGGAGCTCGCGAAACTCTCTTCCACCCCGGCCCGTAGGTCGGTATAGGCTATCGCCACGTCGAACTCGCCGATCACGATCGATTACGGGCTGTGCATGGCCGATGGCGTTGGTCCCCTCGGGGGCCTGCGCGATACCGAGCTCGATGCCGAGCGGCCTGCGTTCGAGAAAGCAGCCAAGCATGTCGCTGCGCAGGTGGAGAGCGGTACGCTGGGTTTTTGGCGCCTGCCCGAGGGTCGCGATCAGGTCGCGCTCGTGCGCGCGCAATATGCACGCTCCTCAAGGTTACCGCGTGCAGTGACGACGCTGTGACACGTGATGACGACCGTGGACAACGACAAACCGCAGCTGATGACGCCGTTCGATCAACTGGGTGGTCACGCCGCCGTCATGGCGTTGGCCGGAGCGTTCTACGACGCCATGGAGCGTGAAGAGGCCGAGCTCACCGCGCTGCATCGCCAGGCAGAGGGCACACCGGGGCGCGTTCATCCCGACGTGCGCGCACGCTTCGCGCTCTTCCTGATCGGCTGGCTCGGCGGCCCGCAGGACTACGTCGCACAGAATGGTCACCCGCGGCTGCGCATGCGCCATGCGCGCGTGGCAATTGACGTCGGGATGCGGGACGCATGGCTACGCGCGATGAAAGTCGCGCTCGACCAGCAAGGCGTGCAGGGCGAGCTGCGCAGCTTCCTCGACCAACGCTTCGCGCACGTCGCGGACTTCCTGCGCACTCAAGACGCGTAGACAGCGCGCTACACGAACACGTGGCGGCCGCGGCTCTCGAGCGCGCTCTCGACCAAGCGTTCCACCTGACCGCGCACCCGCTGGTTGAGCTCGCCCACGAGTACCTCGTCGCGAGCGTCGTCTGGACCGTGCCCTTCCAACTCACGCACGGGCGTTCCGATCACGATCTTCCAGCGACTCGGGAGCGGTGCGAGGCCGAGCGGGCCCAGCCACGGGAAGGTCGGTGTCACCGGCAGAAACGGCATGCCGAGCAGCTTCGAGAAGGCCTTCACCATGTGCAGCAGCGGATAGGTTTCCTCCGCGCCGATCACGGCCACGGGGATTACCGGAGTACCCGTACGCAACGCGAGCTTGATATACCCGCCCCGGCCGAAGCGCTGCAGCTTGTAGCGGTCCGAGTAGCGCTTCGCGATGCCCTTGATGCCTTCGGGAAACACGGCGACCAGCTCTTCGTTCTGCAGCAAGCGCTCCGCGTTCTCCTGACACGCGCGCACCGCGCCAACCCGGTTCACGAACGCGCCGAGAAACGGCGCGTGGTACACGTAGTCCTCCACGAGCCAGCGCAGCTCACGCGCCACCGGATGCTTCTGGCGCAGCGCGGTCTTCAGCATCACGCCGTCCCACGGCAACGTGCCACTGTGGTTGCCGATCAAGAGCGCGCGCCCCTCGTTCGGAATGTTGCCAACGCCTTCGATCTCCACGCGGAAGTACTTGTTCGCCATCAGCTCGAAGAACGGGCGCAAGCTGGCTTCGTACGTGCGGTCGAGGCCGAAGTCGTCCACGCGGTCGGCGCGATTGCGCATGCCGCGCTCGCCCCATTGCTTCAAGTAGAAGGCGGTCGACAGGTACTGACGCGCCTTCGGCAGGAGCGCGGCCGAGTCGCTCGTAGCCGTGTTGGCGTCGGGCGTGAGGCGCGTCGCGATGCTCGAGATCGCGTCCGCAGCGCGCTGGCGTGCGTCATGATCCTCGCCGACGTGCCGGACGTCCTGCAGCAGCGACTCCAAGTCGCGCTCCATCTCCTGGATCTCTTCTTGGCCCGCGTCGATAGCCGGTCGAGTCACGGCAGTGCTCGCGCTGACTTTGCGCTTTTCAGCGCTCGGACGTACGCGCTTGGGCTTGGCCTCCGGCGTCGCCGCGCTGACGCGAGCCCGGTCGTCGGCATCCGGCTTCGCGCGCCGAGCCGACGGACGCTTGGGGCGCCCCGCGTCGCTCGCTTCCGAGTCGCTCATGTCTTCTTCTCCGACCTGTTCATGTCGTCTCACCGAGCAGCCTGAGCTTGGCCTCGCGCAGACGCAACGCGCCCTCGAAATCGAGCACCGCATCGCGCGTCGTGTACGCGGGTCGAAACCCGAGCTCGCGCTGCGCTTTGCTGCAATCCATCACGCACAGGTACTTCATCAGCGCGGCGAACGGAGGCGGCGCTTCGCTCAGCTGCGCGACCCAGAGCAGCGCGCTGGTGCGCCGCAGAAGGCCGTACGGGACAGGGATCGCCAGCCGCCCGACCAGCTTGATCACCGTGCTGATCGGCAAGACCCCTTCGCTCCCGACGTTGAACACACCGCCGACGCTGCGATCGATCGCGAGCTTGAGCGCGGTGACCGCATCCACCTCGTGCACGAACTGAACGAGCGGATCGTAACCGAGCACAGTCGGCACGATGCTGCGCGACAGCCAGCGCACCACGAAGTTCTGCGCGGTCGGTCCGAGCACGGTCGCGAAGCGCAGCACGGTCACCGTTGTGTCGGGATGCCCGCCGGCGAACTTGGCGACTTGCTCTTCGAGATCGATCTTGTCCGCGATGTAGTGAGCACCGTGCAACCCACGCAGCGCGCGATCTTCAGTGAGAAAATTCGGGTTGTCGGGATGCGCGCCGTAGACCAGCGAGCAGCTGCCAACAACGATCTTCTTGATCTTCTGTTTGTGACACGCGACCAGCACGCGCATCGTGCCCACGCTCTCCAGCTCGTGCGCAAACGCCGTGGCTTGGGTCGGGTTCTCGAGAAACGCCAGGTGCACGAACGTGTCGACGGCTTCGGCCTGGAGGATCTCGGCCAGCCGCGAGTCGACTCCGGGTTGCGTCAGATCGAGGTCGTAGAAGCTCGTCTTCGGGCCGGCCGTGTTGGGATTCTCCACGTCCACCACGACGATGCGCGACACGCTCGGATCTTCACCGAGCAGACCCACGAGGTTGCGTCCGAGGAACGTGTTTGCTCCCGAGATCGCGATCGAGCGACCGCGCCGACGCGCACGCGCGATCCCTGCGTTGGTACGCGAGGCTAGGCTCGTGTCGCTGTCTTGGTTGTCGCCCGAGCCCTGCGTGCTCATTCCCGTCCCCGAATTCGTGAACGCAGGAGAGTAGGTACGCGCCCCAACTTGGTCAACGCAGCGGCGAGCAGCCGCCGCTGCGCCCGGGTGGAGGCTCATTCGCGATCGATGTAAGGTAGGAGATCACATTCATCGCGGTTCGCGCGCCGCTAGTTCACGCTTGCTTGCACCTGGCCACCCGGCTGACTATGTTGCCCAGAAGCGCGGGAAGATTGCGAACGTGGCGGGAATAACCCTGCTCTTTTGCGGCCTCGGCCACCGCGCCAACGCTTCGGAAGAACACAGCGCGGACGAAATGGACGAAGAAGACAACAAGAAGATCTTCGAAGTCGACAATCGCGAGATCGATCTCGACGACGACCTGCCCCTTTTGCCCATCCGCAACCACGTGCTCTTCCCGGGCTCGGTTGCGCCGTTCGACGTAGGCCGCGAGAAGTCCGTCGCGCTAGTCGAAGACCTGGAGGGTCAGAACCAACCGGTGATCGTGATCTTCGCGCAGCGGGATCCCGCCACCGACGACCCGAGCCACGACGACCTACACACGGTCGGTGTCGCCGCGCGCGTGCTGAAAGCGCTGCGTCATTCCACGGGTAACTACTCGCTCATCCTGCAGGGCTTGGCGCGCGTGCGCCTCGACCGCGTCACGCAGGAAGACCCGTACCTCAAGGCGCGCGTCTCGCGCATGGAAGAGCCGACCAGCGGCGACGTCGAGACCGAAGCGCTGGCCATGAGCCTGCGCGACACCGCGAAACAAGTCATTCAATTGATGCCGGAGCTGCCGCGCGAAGCGGGCTCGCTGATCGACTCGATCAACGAGCCGGGCCAACTGGCGGATCTCGTGGCCGCGAACCTGGAAGCGCCGGTCGACGAGAAGGCCGCGCTGCTCGAGTCCGTCGACGTGAAGGACCGCATCCGCAAGGTGCTGCGGTTGCTCACGCGTCAGCTGGAAGTGCTCAAGATGCGCGAGCGCATCAACTCCCAGATCAAAGAGGAGATGGGCAAGAACCAGCGCGAGTACGTGCTGCGTCAACAACTCAAGGCGATCAAGGAAGAGCTGGGCGAAGAAGAAGGCGACCAGAGCGACCTGGACGTGCTCGAAGAGCGCTTGAACAAGGCGAACTTGGCCAAAGAAGCCGAGAGCGTCTGCCGCAAACAGCTCAAGCGCCTGCGCTCGATGCAAGTGGGCTCGGCCGAGTACACGGTCGTGCGCACGTACATCGACTGGATCCTGGACATCCCGTGGAGCAAGTCGACCACGGACATGATGGACATCGCCGAGGTGCGCAAAGTCCTCGACGAGGATCACTCCGGACTCGAGAAGATCAAGAAGCGCATCGTCGAGTATCTCGCCGTGCGCAAGCTGAAGAAGGACAAAAAGGGTCCGATCCTTTGTCTGATCGGTCCGCCCGGCGTCGGCAAGACCTCACTCGGTCGCTCGATCGCGCGTGCGCTCGGCCGCAAGTTCGTGCGCATCTCGCTCGGCGGCGTGCACGACGAGGCCGCGATTCGTGGCCATCGTCGTACGTACGTGGGCGCCCTGCCCGGTCAGATCATCCAAGGCATGAAGAAGGCGGGCACGATCAACCCCGTGTTCATGCTCGACGAGATCGACAAGATCGGTCACGACTTCCGCGGCGATCCGGCGGCGGCCTTGCTCGAAGTGCTCGACCCCGAGCAGAACGACACGTTCCAAGATCACTACCTCGAGATCCCCTACGACCTCTCGAAGTGCATGTTCGTGGCCACCGCGAACGTGCTCGACACCATTCCGCCCGCGCTGCGCGATCGTATGGAGATCCTCGAGATCCCCGGCTACACGCGCCGTGAAAAGGCGGCCATCGCCCGCGATCACCTCGTCCCAAAGCAGCTCGACGAGCACGGCATCGACGACAAGATCATGAAGATCACCGACAAGGCGGTCGACACGGTGATCGACAGCTTCACGCGTGAGAGCGGCGTTCGTAACCTGGAACGGCAGATCGCCAGCGTGATCCGCGGCACCGCCGTGAAGGTCGCCGAAGGTCAGACCGGCCCGTTCACGATCGACACCGAAGAAGACTTGCGCCCGACGCTCGGAGCAGCCCGGTTCACCTCCGAGATCGCCGAGCGCATGGACGAGCCCGGCATCGCGACGGGCCTGGCCTGGACGTCGGTCGGCGGCGAGATCCTGTTCATCGAAGCCACGCGCATGCTTGGCAAGGGCAAGCTCACGCTCACCGGTCAGCTCGGCGACGTGATGAAAGAGTCGGCGCAAGCCGCGCTCAGCTACGTGCGGGCACGCGCTGCGGCGCTGCACATTCCCGAGGACTTCCTCGAGACCAGCGACGTGCACATTCACATCCCGACCGGCGGCGTGCCCAAAGACGGGCCAAGCGCAGGCGTCACCATGATGACCTCGCTCGTGTCGCTACTCACGGCCATCCGCGTACGTCACGACGTCGCGATGACCGGCGAGATCACGCTGCGCGGCAAGGTGCTGCCCGTCGGTGGCATCAAGGAGAAGGTGCTCGCGGCCCACCGCGCCGGCATCAAGCGCGTGATTCTGCCCGAGCGCAACATGGCGGATCTCGACGAGGTCCCGCAGGAAGTGCGCGACGAGCTGGAGTTCGTGCCCGTCACCAAGATGGACGAAGTGCTGCTCGAAGCGCTCGAAACGCCCGAAAAGCTGGACCTCAAGCCTCGCGGCACCGGCGGCACCGGTGGCAAGGGCAAGAAGTCCTCGAAGACCGAGATCTCGGACTCTTCAGCGACTTGATGGCATACCCGCGAAGCAGCCTGCGGCTCTTCGCGGAACTTGATCACATACCCGCGAAGCAGCCTACGGCTCTTCGCGGAACTTGATCACATACCCGCGAAGCAGCCTACGGCTCTTCGCGGAACTTGATCACATACCCGCGAAGCAGCCTACGGCTCTTTGCGGAACTTGATCACATTCCCGCGAAGCAGCCTGCGGCTCTTCGCGGAATTTCTCGCTGGGCGCTCGCTCGGGTAATCTGAGCGATATGCTGACGGTCGCTGTTCTCGGCGCAGGCTCGTGGGGTACTGCGATCGCGAAGTTGTTCGCGGATCGTGGGAACCGCGTGCGGCTTTGGTCGCGACGCGAAGAAGTTGCTCGCGACATCACCGCGCACCGCGAGAACAACGCGTATCTGCCGGGTGCGCAGCTGCCGCCGACGTTGCTCGCGACGCATCGGCTCGAGCGCGCGCTCGAAGGCGCCGATGCCGTGTACTTCGTGGTGCCGTCGCACGGGTTGCGCCGGGTGATCGCAGACGCGATGCCGTTCTTGCCGGCGCAAGGACCGATCGTGAGCGCGACCAAGGGCATCGAGCACCCTTCTCTGCTCCTGATGACGCAGGTGCTCGAAGACGCGCTGCCGGCCGAGATGCACGCGCGCATCTGCGCGATCGGCGGGCCGAGCTTCGCCAAGGAAGTCGCGCAGAACATGCCTGCGGCGCTTTGCATCGCCGGTAAGGACCCGGAGGTGACGCGCATCGCGCAGGAACAGCTCGCGGGTGAGCGCATGCGCGTGTATTCGACCGAGGACGTGATCGGCGTCGAGGTCGGCGGCGCGCTGAAGAACGTGATCGCGATCGCCGCCGGCGCGGCCGACGGCCTCGGCTTCGGCAACAACGCGCGCGCCGCTCTGATCACGCGCGGTCTCGCCGAGATGGCGCGGCTCGCGATGCACATGGGCGCCAATCCGCTCACGCTCGCCGGCCTGTCGGGGATGGGTGATCTGGTGCTCACGTGCACCGGCGATCTCTCGCGCAACCGGCGCGTCGGTCTCGAGCTGGCGCGCGGTCGCACACTGAACGAAGTGCTCGGCGAGATGACGATGGTCGCGGAGGGCGTGCGCACCGCCAGGAGCGCCTACGAGCTGGCGAAGCGCGAAGGCGTCGACATGCCGATCACGACCGAGGTCTACCTAGCTTTGTACGAAGGCAAGTCCGCGAAAGACGCCGTCGGAACCCTGATGAGCCGCGCACCCCGCCCAGAACGCGACTGAGGGCGACCTAGCCGCGGCGCGGATCGGGGCCTAGCCGCGGCTTTCGTCCTCGCTTGGCTCGGTCACGTACGAGAAGTACGCTACCTCGCCGCGCTGCGGGCGCGCTCGCGGCTAGACCCCGCTGCGCGCCGCTCACGTTGGAAGAGACGAAACTGCGGAAAATCTGGCGGGTGGGCAGTGCGTGGCCCGGGAGCCGCGCGGGCAAAGCAGTGCTAGATTTCCGCGCGGCGCATGGATGATACGCGATTTAGGCGGGTTTACCGCGTTCTGCTTCCCACGATCGCGGTCGCGACGTGCGTGCTGGCCTATTACGCGTACCTGACGGCGGTGCAGTTTCAGGCGTTGGGCGAGAAGTCGATCGCGGAGTCGAGTTTGTGGTTGGTGCAGGATCGCGTGAATCGGTTGGAGCAAACGATCATCGCGGCCGACAACCAGGTGTTTGGCGCGCTTGATCTGGAGAATCCCGAAAGCGCGCTTTCCGAGTGGAAGGATCGCGCGGGAGAGATCTCGCCGAGCGTGCGCGCTGCTGTCGTGCTCGATGTGCAAAAGCGCGTCGTCGATGCCGAAGCGCGCACCAACGATCACGACAAGCAGGCGTTCATGCGCTTGTTCATGAAGCAGATCGTGCCGGATATGAAGCTCGAGTCGTTGCCGTTCAACGTGCTCAACCACCTGCACAAGAGCTACGAACGCCGCAGCTATCTGATCTCGTTCGAGGCCGTGCGCCACCGCGGACGCCGCTTCTACATTGCCGCGCATCACGACACGGGCTACCTCACGCGCACCGTGTTTCCGGACCTGTTTCGCAGCGAATCGGGCAAGGAATGGCACAACGTCGTCGACGAGGACAACCGTCGTGTGTTCGGCCCGAACTTGGCGAGCGCAGGCGACTACGTGGTGGGCCTGCGCTTTCCAACCACGCTCTACCAGTGGCGCTTGCAGGTCGCGCCGAAGACCGCGCCGCTCTTGAAGGCCAAGGGCCGCACCAGCCGCGTGAACCAGGGCGCGCTGATCGGCCTGTCGCTGGCCGTGATTCTGATCGGCGTCGGCTTCATTCTGTACGCCGCGGACAAAGAACGTCGCCTCGCACGGCTCAAGAGCGACTTCATCGCGAACGTGTCGCACGAGCTGAAGACGCCTCTTTCAGTGATCAAATTGTTCGGCGAGATGCTACTGACCAAGCGCGTGCGCGACGAGGCCAAGCAGGAGGAATACCTCGAGATCATCTGCAGCGAGAGCGAGCGCCTGTCGGGCTTGATCGAGAACGTGCTGGATTTCGCGGCCTTGGAGCGCGGTAAGCGCCAGTACGAGATGCGCCAGTGCCAGATCGCGGATGTAGTCACCCGCGCGGTGGAGACGTTTCACTACCGCTTCGAGCGCGTGGGCACCGAGGTCAGCGTGCACAGCATCGGCGCTGCGCCGGAAGGCCGCGTGGACGACCAGGCACTGATGCTCGCCGTCATCAACTTGCTCGATAACGCGGTCAAATACGGAGGCGGGACGCCGGTCGACGTGATCGTGGAGACACTCTCCGACTCGATCGAAATCCGCGTGCGCGATCACGGCCCTGGCATTGCCGAAGTCGACAAGAAGCGCGTGTTCGAGCGCTTTTACCGCGCACAGAGCGCCGGCCGGACGCGCGGCTCGGGCATCGGGCTTTCCCTCGTGAAGCACATCGCCGAAGCCCACCACGGACGCGCCTGGGCGGACAACGCCGAAGGCGGCGGAGCTGTGGTGACAATCAGCATTCCACGACGTGACGCCACGTCAGCCACGCTTGCGACGCAGCGCAGCGATGCGCGCCAAGCGAGCCAAGGCGCGGCGGAAGGCTCAATTGACAGCACCGAACCCGCTGATATCGTGGCCCGACATGGCTAGCCCCGCGGCGCGCACCATCCTGCTCGTCGAGGACGATCCCGCGTTGGCGCTCGGTTTGCGTGACACGCTGGAGTTCGAAGGCTTTCGCGTGCTGCACGCCGATCGCGGCGAACAAGGCCTTGCCCTCTTTTCGCAGGCACACCCCGACTGCATCATCCTCGACCTCATGCTCCCCGACACCAACGGCTATCAGCTGTGCGAGCGCATGCGTCGCACGGACGAGCACGTGCCGATCATCATGCTCACCGCGCGCGGGCAGGAAGCGGACAAGATCCGTGGTCTCGACGCGGGCGCCGACGACTACGTGACCAAGCCCTTCTCGGTGGGCGAGCTGGTCGCGCGCATCCGGGCTCTGTTTCGTCGCGGCTCGCGCTCACGCAGCGCCACGCCCCGGGCCCGCTTCGAGCTCGGCGACACGGTCGTCGATCTGTCGGCCCACAGCTTGGTGCGCGGGCACAAGACCGTGCCTCTATCGTTCTACGAGGTGGAGCTGCTCAAGCTGCTGCGCGAGCGCCAAGGCCATCCCGTCTCGCGCGACGAGATCCTGGACAAGGTCTGGGGCGCGAAGTCGAACCCCAGCAACCGCACGGTCGACAACTTCGTGGTCAAGCTGCGCAAGAAGATCGAAACCCAACACGACAAGCCGCGGCACATCCTCACCGTCTACGGATTGGGCTACAAGCTCGTTCCGTGATCGCTCGTTCCGTGATCGAACAACGACAACTCAATGGCCAGGCGAATACTCACAGGAGCTCCACGGATCGGCCGCCGCGTCGGGATCACCAGCTTCTGGCTGATGGCCGTCGTCGTGATCGGCACGTCCACGCGCTCCGTGGTCATGGAGCTCTACGGAAACGGCGACGAGCGCGAAGCGAGCAGCGCGGAGCTCGTGAGCTGCGCGCACGAGCTGCGTATGCTGGAACGCTCCCTGCTCGATCACGCCGCCCAGGACGTGCGCTGGCCGGGACATGCGAGCGACACCCAGAAGTGGATCGCCTCGTGGGACAAGCAATACGCCTCGCTCGGACCGTGCGGTTCCCTGGATACTGCACGCAAGACCCTGTTTCGGCTGCGCGAGCGAACCGTCGCGCTGCTCCACGCGCATCTGCGCCAAAACCTGCCTTTGACCGAGAGCATCGATCGCATGATCAACCAGATCGACACGCGGTTCGGCTCGGTCGCCCGGTGAACACCGGCTCCACATCCCAGCACTGAAATCAGAAGACCTGACATGAACACTTCACCACCTTTGACAGCTGAAACCCCGAGCGAAGTCTCCGGGTTTGCAAACATGAACCTCGGCGAAGAGGTTCGCCGCGCGTTGGAAGAAATCGGCTACACGCAGCCAACGCCCGTGCAGGAGGCCACCTACCCGCTCGCCATCGAAGGACGCGACATCATCGTCCAGGCGCGCACCGGTACCGGAAAGACCGCAGCGTTCGGTATCCCACTGGTCGACAAGATCGTGACCAGCGAGCCGGTGGTGCAGGCGCTCGTGCTCGCGCCAACACGTGAGCTGGCGCTGCAGAGCCAGCGCGAGATCTCGCGCATCGGGCAGCACAAGAACCTGCTCGCGACCGCCATTTACGGCGGCGCACCGATGGGCAAGCAGATCGACGACCTGCGTGCAGGTGCGCAGATCGTGTCGGGCACGCCGGGCCGTGTGCTCGATCATCTCAAGCGCGGCACGCTCGACGCCTCGCGCTTGCGCGTCTTGGTGCTCGACGAGATGGACGAGATGCTGTCGATGGGCTTCGCCAAGGAGCTCAACGCCATCCTCGAGCTGATCCCAAGCCGCGAGAAGCGCCAGACGATGTGCTTCTCGGCGACGGTCGACGGCGAAGTGCGCCGCCACGCCGAGCGACACATGAACAACCCCGAGATGGTCTCGCTGTCGAGCGACGCCGCAGCAGCGAACCTGATCTCGCACTCGACGTACATGGTCAGCGGCCGCGATCGCCCCGGCGAGCTGGTGCGCATCCTGGAAGTCGAAGACCCCGAGAGCGCGATCATCTTCTGCAACATGCGCTCGGAGACCGAGCGCGTCGCAGGCGCGCTCAAGCAAGCCGGCTTCAACGCAGATTGGCTCAATGGCGACCTTCCGCAGAAGGACCGCGAGCGCATCATGCAGGCCACGCGCGAGAGCAAGCTGCGCTACCTGGTTGCAACTGACGTGGCCGCGCGCGGCATCGACATCTCGCACCTCACGCACGTGATCAACTACACCTTCCCGGAATCGGCGGCGGTCTACGTGCACCGCACCGGCCGTACCGGTCGCGCTGGCCGCACGGGTTCGGCGATTTCGCTGGTGAGCCCGGACGAGCTCGGGCGGCTTTACTACCTGCGCCTCGAGCACAAGATCTCGCCGGTGGAACGCAGCTTGCCGACGCATGGCGAGCTCAAGACGCGTCACGAGATCGATCGCATCACGCTACTCGAGACTGCGTTCGCGGATGCTCCGGCAGCGGCCGACATCGCGCTCGCGCGACGCTTGCTCACGCATCCGCGCATCGAGCCGATCCTCGCGGGCCTGATCCACACCGTGCTCGGCACGCATGGCGAGGTCGACGAGGAGGCGGCGGCCGCTCGTCGTTCCAAGCGGCCTGCGCCGGTGGAAAGCGTAGAGGCAGCTCCCACGCACCAGCCGGTGTCACGTCCGCGGCACCGTGAACGCGAGCCGCATGCTGGATCACGTGCGCGTGATACGAGCGCCGCTCCGCGCGAGCGCGAGCGCGAGGCCAATGCCGCTCCGCGCGAGCGCGAGCGCGAGGCCAATGCCGTTCCGCGCGAGCGCGAGCGGGCGCGTCGCTCCGATCGCCCGCAGGCCGTACGGAACGACGCGCCTCGCGACGTGGAGACGGGGCCGAATGGCAACGCGTCGGAAGGCGTCAGCGACGCGCATCACTCCGGGATTCTGTATCTGAACCTGGGCAAGCGTGACGGGGTACGCGTGGGCGAAGTCGTGGACCTGCTGCGCACCAACTGCGAGCTGCCCCAGGAAGACATCGGGCGGATTCGGATTCGCGATCGCTACACGTTCGTGGACGTCCCGGAAGGACGGCTCGACGGCATCATCGAGAAGCTCGCGGGGCACACATTGCACGAGAGGACCCTCGCTCCCGAACGTGCCAAGGCCGCTCGCAACGCCGCACCCGTTTGAAACGGGCGCGAGACGAGCGAAGATAGCGGCATGCACGCGCGCGCAGGAACGCAGAAAACCCGATTGAACAGCGGTACTGCCGCGCTGGCATGCCTCGCGTGTGTCGGCGCACTGCCGTTGGCGCTCGGCGGCTGCGATCGACGGCCGAAGGTGGACGGACCGCCGAAGGTCGCCGGCATCCGGCCGCTCGCGATCGAGGGCGCGAACGATCCCAGTGCTGACGAGAAGAAAGCAGGCGAAGCGTCGCCGTACTTGCCGACGATGAAAGGCATCGACGTCGAAGCCGAGCTGAAGAAGAGGCTAGCCGCGGGCGAGAAGCGCGACTTCCAGGGCGAGCTGTCGTCGCAGCTCAGCGGGATCAACGGCTGTCTCGCAGCTCGCCCGAGCGACACGGCACCGCGCAGCATCGATATTGCGTTCACGGTCTACGTGACGCCGAGTGGGTCCGTGAGTCGCAGCGAAGTCAGCGCGCCTCTGGACCAAAGCGAGCTCGCATGCCTGCGCCAGCGCGCCGCAGCGACTCACTTCACGCCGCCGTTCGAAGAAGCGCCATTTTCGATCCAGACGAGCATGCACCTCGATCAGAGCGCACCGCCAGCAGCGGCAGCGCCGCCAGCGGCGGCCGCCGCGGCAACGCCTGAGCAGCCGGCACCCGAAGGAGCGACGCAGGCCACGCCGGCGCAACCGACGGAGGCGCAGCCATCGAGCGCACCTTCGCCTGCACCTTCGCCGCCTGTACCTTCCGATGAAGCGCCAGGCCCACCCGCTGCCGCCGAGCCCGCGCCGCCAAGCCCACCGACGACCGAAATTCCGAGCGCGCCCACGCCGTGAGCCGTGCGTAGCCCTCACTTGGGAACATGGCGTCGCGCGCAGCAACTGGCGCGCATGTCTGGCTGTGTCGCACCTATCAGCGCGGCTAGTCGTCGTGCTTGAACGGTACGGCCCCGCTCCGTTACCCTCCTCGCTTCGATGTCGGCGAACGTGCCTGTAGAACCCAGCCTGACCCCAGGCCCCATGACGAAGGGCACGCTCGTCGGTGGTCGCTTCCAGGTCGAAGACCACGGACCGAGCGATGCCCTCGGTCAAACCTGGCTCGCGCGCGATCAAAAGACGCGCAAGCCGATCGCCATCTACGTGTTGTCGCCGCAGCTTGCGGCTGACAAAACCGCGTACGACGTGTTCCGCGACGAGATGCGCGTAGTCGCGAAGCTCAAGCATCGCGGGCTCGTCGCCATCTATGGGGTCGGCACGCACGCGGGTCGCGAACACTTCGTAGCGCGCGAGTGGGTCGCCGGACAAACGCTGGCGGATCTGTGCGTAGATCGCGCGCGCACCGGGCAGCTGCTGTCCGTGCGCGGTTGCTACAACGTGATCGCACACACCTGCAAAGCGCTCACGTCGATGCACGAGATCACGTGTCACGGCGCGTTGCGCCCATCGATCGTCTGGGTCACGAAGACCGGCCGCGTGAAGATCGGTGATCTGGGCGTTGGCCTTTCTCTGATCAAAGCGCGGCGCTGGCAGCTCCTGCCCGCGGAGGAACAAGCGTTCCTGTCACCCGAAGTGAAAGCCGGACAGCTGCCGGACGCGCGCAGCGATGTCTTCGGCGTCGGCGCGCTGCTTTACGTCTTGCTCACGGGTCGGTCGCCGACGATGGAGTTCGCTGCACCATCGCAGGTGCACCCGGACGCGACGCCGGAACTCGACGCCGTGCTGCTGCGTTGCTTGGCAAGCGACCCCGCGCAGCGCTTCGCGACGCCCGACGAGATCGTGCAAGCACTGCTGCCGCTGACAGCTGGCACGCCGGAGCCCGAGGGCATCGATTTCGGCGCCAACGTCGAAATCGACGTGGATATCGCAGTGTCGATCGCACCGCCCGCGCCCGACGCCCAAGGGCCGATCGTCATTCCGGTGAGCGTTGCGATGCGCACACCCACGCCGCCGCGCGCGGCTCCGCCTGCCGTCACACCGGGCCTGCCTGCGCTGCGCCCGCAACAGCAGCCGTCAGCTGCAAAACCGGCGCCCGCAGCAGCGAGCGGCCCGGACATCGCGTCGCTGACGGCACAGCTGACGAAGAACGACGCACCGCGCTGGATGGCAATAAAAGACGGCATGGACCACGGTCCGTTCACGGCGCGCGAGCTGATCAAGGCCATCGTCGACGGCGAGATCCTCGAGGATCACGGCCTGTTCAACATGGCGACCAACGAACGCAAGCTGGTCCGCGAGTACCCGGAGTTCGTGGAGTTCGTCCAGCAGTACAAGATTCGCAAAGAAGAGCGCGAGCACGTCGAGGCGCTCGCCCGCTCGTCCAAAGTCGAGAAGCGCTCCACGGCAGCGAAGTTCACCGTCCTCGCGGCCTGCATCGTGGGCGTGGGCGTGGTCGGCGCGCTGTACATGATGAGCCGCCAAGTGGCGAAGAACCGCGAGCAAGCCAAGAGCATGGACCTCGCGGCGCTATACGAGAGCGGTCAAGTGAAGATCAGCGGTACGGCCGGCATCCTGCAGCACACCGCGCACGCGGGTGGACCACGTCACACGAGCTCCGGCGGCGGACCAGGCGGCTTCTCTTCGTACGAAGACGCGATGAACCAAGCCATGGAGCTGGGCGATGCCTCGAAGGGCGGCGGCGAACGCCAGCTGAGCAGCGCCGACGTCGCTGGCGCGATGAATCGCAACTTGAACAGCATGTTCAGCTGTGTCTCGGAGGAGCTGCGCCAAGGCGGTCATTTGAGCAAGGTCACGATCGACCTGGCGATTGTCGGCAGCGGTCACGTGGCAGGTGCCAGCGTGAGCGCAGGCAGCGCGGGCTTTCAGCGCTGCATGACGGCCAAAGTGCGGCGCGTTTCGTTTCCTTCGTTTCCGGCACCGCGCATGGGCGCTCGCTACAGCTTCAACGTGGACTGAGCCACGATTCCGCGGTTGACGCCGGAGGGTGATTGGGCGAGGACTCGGCGCATGCGCCGCTCGTACTCGAGATTGCTCGTCGTCGCGCTTGGTTGCGTTTCGCTCGGCGCGTTCGGCTCGCTCCTTTTGGCATGCGACAACGAGGTGCTGCCGACGCACAGCGAAGAGCAGCTGCACACCGCCAGCTCACTCGCGAGCAACCTTGCGCGGTCGCTCGAGACCTTGCCGGGGGTCAGCGACGCACGCGTGCACATTGCGCTCTCGGACACGCCGGACTTCGCCGCGCGCCTTTCGCCTTCGCCGCGGGCGTCCGTGCTCCTGCACGCGCTCGGCGATCGCACGCGCATCGACGTCGCCGCCGTGCAGAGTTTGGTGGCAGGCGCCGTGTCGGGGCTCACTCCCTCGGCGGTACAGGTGGTGATCGCGCCCGCGGCCGGGTCGCCTACCCCGGCTGCGCCGAAGCTCAGCCGCGTCGGTCCGTTCGTGGTCGCGGCGGCGAGCGAGAATAGCTTGCGCGTGCTGCTCGCCACGATGCTCGCGACGCAGGCCGTGCTCGCGGCCCTGCTCGTGCTCGTGCTGGGTCGCAAGAAAGCGCGCTGACTCAGCCGCCGTCGTTGCCGCTCAGCGCGGCGTCCGCGGGCGGCGCCATGGCGTCAGCGCTCGCGCCATCGGCCGCCGCGGCATCTCTCAAGCCCAGATTCGCTGCCATGCTCTTGTCCGCGATCGACTGCAGGTTCGAGCTGCACTTGCTCTTCACGCAGGCGAGGCCCTCGGCGCACTCGGCGCTGCGCTCGCAGCTGTCGCCCTTCTGCAACACGGGCAGTGAGCAGCCGGAAGCCCAGAACGCCACCAGCACCACGAGGCCGAGCGCTGCCTTCGTCATGGCCGCATCGTACTGCGCGCCGTGCGAATCTACACCGTCAGTCCACGACAGCGAGGATGGCGCCATCCTCGACAGACTGCCCTTCGTTGCAGCGGATCTCGGTGATCTTGCCGGCGACCGGCGACTCCACCGGCATTTCCATCTTCATGGATTCGAGGATCACGACCGCCTCGTCGCGGGCGACCGAATCCCCCACGCGTTTCACGATCTTCCAGACGGTTCCGGTGATGTGGGCTCGGACGTTCGTGGCCATCACTCCCTCTCGCGCGCTCTGTCGTCCCATGGCTTCCCTAGCACCACATGGGAACACAACGCCTTCTTAGGACGAAAACGACTCGACCCAAGCTGAGTATCAGAACCTGCCGCGCTACGGCAAGCCGTTGAAATATGAGCCCTTTTCGAGCTACCGGGAGACTGTGCTCGCGTTGACAGCGCGGGATCTGGACGTTATTGTTTTTCGTCGAGTCGCGTGGTTCGCTGCGGGCGCGGCGGCTGGCGTAGCGTCAGCACCCTTCGGGACGCGGCATACGGAGAAGCAGGCACGATGAACGAGCAGAAAGAGTCCTCGGTTCTCTTCAACCTCAAAGAGCTGATGAGCCTCGAGGAGGAGCGGATTCAATCCGAGGAAGACGAGCGCAAGCGACGCGCCGAAGAAGAAGCCCACATGCGCGCGGCGGAAGAAGCGCGCATCAAGGCGGAAGCCGAAGCCCGCATTCGCGCCGAGGAAGAAGCGCGCATGGCGGCCGAGCGCGCCGCGCGCGACGACGAAGAGCGCGTGCTACGCGAGCGCGAAGCGGCCTCGCTGCGGGTGAAGCTCGAAGCCGAAGCGCGGGTGCGCGCTGAAGAAGCCGAGCGCGCACGCGCGCACGACCTGCAGGTGCAAACGATTCACGCGCAGCGGCGCAAGGGCGTGCATCCCGGCGTGCTCGCGGCGATTGCTGTGATCGCACTGGCTGGCGGCGCCTACGGCTACTTCGGAGTGTACGTACCTACGCAAAAGCACCAGGCCGAAGAGCGTGCCGAGAATGCGCGGCGCGAGCAGCAAGCTGCGGTCGAGCGCGAGCGCTTGAAGACGCTTGCGGAGCAGGAGCGCGTCGAGCACGAGCGCCAGCTGCAGGAAGCCCAGAAAGCGGCTGCGAAGGCCAAGGAAGACGCCGAGAAGGCCGCCATGTTGGCAGCTGCATCGAAGAAAGCCGAAGAGGCAGCAACCTCTGCGGGCGCGGCCCACAGCGGCGGCGGACACCACGCCACCGGTGGCGGCGCGAGCAGCAGCAGCAGCAGCAGCGGCGGTAAGAAGCCGAGTGGCAAGCACGAGTCGAGCGGCGGCAGCGACGATCCGTTGGCTGGCCTCGACGGCATCTGAAGCGAGTGCTCGGTATGAAGCGGGATGACGCGATGACGCGCGCGCAGCGAGTGCGCGACTCGAGAGAGCGCGCACCGTGAGCGCGCGCACCGTGAGCGCGCGACTCGAGAGCGCGCGCGCGCGGCTGGCGTTTCCGCTCGACCTGAGCACGCTGGCAGAAGCCGAGCACTACTTGGATCTGCTCGTCGACCACGTGGGCGTGTTCAAGGTGGGCCTTGAGCTGTTCAGCGCCGAAGGCCCTGCGGCCGTGCGGGCCGTGCACGCCCGCAAGCGCGCGTGCTTTCTCGATCTGAAGCTGCACGACATTCCGGCGACCGTCGCGCACGCGGCCAAAGCAGCCGAAAAGCTCGGCGTCGCGTACCTGACGCTGCATGCGGCCGCAGGCGCCGATGCCATGCGCGCAGCACGCGAAGCGACGCTTGGCGGTGGGTTGCAGCTGCTCGCGGTCACCGTCCTTACGAGCATGGATGCCGGTCAACTCGCGGGCGTCGGCATGCGCGGGGAGCCTGCGGAAGCGGCGACACGCCTGGCGGACCTAGCGGTAACGAACGGCGTGCGGGGCCTGGTGTGCTCACCCCTCGAGTGCGCCGCGCTACGCGCTCGCTTCGGACACACGGTCGTGCTGGTCACACCCGGGGTTCGTCCTGCAGGCGCGCAGCTGGGTGACCAGCGCCGGGTCGCGACGCCCGCTGCCGCAATCGCAGCCGGCGCGGACCTCTTGGTGGTGGGTCGCCCTATTCGTGACGCACGCGATCCGCGGGCGGCGGCAGAACAGATCGTCAGCGAAATCGATCGAGCGTTGCCGTGAAGCGCGTGGTGCTCGGGCCGCGTGCGGTCGAGGAAGCGCTGCGTGGAGACGCGAAGCGGATCGCCGTGATCTACGCGGCGGCCGAGGGCGGGCGCTTTGCACCGTTGGAAGATCTCGCGCACAAAGCCAACGTGCGCTTCGAGACCTGTCCGAGCGCCGACTTGGACGCGCTGGCAAAGGGCGAGCGTCACCAAGGCATTGCCGCCATCAGCGGCGAGTACGTCTACGACGAGCTCGAAACCATCTTGGAGCATGCGGCCCCGCGACCGTTGCTCGTGGCGCTCGATCAGATCAGCGACCCACACAACTTCGGCGCGATCGTGCGCAGCGCAGTGGCGTTCGGCGCGGACGGCGTCATCACGCTCAGGGACCGCGCTGCACCGGTGACTCCCGTGGTGGTCCGCGCGTCAGCGGGAGCAACCGAACGGGCGCGTATCGCGCGTGTGACGAATCTGGCACGCACGCTCGGTATGCTGAGACAGCAGGGCCTTTCGTTGGTCGGACTCGATGCCGAAGGCAGCGTCGCATTGCACGAGCTGCCGTTCGCCGAGCAAGGGCGTGTGCTGGTGATCGGCTCCGAAGGCGAAGGGCTGCGCCGGCTCACGCGGGAAGCCTGCGACACGCTCGTACGCATCGACCTACCCGGCCCGATCGCCTCGCTCAACGCCTCCGTGGCAGCAGCTATTGCGCTCTACGAGAGCGCACGCGCGCGAGCGGCAGCAGAGTCTGCGGGCTGACTCGCAGCCGCACGCCTCAGCCGCCTGCCTGCCTTATTTACACACCGGTCGGCACAGCTGGGGCGCTCGGCGTTATGCTTGCTGGCGAGCGAGGATCGAGCGCATGACGAAGCCGCGAGCACGAAAGATCTCTTCGAAGAAGCACCCGCGCGCGCCCGAACCGGTACGCCGAGTCTGCATCTTGACCGGCGGGGGCGATGCGCCCGGCCTCAATGCCGTGCTGCGTGCGTTCGTGAAGACGTGCTGCGAGCTGGATATCGAGGTGTACGGCAGCGAAGACGGCTTCGAGGGTTTGATCCAACCCGATCGCTTGGTGAAGCTGAGGAGCGCCAGCGTGCGCGGGATCCTGCCGAAGGGAGGTAGCATTCTCGGTTGCTCCAACCGCGCCAACCCGTTCGCGTACCCGAGACACGACAAGCGTGGACGCGAGCACTTCGAAGACGTGTCGGACGTCGTGCTGCGACGCATCCACGATCACGAGATCGACGTGCTCGTGATGGTCGGCGGCGACGGCACGATGAGCCACGCGCAAGCGTTCATGAAGCGGGGTCTGCGGGTGATCGGTGTGCCGAAGACGATCGACAACGATCTCGCCGCGACCGACTACACCTTCGGCTTCGATACGGCGGTCGATACGGCAACCTGGGCGATCGACGCGCTGCACTCCACCGCGGAGTCGCACGACCGTGTGATGTTGGTCGAGCTCATGGGCCGCTATGCGGGTTGGATCTCACTCTACGCGGGCATTGCCGGTGGAGCCGACGTGATCTTGATCCCCGAGATCGCGTACGACGTGGACCGCGTCGTCGCCAAGATCCAAGAGCGCGCCTCGCGCGGCGTGACATTCAGCATCGTGGTCGTGGGCGAAGGCGCAAAACCCCGTGGCGGAAAAGAGTCCACGATCAGCAAAGGGCGTGCGGGTCACCTGGCGCGCCTCGGCGGCGCTGCGCACGGCCTCGCGGAGCAGCTCAAGGGCCGCATTCCGCACGAGATTCGGGTCACGGTGCTCGGGCATTTGCAGCGCGGTGGGACACCGTCGTCGTTCGACCGATTGCTCGGAACGCGCTTCGGTGTGGAAGCCGCATGGCTGTGCGCACGCGGCGAGACAGGCAAGATGGTCGCGCTTCGTGGTCAGCAGATCGTGTCCGTGCCGATCGAGGATGCGGTTGGGCACGCGAAGCTGGTGGACCCGAACGGGGAGCTCGTGCAGGTGGCCCGTGCGATCGGCGTCGAGCTCGGCGCGTGAGCGACACCCCTTCGTGCCAGCGCACCCAGGTGCGCACGGCGCTCACTGCGGAATCGGTCGCAGCTTGATCGTGATATTCGTCTCGCCGGCTGGCAGCTCCACGCGTAAGTCGTGCGGGAAGTAGCCCGGCGCTTTGAACGACAGAAATTTCACGCCGGCGTGCAGCTCCTTCGGCTGCTTCGCGAGCAAGCGCGCAGTGCCGAGAAACCGATCGTTGTCGTAGACCGTGGTTTCCGGTGGCACCGCGGTCACGCGCAGGTACGCGATTGGTGCCGGTGGCGGTGGCTTGACGCAGCCTACCCCCGTACCGGACACGACCCCTGCGCTCAACACGAGCAGCGCGCGTGCAGCTGACAGACGCATCACTCCCACTCGATGGTGGCCGGCGGCTTCGACGAGATGTCGTAGACCACACGGTTGCAGCCGCGCACTTCGTTGATGATGCGCGTCGAGACGCGCGCCAGGAGCTCGTACGGCAAGCGCGCCCAGTCGGCGGTCATGGCATCGCGCGAGTGCACGGCGCGCACGGCCACCACGTATTCGTAGGTGCGACCATCGCCCATCACCCCGACGGTGCGCACCGGCAGGATCACGCAGAAGGATTGCCAGAGCGATTCGTAGAGGCCCGCAGCGCGCACCTCTTCGAGCAGGATCGCGTCCGCTTCGCGCACGATCGCGAGCTTCTCCTCGGTGACCTCACCGAGGCAGCGGATCGCGAGACCTGGCCCGGGGAACGGCTGACGCCAGAGCATCGGCTTCGGGATGCCGAGCTCTTCGCCGACTTCGCGCACTTCGTCTTTGAACAGCTCGCGCAGCGGCTCGATCAGCGACATCTTCATGCGGTCCGGCAAGCCGCCCACGTTGTGATGCGTCTTGATCACCACGCTCGGGCCGCCCTTGAAAGAGACACTCTCGATCACGTCGGGATATAGCGTGCCCTGCACGAGGAAATCGACCTGGCCGAGCTTCTTGGCTTCTTCCTCGAAGATCTCGATGAACACCCTGCCGATCGTCTTGCGCTTGGTCTCGGGGTCGGTGATGCCCGCGAGCTCTTTCATGAAGCGGGCGCCCGCATCGACGTGCACGAGCTTGAGACTCAAGTGATGGCGAACCATCTGCACGACTTGGCTGGCCTCGTCTTTGCGCAGGACGCCGTTGTCCACGAAGATGCATGTCAGCTGCTCACCGATCGCGCGCGACACGAGCACCGCGGCCACCGAGGAATCCACGCCACCGGACAGGCCGCAGACCACCTGACCCTTGCCTACCTGCGCACGCACCCGCTCGACCGTGTCGTCGATGAACGAGCGCGAGGTCCAGTCTGGCTTGAGATCGGCCACGTCGAACAGGAACGACGCGAGCATGTCCGTGCCGCGATCGGTATGGGCGACCTCGGGATGAAACTGCACGCCGTAGATCTTGCGCTCGGGGTGTCCAGCTGCTGCGAAGGGCGAGCCGTCGCTCTTGCCGATCGCGACGAAGCCCGGTGGCAGCGCGATCACCCGATCGCCGTGGCTCATCCAGACGTTGGTCTTGCCGCCGAGGGCCAGCGCATCGAACACGCCGACAGCACGCTCGATCTCCACGACGGCGGGGCCGTACTCGCGATGCTCGGCCTTCTCGACTTTACCGCCGAGCAATCTGCACAGGAGCTGCATGCCGTAGCAGATGCCGAGCACCGGCACGCCCAGCTCGAAGATGCCGGGGTCGGTGGTCGGCGAGTCGGCCTCGAGCGTGCTGGCCGGGCCACCCGACAGAATGATCGCCCGAGGCTTGAGCGCGCGCACCTTGTCGAGCGAGATCGTGCACGGGTGAATCTCGCAGTAGACGCGTTGCTCGCGAACGCGACGCGCGATCAGCTGAGTGTATTGCGCACCGAAATCGAGGATCAGAACTAAACTATGTTCCATGAGACTTTACCCAAAGAGTCGAAGGCTGCTTTGGGGCTATGTACTTAGTGATTGGTGCCGTAGTTCGGGGCTTCTTGCGTGATGATCACGTCGTGCACGTGGCTCTCGCGCAGGCCCTGCGCAGACTGCTTCACGAAGCGCGCGTTGTGACGGAGCTCTTCGACAGTGCGACAACCGGTGTAGCCCATGCCGGCGCGCAAGCCGCCGACGAGCTGGTAGATCACGGTAGACGCGGGGCCGCGATGCGGCACGCGGCCCTCGATGCCTTCAGGCACGAGCTTTTCGAAGTCTTCGATGTCGGCCTGGCCGTAGCGATCCTTCGAGCCCCGACGCATGGCGCCGAGTGAGCCCATGCCGCGATACGCTTTGTACGTACGACCCTGGTAGAGCACCGTCTCGCCGGGCGCTTCGTCCGTGCCGGCGAGCAATGAGCCGATCATGACCGAGCTCGCGCCGGCGGCGAGCGCCTTCACGACATCGCCCGAGTACTTGATGCCGCCATCCGCGATGATCGGCACCTTGTGCTCGGCCGCCGCTTTCGCGCACTCGTTGATGGCCGTTATCTGTGGAACGCCCACGCCTGCCACCACCCGCGTGGTGCAGATCGAGCCCGGACCGATGCCGACCTTCACGGCATCCACGCCCGCTTCGATCAGCGCGAGCGTGCCTTCACGCGTCGCCACGTTGCCCGCGGCGACTTGCACGCCTGGATGCAAACGCTTGATCTCGCGCACCGCGTCGCAGACGTTCTTGCTGTGACCGTGCGCGGTGTCGACGACGATCAAGTCGACGCCGGAGCCGACCAAGAGCGCCACGCGCTCTCGACGATCGTTGCCCACGCCGACCGCTGCGCCGACGCGCAGACGGCCGTACGCGTCTTTGATCGAGCCCGGATAGCGCTCGGCTTGCAGCAAGTCTTTGTACGTGATCAGGCCGACCAGCTCGCCGGCCTCGTTCACCACCAGCAGCTTCTCGATCCGCTTGGCGTGCAAGAGCGCGCGCGCTTCGTCCTGCTTCACGCTGGGCGATACGGTCACCAGCTCGCGCGTCATCAGGCGCTCGACCGGCTGGTCCAAGTTGGTCTCGAAGCGCAGGTCGCGGCTGGTCAGAATGCCCACGAGGCGCTTGCCCTCGACGACCGGCAGACCGGACACATCGTGGTGGCGCATGATCTCGAGGCTGGTGCGCAGCGTGTCGCCGGGACGCACCGTGATCGGGTCGAGCACCATGCCGCTCTCGGCGCGCTTGACCTTCTGGACCTCACGCGCCTGCTCTTCGGGCGTGTAGTTCTTGTGCAGAATGCCGATGCCGCCCTCGCGCGCCAGAGTCACCGCCATGCGCCACTCGGTGACGGTGTCCATCGCGCTCGACAGGAGCGGGATGTTCAGCTTCAGCTCTTTCGTCAGGCGCGTACCCGTCTCGGCTGCCGCAGGCAGGAAGTCCGAGTACGCGGGTTGCAACAAAACGTCGTCGAACGTCAGTGCCTCAGGCAGGCTCTCCGGGATCACGGGGTGGTACCTCCCATACGGAAGCTGCGGAGTATACCTGCGATTCCCGATTCAGCGAGGGGTGAAAGAAAATACGGCGATTCCGTGGAGGTCGCGGAGCCTCAGGGGCCGTTGGGCACGATCACGCGCTCGATCACGACCGGCTGCTTCGACGTGTCTTCGACGATGGTGGTCCCGGGCGTGCTGACACCCTGGAAACTGCTCGTGTTGGGCTGATCAACATAGCGGCGGGGCAAGTGCATCGCTATGCTGAAACCGACGCCGACCACGTTGAGCGTTTGGTGATCAGCCTCAGCATGGCGACCGAGCGCCGAGAAGATCTTGGCCGGCTCCAGCACGCGGAAGGTTCCGTCGTTGGTCGTGCTAGGGCCTTCGAACAGCACGACGACACCGCCCGTGCTGACGAACTGCGCCAGCGCATTGCCCCACTGCTTCCCCAGTTTTTGCAACGTGCTCTTGCGTGCCGTTTGCTGGGGGTAGATGACGAACACGTCGGCATCGCGGAGCTGCAACGGGACGATGGTTTCGATGGCGTCGATCCGTTGCCAGGCGCGGCCCGATTCGGTCTTCTCGAAATTGATGGCCCGTTCCACACCGAGGATCGACTTGGGGTCGCTGTCACCACGGTAAGCCAGGACGCGGACTGGATTTCCGCGCGCGAGGAACACCGCGCTGCCGGCAAGCCGTCGGATCGCGTCGTTCGCCGACACCATGTCGTGGCCGATCACGACGGCATAGCCCGGTAGCGCATCGGCACAGCTGCCAGCCTCGCAGATGCCTGAAATGCAGTTGACCCCGCAGTCGCCACAACTGGTTGGATTGGTGCGGAAATCGAGGCAACCACCGCGGCACGGGAAAAGGCCTGAATCGCAAGCCGGCTGGCAAAAGCCCAGCGAGCAACTCTGATTCGCCGGACACGCGTGACCGCAACTGCCGCAGTTGTCGTGATCGCTGTCGGGATCGCTGCACGTCCCGCCGCACGCTTGTTCGCCGATCCGACAGCCGCCGAGCCCGGGATTCGGATCGAAGCTCGCGTCGGACATGCCGGTTCCGATCACGCTCCCGTCGAGCCCCGAGTCGACGCCTGAATCGCCGGCGTCCGGGCCACCACCATCCAACCTCGGCGCGTTGCTGCACACACCCTGCACGCACAGAAACGCGCCGCAGTCGTGGCCGCACGCGCCGCAGTTCTGGTAGTCCGCGCTGGTATCGACGCACATGCCGCTGCAGGCGGTGAGGCCGCTCTTGCACTCTTCGCCGACGATTGGGCTGCCGCAGGCAACGAGCCCGAGCGCGACGCACAGCATGAGTGGGGCCAGTGTTCTCATGGCTTTTTCACTTGCTTGGGAGGTGTCCCTGCCGCCGGCTTCGCAGGTGCAGCGGCCGGACTCGGCGCAGACGGTGTGCCCGCGCTCGGCCTCGGAACCTCGGGCAAGTCGTCGTCCACCGCGTCGTCTGCAGCTGACGGCCGCGGGGCACTGATCGTGCCCGGCGCGGCAACGCCACGCGCGATCACGACGAACTCGACGCGACGATTGCGCGCGTTGGACTCTTCGTCGGTGCGCTTGTCACGCAGGCGGGTCGAGCCGTAGCCGACGGCTTCGATCTGGGACGCCGGGATGCCCATCTTGATCAACTCGCGCATCACGTTGTTTGCGCGGTATTCGGAGACTTCCTGGTTGAAGTGCGCGTCGCCACGGGCGTCGGCGTGACCTTCGATGCGCAGCTTGATCCACTCGGGATGCTGGGATTTGAGGGTCGCGATCGCGCGCAGGATCGGCCGAGCTTCGCGCTTCACACGCGCGCGCTCGAAGTCGAAGAGCACGCGCTCCTCGAGCACGATGCGATCGTTCTTGAACTCGATCAGGCCTTCGTCGGGGCAGCCGTCGAAGTCTTTGTTGCCGTTGACGATCTCGGCTTCGTTCGGGCACTGATCGTCGGCGTCGAGGAAGCCGTCGTGATCGTTGTCGGGATCCGGGCAGCCGTCGGTGTCTTCGTATTCGTCGAAGTCTTCCGCGCTGTCGGGGCACTTGTCGACGACGTCGGGGATCTTGTCGTTGTCGTTGTCGGGGTCGGGGCAGCCGTCGCCGTCCTCGAAGCCGTCGATGTCTTCCGGCTGGTCGGCGCAAACGTCGTGCACGTCGGCGATGCCGTCGCCGTCGGTGTCGGTCGGCTCTTGCTCATCGACCACTGCGCGCAGCTTCTGTGCCGGCGGCGCGGGCTCGGCGTCGAGGAACGTGAGCTCAGCGCCGATCATGAACAGGTGCGCGTCGGCGCTGGAAAGCTGAGCCGTCGGCTGCACCACCTGCACATAGCGCAGCACCGGTGCAATCGCGATCGTGCCGACCCCCATGCCGTAGCCCACGCCAGCCTCGAACGTGCCACGCGTGAGGTTGCCGGTGAGCGCACCGCCACCCGCCAGATCGAAGAACAAACCCTTCGCGCGGCGTACCCCTTCGCTGGCAGCGAACGGACGCACACGCAGGACCAGAGATGCCGTTACGAGCGTGCCGACGCCTGGGTCGGCGAGTCGCGCATTGCTGGGCGCGGGACCGTTGCCGAGAAAGCCCGCGCGGAATCGTCCACCGATCAGCAGCACGGGCAACACGGGGTAGTACAGGCCAAGCGCCGCCGCGACGCCGGGCGTGAACAGGTTGGACTGAGGCTTCGAGAGCGCGAAGCCCGCCGTGCCTTCGACCGAGACCAACAACGGCTCGGCGCGCGCCACAGGTGCACCCAGCGCGAGCAGAGTCAGAAGAACGATGGACGGTCGCAACCAAGCCATGGATGAAAGGACGCCGCTGGCGCGAGACACCCTTAGTGTTTCACCCCAACGCGCACGCGGCAAGAATACGGCTGCGGTCAGTCAGACGTCCAGCTCGTCGAACTCCGCCTCTTTCGCGCGCTCCATGATGAAGTGGTAGCGGGCCTGGGGATCTTTGCCCATCAGCTCGTTCATCACGCGGTCAGCCTCGACTTCGCTGTCGATCATGACGCGCATCGCCCGCCGCCGCTTGGGGTCGAGCGTAGTCTCTTTGAGCTCTTCGGCGGACATCTCGCCCAAGCCTTTGAAGCGCGAAATGTCAGGCTTCACGTTGCGCGGCAGCGCGGCCACGACTCGATCCTTCTCCGCATCGTCGAGCGCCCAGTGCGTCTCTTTGCCGGCGTCGATGCGGTAAAGCGGCGGCATCGCGATGTACACGTGCCCCGTACGTAGCAGCCCCGGCAAGTGCCGGTAGAAGAACGTGAGTAGAAGTGTCGTGATGTGGTGCCCGTCGGTATCGGCGTCCATCAAGAGGAAGATCTTCGAGTAGCGCAGCTTGCCCTCCTCGAAGTCCTTGCCGACGCCGCAGCCCAGGCCCGACACGATGTTCTGCAGCTCTTTGTTGGCGAGCACGGCTTCGGCGCTGGCGCGCTCGGTGTTCAGCACCTTGCCGCGCAGCGGCAGAATCGCCTGCGTGCGGCGGTCACGGCCCTGCTTGGCGTTGCCACCTGCGCTGTCGCCCTCGACGAGGAACAGCTCGCACTCTTCGGGATCGGTGCTCGCGCAATCGGCGAGCTTGCCCGGCAGATTCAGCCGGTGGCTGATCGCCGTCTTGCGCAGCACCTGCTGCCCTGCGGCGCGACTCGCGGCACGCGCACGCGACGCCGTGATGATGCGCGCGACGATCGAATCCGCAGCGCTGGTGTTGTCGAGCAACCACTGCTCGAGCGCCACGCGTGCAGCTGACTCGACCGCGCTCGTGACCTCGGGGTTGTTCAGCCGGTCCTTGGTCTGGCCTTGAAACTGGGGCTCGCTCACGTACACGCTGACGATCGCGACGATGCCTTCGCGAATGTCTTCCGCCGTGATCGTCACGCCCTTCGGCGCGATCTTCTTGGCCGCCATGTACGAGCGAATGGCCTTGCCTAGGCCCTGCTTCCAGCCGTTTTCGTGCGTACCACCGGACGGCGTAGGAATGCCGTTGGCGTACGAGCGTACTTGCTCGTCGGTACCTTCTGTCCACTGCAACGCGGCTTCCATACGCACGTTGTCGCTGTCGCGCTCGAGCGTGAACGCGGTGGGATGGATCGCCGGCCGGCCCGCACGCACGAGCTTCGCCAAGTAGTCGTTGATGCCGCCCGGATGATTGAACTCTTCTTTCGCGCCGGTCGCTTCGTCGATCAGCGTGATCCGCAGACCTTTGTGCAGATACGACTTCGCTTCGAGTCGCTCGCGCACGGTCTCGAGATCGAACTGAGCTTTCTCGCCGAAGATCTGCGGATCGGCCCGAAAGTGAATGGATGTCCCGTGTAAGCGCGTCTCGCCGAGCACTTTGATCTTGCCGGTAGCGACTCCGCGCGCGAACGACTGACGATGCTCCTCGCCGTCGCGACGCACCGTGGCGGTGAGCTCGACCGACAGCGCGTTCACTACAGATGAGCCCACGCCGTGCAGACCGCCCGAGACCTTGTAGCTGTCCCCGTCGAACTTACCGCCTGCGTGCAGCGTGCACAGGATCAACTCGAGCGCCGGCTTCTTGAACTTCGGGTGGATGTCGACCGGGATGCCGCGGCCGTCGTCGACCACGGTCGCGCCCTTACGATCTTTGTCGATCGAGACTTCGATCTTCTTGGCGTGGCCGTTGATCGCCTCGTCGACCGAGTTGTCGACGATCTCCCAGAGCAAGTGATGGTAGCCGCGCACGTCGACGCCGCCGATGTACATCGACGGACGCTTGCGCACGGGCTCCAGGCCCTCGAGGACTTCGATGTTCTCTGCGGTGTATTGCGTCGTCACGGGTTACTCCGAATCTTCCAACGGCTCGGGGACCGGCGGCGGGATCGTCACGACCTTGGCGACCGAGCCACGCTGGAACATCGCGTGGCCTTTTCCGCCGCGCGACACGGCTTTGTACTTTTCGAGGCTCACACGCAGCTCAGCGCCCGATTCCTTCTCGACCGTGAGCGCATCACGCTGTCCGTAGAGCAGCTGCGCACCCACCACGACGTCGTCCTTCTCGAGCTTGATCAGCATCACGCCCTTGCCCGGACCCGCAAGCAGCGACACTTCATTCGCATCGCAGATCAGGGCACGCCCTTCTGCCGTGGCACAAGCCACATGCGCGCCCTTCTGCTTCAGACCGACGAACAACACTTCGTCGCCCTCGTCGAGGCGCATGAAGCGACGGCCGGTGCGCGTGCTGGGCTCGCGCTGCGCGCGCAGCGACATGCTCATGGTCATGCCTTGCTTCGTGACCGCTATCGCGAACGGCGGACCGGGTTCTGCCGCCGCTTCATCGCCAGCTGGAACATCCAACACGCGCGGATCGAAGCTGATCATGCGCACGATGCGCTCGCCGTCGCCCATCTTGAACATGTTCTGCAGCGGCGTGCCGTGGCCTGTCGTGGCCGGCACGTCCACGATGCGGCACACGTAGCAGGTGCCCTGGCTCGAGAAGAACGCCACCGCGGCCTTGGTCGAGCCTGCGACCACTTCGAGCACGGCGTCGCCTTCGCGCACGCGCGTGGCTGTGGCGTCTTTCATCTCGCGCTGACGCTTGATCCAGCCCTGGCGCGTGAGCACGACGAGCGCGTCCTCCGCCAGGATGAAGTCTTCCGCTTCGTACGCGGGCTCGTCGAGGTTGCCGACGATCTTGGTGCGCCGGCCGTCGGCGTACTGCGTCTTCAGCTCCAACATCTCCGCGCGGATCAGCTTCCAGCGCGCTTCCGGGCTCTTCAAGAGGCCGGCGAGCCGACGCTCTTCCTTGCGCTTCTCGTCTAGCTCTTTCTGAATCAACAGAATCTCGAGCTGCGCCAAGCGATACAACTTGAGCTCGAGGATGGCCTCGACTTGCTCCTCGTCGATCTCGAAGCGCTTCATCAGCTTCTCGGCCGCGTCCTTTTTGCCTTCGGACTTGCGGATGATGCGGATGGTCTCGTCGAGCGCGTCGAAGACCTTCGCGAAGCCTTCGAGCACGTGGATACGGCGCAGCAGCTCGCCTTGCTCGAAGCGCAGGCGCTTCTCCACGACCTCCATCCGGAAGTCGAGGAAGCGCCGGAGGATGTCGCGCAGCGAAAGGCGCGCAGGCCCGGCAATCTCCGGGTTCTCCGTGGGCACCAGGCACGTGAAGTCTGCACCCACCGTCGTCTGCAGCGGTGTGTGCTTGTACAGGTACGCCATGACCATTTGCGGGTCGGCGTCCTTCTTGATCTCCAGCACCACGCGCGTCTCATCGGTGCTCTCGTCGCGCACGTCGAGCAGCGCAGGCAGCTTCTTCTCGATGATGACGTCCGCGACCTTCTCGACGATCGAGCCGCGCTTGACCGCGTACGGGATCGACTTGATCACGATCACCGTGCCACCACGCTTCTGTTCTTCCAGCTTCCACTCGGCGCGCAGCCGGAACGAGCCTTGGCCCGTGGAGTAGATGTCTTCCAGCTCTTTCTTCGTCGAAAGCAGCTGGCCGTACGTCGGGAAGTCCGGGCCCTTGATGTGCTTGAGCAGCGACTTCACGGTGATCTCGGGCTCGTCGATCATCGCGATCGACGCGTCGATCACTTCGCCGAAATTGTGCGGCGGTATGGACGTGGCCATACCCACGGCGATGCCCGACACGCCGTTGACGAGCAGGTTCGGAAAGCGCGCGGGCAGAACGACCGGCTCGAAGCGCGTGCCGTCGTAGTTCGGACGAAACGCGACCGTCTGCTTGCCGAGCTCTTCGAGCAGCTCGCTCGCGAGCTTCTGCAGCTTCGCTTCCGTGTAACGCATGGCGGCGGGTGAATCGCCGTCGGCCGAGCCGAAGTTGCCGCGACCATCGACCAGCGGCTTCTGCAGGGAGAACGACTGGGCCATGCGCGCCAGCGCGTCGTAGATCGCGGTGTCGCCGTGCGGATGGTACTTGCCCATCACGTCACCGACGACAGCTGCACACTTGCGATACTTCGCATCCGACCGCAGATGCAGATCGTTCCACATCGTGTACAGGATGCGGCGCTGCACGGGCTTGAGGCCGTCGCGCACGTCGGGCAACGCGCGCGCCGTGATCACGGAGAGCGCGTAGTGCAGATAGCGACGCTGCGCTTCGTCGGAGAACGACGCATCCATGATCGGCGCGATGCCGGGCAAGGTGTCGTTGCCGTCGCCGTCACGACCGCCATCACCACCGCCGCCCTTGCCCTTGAACAAGCCGAGCTGGCCCTTGCCTTTGCGTGTGCCCTTCTCTGCCACTCTACAAACTCTCTTGCTTACGTTCCCACAAGCCCGGCGCGCCCGGCCGCCAGCGGCGCTGAATACCCTTTCAGTCACGCGAGGGCTACCAGAACCGGCAACTTCCAGGCAAGAAAACTCTGGGCCTGTGTGGTTTTCCGAGCACATCCACGCGCAGCGCGAGCAGCTTGCCGGCGCGCTAGACTCCTAGTCGATGCGCATTCTGATCGTCGGCGACGGGTCACGCGGGGATGTTCAACCGATGACGGTCCTGGCCGCGCAGCTGCAGAGCGAGGGCCACTCCGTCACGTTCGCGGGACCGCCCTCGTTCCGCGCGTTCGTGGAGGCCCGCGGTCTGCCGTTCGCATCGCTGATGTTCGATTCCGAAGCGGAGATTCGCGCGAACTCGCTCGCGGTCGTGGGTGGGTTTCGGGAAACCATTCGCACCGCGCCGAGAATCTTCAACCGTCTGATCGAGAGCCAGCTCGAGGTCCTGCCCGAGCTTGCCAAGCAGCACGACTTCATCCTTGCTGGCGGTGTGCACGGCGGCGTACCCACGGCCGCCGAAGTGGCCGGCATCCCGTGGCGCTGGGTGCTCTACACCGCCAACATGTACCCCTCGAATTCGCACCCGCCGATCACGGCGCCGTTCGGACGCGCGCCGCGCTTCGTGAACTGGCTCTTGTGGCAGCTGACACGCTACATGACCGATCACTGGTTTCGCGGGCCGATCAACAAGCACCGCGCGCGCCTCCAGCTGCCGCTCTTGAAAGACGCCGCGGCGTACATGCTCTGCCCCAACCCCATCCTCGCGATGGAGCCCGAGCTTGCGCCCCTGCCGCCCGAGTGGCCGAACATGGACGTGATCGGCTACCTCGATCCCGGCGACGGCGAGCCCTTGAGCGACGAGATCGAGACGTTCCTCGCAACGGGCCCCGTGCCCGTGTACATCGGCTTTGGCAGCATGCCGGATCCGAATCCTGATCGGACGACGCAGCTGTTCGTCGAAGCCACCAAGCGTGCCGGTGTGCGCGCGGTGATCTCGCGCGGCTGGGCGGAGTTCGGCAAGAACCTACCGGAGCACTGCCTGGCGATCGGCCCGGTCTCGCACCCGCGCATGTTCGCGCGCGTCGCTGCCATCGTGCACCACGGCGGCGCGGGCACCACCGCAGCGTCGACCCGCGCCGGCACGCCGCAGCTCGTCGTGCCTCACATCGCGGATCAGTTCTTCTTCGGCAACCTGGTGAACGAACTCGGAATCGCGGTCGCAGCCGTGCCGCGCACGAAGCTCACGCTCGAGCTGCTCACCGCGCGCCTCGAAGAGCTGAAGCGCGACGATGCAATGCGGGAGCGCGCGGCCCAGCTCGGCGCAGAGATTCGCGCGCGACCCCGTCCGCACAACTTGTCTCGCTTGCTGGTCGCACCGAACGAGCAACCACTGGCGCTGCCGTCGCGCACCGTCTCGCAGCGTATTTCCATCGCGCCCGGCGGATAGCCGCCCGAAAGAACCAATGAGCTTCGACGCCAACTCGCTGATCGCCAACCTGTTCATCAGCAGCATCGGCTTCGTGCTGTTCTCGTATGGAAGGAAGCAGCATCGAATGCCGCACGCAGCCATCGGTGTCGTGATGATGGTGTACCCGTACATCGTCACGAACGTGCCGCTGATGCTGGGCATCGGCGGAGCGTTGTGCGCTCTCTTGTGGGCTGCTACGTATCTCGGCATGTGATGCGGACAGTCCCGGGAGCGTGCCGATGCGTTATCTCCACACCATGCTGCGCGTGCGCGACCTCGGCGCCGCGCTCGATTTTTTCGTGAACAAGCTCGGCCTCTGCGAGCAACGCCGAGTCGAACACGAAGCCGGTCGCTTCACGCTCGTGTTCCTCGGAACTGGCCGTCAGAGCGACGATGAGAGCGACCCCGCGCAGGTCGAGCTCACCTACAACTGGGACCAAGCCGAGCCGTACGCCACGGGCCGCTTCTTCGGCCACCTCGCCTATGAGGTCGACGACATCTACGCCACGTGCGAGCGCCTGCGCGCAGCCGGCGTCACGATCCACCGCCCGCCGCGCGAAGGACGCATGGCGTTCATCAAGTCACCTGACGGGCACTCGGTCGAGCTGCTGCAGAAGGGCGACGCGCTTCCGCCGACCGAGCCGTGGAAGTCGCTGCCGAACATCGGGGAGTGGTAGAGCGCGAAGCTCAGCCGATCACGAGCGTGACGATCTTGCCCGCGACGTAGATCGCCTTCTTCAGCGTCTTGCCCGAGAGCTCGGCGGCGATGCGCTCGTTGGCCTTGGCCGCTGCGAGCACGACCTCTTCGCTGGCATCCTTTGCCACGGTGATGCGCGCGCGCACCTTGCCGTTGATCTGCACGGGCACCTCCACGGTGGCCTCGTGCAATGCACTCTCGTCCAGCTTCGGCCACGCGTGATGCAGGAGCGTGCCTTTGCCGCCCATGTGCTCGAACAGCTCGTCGGCCACGTGCGGCGCGAACGGTGAGAGCAGCACGAGCAAGGTCTCGATGCCTTCGCGCACGACCGCGTGATCGTCGGCGGTCTCGCCCTTGAAGGCCGAGATCGCGTTCATCAGCTCCATCAGCGCAGCGATAGCAGTGTTTGGCTGGTAGCGCTCGCCGAGATCGAACGTGACACGCTGAATCGTGCGGTGCGTGGCGCGACGAACCTCGGCTGCAGCCAGCGAGAGTTCACCAACGCTCTTGTAAGCTGCAACGGATGCGATCTGCGGCAAGCGATCGCGCACCAAGCGCCAGACGCGCTGCAAGAAGCGGTGCGCACCCTCGACGCCGGCCGTGGTCCAGTCCACTTGGCCTTCGGGCGGCGCTGCGAAGAGCATGAACACGCGCGCCGTATCGCCGCCGTACTCGCCGATGATCTCGTCGGGGTCGACGATGTTGCGCTTGGTCTTCGACATCTTCACGACGTTGCCGACGAAGACCTCGTTGCCGTCGGCCTTGAGCACGCGCACGCCGTCGTCGCGCAGCTCGGTCTCCTCGGGATAGAAGTAGAGCTTGTGCGCCGGGTTGTCCTCGGCGGTGCGCGAGTAGAATTCCTTGCAGACCATGCCCTGCGTGAGCAGGCGCGAGAACGGCTCGCGCGGCGTATCTTTCGGCAGAAAGCCGAGGTCGATCATCGCGCGCTGCCAGAAGCGCGCGTAGAGCAAGTGCATCACGGCGTGCTCCTTGCCGCCGATGTAGAAATCGACGGGCAACCACTCGCGCGCCTCGTTCGGCTCGACCGGCGCACCTTCGTGGCGCGGCGTAGTGAAGCGGTCGTAGTACCAGCTGGACTCGACGAACGTGTCGAACGTGTCGGTCTCACGCCGGGCTGGGCGACCGCACTTCGGGCACGTCACGTTCACGAACGAGTCGACCTTGGCGAGCGGAGAGCCGCCGACGCCGGTGATCGTCACGTCGAGCGGCAGGGCGACCGGCAAGTCCTGCGTGGGCACCGGCACGATGCCGTCGGTCTCGCAGTGCACGACCGGGATCGGGCAGCCCCAGTAGCGCTGACGCGACACCAGCCAGTCGCGCAGGCGAAAGCTCGTGGTGGCGCGGCCCTTGTTCTCGGCGACCAGCTTCTCGGTGACCTTGCGCTTGCCCTCTTCGCTGGGCACTCCGTCGAACACGCCGCTGTTCGTCATCACGCCCGGGTCCGTGTACGCTGCCGTCAGCTGCGCACCCGCGAGGGCTCTGCCAGCTGGCTGAATCACCACTTGAACGGGCAAGCCGTACGCTTTCGCAAATTCGAAGTCGCGCTCGTCGTGCGCGGGCACGGCCATGACCGCACCCGTGCCGTAGTCCATGAGCACGAAGTTGGCGATCCAGATCGGCACCTTGCTGCCGGTGAGCGGATGGATGCAGTAGCGACCGGTGAACACGCCCCGCTTGTCGCCCGCGTCGGCGCCCTTCTTCACTTTGTGCTCGAGCTGGATCTTCTCCGCAAACGCGCGCACCTCGGCCTCGCGCTCCGTGCCCTGCGCGAGCTCGAGCGCCAGCGGATGCTCAGCCGCGATCGACATGAACGTCACGCCGTACAGCGTGTCCGGACGCGTCGTGAACACGGCAATCTCGCGCTCACCGGAAAGAGCCGAAGGCTGCTTTCCGGGTATGTCGATGGCCTCGAGCGGGAAGCGCACCTCGGCGCCGAAGCTCTTGCCGATCCAGTTGCGCTGCATCTCGCGCACTTCGTCCGGCCAGCGACCGGCCAGCGTGTCGAGGCCCGCGAGCAGCTCTTCGGCGTACTGCGTGACGCGCAGGAACCACTGCGCCATCGCCTTCTGCACGACGACGTTGCCGCAGCGCCAGCACTTGCCGTCTTCCACTTGCTCGTTGGCGAGCACGGTCGCGCAGTGATCACACCAGTTCGCGAGCGCATGCTTGCGATACGCGAGACCGCGCTCGAGCATGGCGATGAACACGGCCTGCTCATGCCGGTAGTAGCTCGGGTCGCAGGTTGCGATCTCGCGGCTCCAGTCGTAGCTGAGCCCGAGCTTCTTCAGCTGCTCGCGCATCTGCGCGATGTTGTCGTACGTCCACTCGGCCGGATGCCGACCGCGCTCGATCGCGGCGTTCTCGGCCGGCATACCGAACGCGTCCCAGCCGATCGGATGCAGCACACGCTTGCCGCGCATACGCATGTGACGCGCAAGCACGTCGCCGATCGAGTAGTTGCGCACGTGCCCCATGTGGATGCGTCCCGACGGGTACGGGAACATCTCGAGCAGGTAGAATTTCTCCGCGCTCTTGTCTTCCGACACGGAAAACGCGCCGCTATCGGCCCAACGCTTCTGCCACTTCGGCTCGATCTCCGCGGGATTGTATCGCTCGTCCATGGCTCTCTCTGGCGCTGCGGGGTATCACGTAATCGAGGGTGCGGCAAAGCAGGCCGCGCGCGATCACAGGGCGGGTTCCGCGTGCCGCACCGGGCCACGACGGCCACCAAAGTCGGGCGCGTTCTCGATCGCACGCGTGAGCCAAGCCTTCGCGGCCGAGCACGACGCCCACACCGATTCGCCGCGCGCCAAGCGCGCCGTGATCGCCGCCGATAGCGCACAGCCTAGCCCATGCAGCAAGCGGTTCTCGATGCGCACAGCCGGCAGCTCGTGGCACACCCCGTCGACGTACAGCCAGTCGGTGGCCGGACCCGCGCTGTGCCCGCCCTTCACGAGCACCGCGCGCGCACCGAAGTCTGCGATGGCTTTGGCCGCGTCGCGCATGCTGGCGGCGTCGTCCACGTCGCGCTGTGCCAGCTGCGCCGCTTCGTAGAGGTTGGGTGTAACCAGCGTGGTCAACGGCAGCAGATGCTTGCGCAGCGCGATCAAGCCCGACGTATCGAGCAACGTTGCACCCGACGTGCTCGCGAAGATCGGATCGACCACGAGCGTCGTCGAACGCCGTGCAAAGATCGCCGCGACTGCCTCGACCTGCGCCGCTCCACCGAGCGCGCCCGTCTTCGCCGCTGCGGGCGGCAAGTCGGCGATCAGTGTCTCGAGCTGCGCAGCGACGAGCTCCGGCGCGAGCAGCTCGACGCGCTGAACGCCCGCGGTGTCTTGCACCGTGATGAGCGAGATCACCGCGGTGCCGTACACGCCATGACTCTGAAATGTCTTCAAATCCGCTTGAATTCCCGCTCCACCCGTGGGGTCCGAGCCGGCGATGCTGAGCGCTACGTGGGGCATGGACCGCCATCGTGCACGGGCCGCGGGCATCGTGCTAGTGTCGCGCGCCCAGTGCGGGACCCGCTCCGCACTGCGTTGCACTGCATGCAAGAGCGAGCCCGCGCAGTTTGTTACGTGTTTGCGTGGAGCGCGCTGCTGCTCAACGGCGCGTGCAAAGACACCGCGAAGTCGGCCGTGCCAGCCGCAAAGCCCGTGACGCAAGCCGCGGCTGCACCGCCTGCTCCCGTCGCTGCGCCTGCAGCGCGACCCGCGCCAGCACCCGAAGCCAGCGTGCTGCACACGATTGGCGACGGCGAGACGCTGTGGGACATCGCGCGTTCCTACGGCATCACGATGAAAGATCTGATGGCCGCCAACGGCCTCGGCACACGCGACATTCGTCGGCTGCACAAGGGCTCGCAGATCAAAGTTCCCGGAGTGAAAGAAGTCGTCGACGTCGAGACCAGCAGCGATCGCGCCGCGCAGCGTCAGGCACTGCCACCTCTGACCGACGGCGCGTATCACATCCTGCATCACGGCGAGAGCCTGTGGACGCTGGCGCGCCTGTACGACGTGCCGATCGAAGCGCTCATGCAGCGCAACGGTCTAAGCGAGGATTCTCCCGCTCCTGTGCGCGAGGGCGAGCCGCTGATCATTCCCGGCATCAAGCAGAGCCAGGTCAAGCAAAGCAAGGAGGGCAAGCGCGACGGCGTGATGCACGAGGTCTCGCGTGGCGAGACGGTTTGGGACTTGGCGCACTCGTTCCAGGTCAGCGTGGCCGAGATCATGACCGCAAACGCCATGACCGCCGAAGAAGTCGTGCGTATCCACGACGGGCAGAAGATCTTCCTGCCGGGCGTGGAGGATGACGGCCGCGGTCACGTGCAACGCAAGGAGAGCGCTCAACAGCGCCGCGCGCAAGCCGTGGCTCGGCGCTTGGGTCTCGGGACGCTCGAGGCCGCCGGTCTGCTCTTGCACGGCCTCGTCGAGCCGCGCTGGATCAAAGCGGCCGGTGAGGAGAAGACCCTCGCTGGCACGCTGCGCTGGCCTGTCGCGCAAGGCATCTACGTGCGCGGTTTCGGCTCCGGCCAAGGCGGCTACCACAAGGCCATGGACATCATGGGCAAGATGGGCTGGAACGTGCGCGCTTCAGCTGGCGGAATCGTTGGCTACTCGGGCAACAAGGTGTCCGGCTTCGGCAACATGATCATGGTCGTGCATTCCGGTGGCTGGGTGACCTTGTACGCGCACAACTCGGTCAACTTCGTCGCGGCCGGCGAGCGTGTGTCGAAGGGCGGTGTGCTGGCCGAGGTCGGGAGCACCGGTCGCAGCCAGGGTCCGCACGTGCACTTCGAGCTGATCTTCGACGGCAAGAACTGCGATCCCGCACCGCTCTTCAAGGGCGGCGTGCACTACCACAAGGGTAAGCTGCTGCGCGGCTCGCAGGTGGTTTGGCGCGATCCGCGGAAGCGTCCCGCGTCGGTGATCTGCGCGCGCCGGCAGAAGCATCCGCTCGGCCAAACGGTGGATGCCGAGAATCCAGACAAGGACGCGCAGCACGTCTCCGACGCCGACGTGGTGGACGCACCGGCGAACGCGAGCCCCGATCCGTGAGGCTGTCATGACGAGCGCCCATGCGACCACCGGACCGCGCGTGCAAGGCATCGACGTCGCGCGCGGTCTTGCGACGCTCGCCATGATCCAGACCCACGCCTACGACGCTTGGGTTCGCGACGACGCACGCAGCACGCTCGCATTCCGCGTCACGCGCGTGATCGCCACGCTGGCGCTGCCGACGTTTCTATTCCTGGCCGGCGTATCGCTCGCGCTGCGCGTCGAGCAAGCGTGCGCACGAGCCGAGTCCGCTGCCACGCTGCGCGCCGCGCTGATCCGCCGCGGCCTAGGGCTCGTGCTGCTCGCGTACGCCTACAGCGCGCTCGGCGCCGTGTTCGATCACGGAACCAACCTGCCCACGCTGCTGCGCGCAGATGTGCTGCACGCCATCGGCCTGTCAGTAGCGACGCTCGCGTTCCTCGGCCTGCCACGCTCCGGCGACGTGAGCCCCGCCGTGCTCCGCCAACTGCGTGGCCGCGCCGTCGTGATCGGTCTGCTCTCATGGCTCGCGTGTCCGCCGCTCAGTCAACTCGGGCACGACCTACACGGGCCTATGCGCTTCCTGGCGGCACCGTTCGTGGAAGTTCCGATCGTCACGCGCATGCCGTTGATTCCGCTGCTCGGCTGGGCGGCCGCTGGCGCGGCCCTGCCGCTGATGGCTGCAAGCCGAGCCGCCTGGGTTGGCATCGCGACCGCTGCGCTGGGCGGCATCACTTTCTACGCCGCCGTTCACGTGGCCGGCTTGCCCTCCGCACGCACCAGCTACGCAATCGTTCCGAACGCCACAGAGCTGGTCGGTCGCGCGCTGTGCATGCTCGCGCTGGGTCTTGCCCTGGTCGGTCGCATCGGCGAGCGCGCCGAGCGCACGCTCGTGAGCCTCGGACGGCACTCGCTTCTGGTCTACGCGCTGCACCTACCGTTCTGCTACGGCCTGATGGCACGACCGTTCCAGCATACGTTGTCGATGTCCGACGCCACGCTTGCGCTCGTGCTCCTGACGCTGGGCTGCATCGCCGTGAGCGTGCTCGCCGACGGCTACGCAGCCTCCCGTCGCAGCCAAGCCCGCACTACGCAGCTGGGCTCGTAACCGGGATCCCCGAGCGCTCCAAGAGCGCGCGCAAGTCGGGCTCGCGCCCCATGAAATCTTTGAACAGCTCCATCGGATCGCGACTGTCCCCGCGCGACAGAACTCGCTCGCGGAACGCCCTGCCCACCTCGCGCGAGAACACACCTTCCTGCGTGAAGCGCGAGAAGGCATCGGCATCCAGCACCTCGGCCCACTTGTAGCTGTAGTAACCGCCGGCATAGCCCACCGGATGCGAGAACAAGTGGCCAAAGCCCAGCACCATCGCGTAGTTCTCGGGCAACGGCTCCGGCGTAAAGTGCGCCATGATCCGACGCGCATACGCGACGAGATCCCCGTCACGCGCCGGGTCGTAGATCGTGTGCAGATCGAGGTCCAAGCTCGCAAAACCCAGCTGACGCATCATCTGGTTGGCGCCGCGGTACGTGCGGGCGCGCTTCATCTTCTGGAACAGCCCATCCGGAATGGTCTCGCCGGTGCGGTGATGCCGCGCGAACAGATCCAGCGCCTGCCGCTCCCAGCAGAAGTTCTCCATGATCTGCGACGGCAGCTCCACGAAGTCCCACGCAACGTTGGTACCCGCGAGCGAGCGTACCTCCACTTGACTCAGCATGTGATGCAACAAATGCCCGAACTCGTGGAACACCGTCTCCACTTCACGATGCGCGAGCAACGCCGGTGCATCGCCGACCGGCGGCGTCATGTTGCCGCAGATCAATCCCACGTGCGGCGTGTGCGCGCCGGCAGCGCGCTCGCCGGTGATGAAGCCGTTCATCCAGGCGCCGTCGCGCTTCTCTTCGCGAGGGAACAGATCCGCGTAGAAGTAGCCGAGCAGCTTGCTGCCCTCGTCGTGAATCGAGAACGTCTGCACGCTCTCGTGCCACACCGGCAGATCGCTCACTTGCTGCACACGCACGCCGTACAGCTTCTCCACGATGCCGAACATACCGGTGAGCACGTTGGTCAACGGGAAGTACGGTCGGAGCTCTTCCTCGTCGAAGTCGTAGCGCGCGAGGCGCTGCTTCTCCGCGTAGTAGCCCACGTCCCACGGCGCAAGGGGGGAGGCCGCCGGCGCCGACGTCCGCGCGGCAGCAAACGCACGCAGCTCGATGTTTTCCTGCTCGAACGCCGCACGTGAGCGCTGATCGAGATCCGCGATGAAGGTTCGCGCGCGATCGCCCGTCTTCGCCATGCGATCGTGCAGCGCGAGATCGACGAAGTTCTTGAACCCGAGTAGGCGCGCTTTCTCGGCGCGCAACTCCAGAATGCGCGCAACGAGCGGCCTGTTATCGTGCGCGCCGGATGTGGCGCGTGCATTCCATGCGCGATACAGCTGCTCACGAATCTGGCGATCGTGCAGGTATGTCATTGCCGGCACGTAGCTCGGCGCCTGCAGCGTGAAGCGATAGCCGGTCTTGCCCTTTGCCTCCGCGCCCTTGCGCGCCGCGTCGATCACGCGCTCCGGCAAGCCCGCGAGCCGCTCGCGATCCTCGACGAGGAGCTCGAACGCGTTGGTCGAGTCCAGCACGTGCTCCGAAAAGCGCGTGGTGATCTCGGTCAACTCGACATTCAGCTTCGACAGTCGCTCTTTGTCGGTGGGCGACAGGCCCGCACCTTCACGCTCGAACCAATCCAGCGTCTTCTTCAAGAAGCGCGCCTTGGTCGGCGACAGCTGATGCGCGGCCGGGCTCTCCGCGAACCCGCGCAGCGTCCGATACAGCGGCGCCGACATCGGAATGCCCGACAGCAGCTCGCTGACCTTGGATTGGACTGCGTTGTACGCATCGCGCAGCTCGGGCGTCGTAGATACCGACTCCAGGTGCCCGACCACGGTCATCGCACGCTCCAGGCGCAGCGTGGATTCCTCGAGCGCAAGCAGCGTGTGCTCATAGGTCTTCGGAACATCCTCACGCTCGAGGGCGGCGAGCTTTTTGCGACTGTCGGCGATCAGCGCGTCGATCGCGGGCACGACGTGCTCGGCCTCGATGCGATCGAACGCGATGGGATGCTGAACGTCGAGCAGCGGATTTTCTTGCGCGGGGCTGTCCATGAGGCTTTCAGCATAGCAGCGTGAAAGCAGCCTGGCAGCGTGCTTGCGCGCTGGCTTCGGGATGGACCCTGACGCATACTGCGCCGACTCGTGGCAAGCACCTTCGGAAAACTGTTCTCCATCTCCACGTTCGGTGAGTCACACGGTGGCGGCGTCGGCGTCGTCGTCGACGGCTGCCCCCCTCGCCTGCCGATCGCGCTCGAGGAAATCCAGCGCGACCTCGATCGCCGCAAGCCCGGCCAGAGCAAGCTGACCACGCCGCGCCAGGAAGCCGACGCGGTCGAGATCCTCTCCGGCGTCTTCGAAGGCCACACGCTCGGCACACCGATCGCCATGCTCGTGCGCAACCAGGACGCACGCTCCTCGGCCTACGAGGACATGAAAGACGTCTACCGTCCCTCGCACGCCGACTACACCACGGAAGCCAAGTACGGCATTCGCAACTGGCAAGGCGGCGGTCGCGCCAGCGCGCGCGAGACCATCGGCCGTGTCGCTGCGGGTGCGCTCGCACGCAAGCTGCTCGCGACGGTTGCCAACGTCGAGGTGCTCGCCTGGGTGCAGAGCGTCCAAGACATCACCGGCGAGATCGATCCGGCCACGGTCACGCTCGAGCAAGTCGAAGCCTCGCCCGCGCGCTGCCCCGATCCAAACGCCGCGCAGCGCATGTACGACCGCATCGACCAAGCGCGTCGCAACCAAGACTCGCTCGGCGGCGTGGTCCAATGCGTCGCGCGGCGCGTGCCCGCAGGTCTTGGCGAGCCCGTATTCGATAAGCTCGAGGCCGAGCTCGCGCGCGCGCTCTTGTCGCTGCCCGCAAGCAAAGCGTTCGAAGTCGGCAGCGGCTTCGCCGGCACGCTCCTCACCGGCAGCGCTCACAACGACGCGTTCATTCCGGGCCCGAACGGCCAGCCGCGCACGCGCACCAATCTCAGCGGCGGCATCCAAGGCGGCATCAGCAACGGCGAAGACATCGTCATACGCGTCGCGTTCAAGCCGACCGCCACGATCTCACTGCCGCAAGACACCGTGAACCGCGCAAACGAAGCCGTCACGCTGCGCGCCCAAGGCCGCCACGATCCGTGCGTGCTCCCGCGCGCCGTCCCGATGGTCGAAGCGATGGTCCTGCTAGTCCTCGCAGACCAACTCCTACGCCAGCGCGGCCAAGACATTCTCCCCCGCTAGATTTGGGCTCGGTTTGCCCTTGAGAGCGGCTTACGTCCTCACTCGGTTCGGTCACGTACATGAGTACGCTCCCTCGCCTCGTTGCGGGCGCGCTCGCTCTCAAGGGCAAATCGAGCCCAAATCGAACACTGTTAAGCTGCTTCTAGGAGGCGGCACGACACCGCGAGAAACAGCGCGCGCATCGCGTCTTCCGGATCCAAGCCGGATTGCAGCGTACAGCGCGCGAACAGCGAGCCTACGGTCTGATCGCCGCGCGCTTGCTCGATCACCCAGCGCCACGCATCCGGCACTTGATACGAGCCAATCGTCCCCTCGGGCGACTGCGCGGGCTTCAGCACCTTCTCCCAGAGCGGCGCGAGCGCAGCCTCGAGCTCCGACGGATGCAGCGCCGCGCACGCATCACGCATCAACACGTGTGCGTCCTGCTCGATCGGATACGTCTCTTCGCGGCTCTCCTTGTCACGCACGTACAAGAACTCGCCGCGCCGCCAACGAAACGCTTCGAGATAGCGGCCGCGCACCTGCGCTGCTACCGCGCGGTACAGCTCGACCGGGCGCAGCACGCCGAGGCTCACGAGCGCATCGCCGAGCCGACCTTTGTGCTGCGGCATGACCGCCAGCGCCATGTCCATTTCCATCGGCATGCACACGCCCTTTTCGACCAGGTACGTGCCGAGCATTTCGTCGCGCATGGTCGACGCCACGAAGTCCGGGCGCCCATCCACGAAGTACACCTTCTTCTTGCGCCTGCCGTCGTCCAAGTACAGCACGCCGGTCTCGCGGTTGTGCGCGAGGCTGCTGACCACGGGCAAGAGTGACGCCGAGCCGATGTCGCCGCGCAAACGGGGACGCGAGATCTCTTCCTTGTCCCACTGCAACGCGGGAGTCGAGAACACACGCGACAGCTCAGGCAACTCGCCTGCAGGCCGCGGCGAATCTTTGCCACGCCGAATCACCGTGCTCTTGTCGATCTCGCCGGTGGTCGCCAAGCGCACCAGCTCCGGAAACTCGACGGAGTCCAAGCGGCGCCCACGAAGCTCCGCGCTGTACGCGAACTTGTGCGCGAGCTCGGCGCTCCCACCGATCGTGACGGTCTGCATCGTCGGCTCAGTCAGCCCTTGCTCGCCGAAGAGCGACGTCGGGCGGTTCACCGACTCGCTCGCTCGATCCTCCGGGCGCACGGCGCACAACTGATAGCGCCCGAGCAGCTGGCACACCTGCGAAGACGCATCTGCCGCAAAGCCGCGGCGCGCACAGATCACGTCGATACGCTCCGCGAAACCGCGCGCGTCGGGGCGTTCCTTGGGGTCCGCGCGCAGCGCTTCACGCAGCAGCGCCGAGACGTCGGACGGAACGCGCTTCTTGCTGTCGTCGAGGGCACGCAGGTTCACGTCGCGAATGCGTAGCAGCACCTCGAGCTGCGGTCCGCCAGCAAAGAGCGGCGCACCGATCAGGAGCTCGGTCAGGATCACAGCGAGCGTGAACACATCGCTCTTCCCGTCGAGCGGAAGCCCTTGCACTTGCTCCGGGGACATGTAGCCGAGCTTGCCGCGCAGATCGTTGCTGCCCGTGTGACGCTCCGTCTCATGCGTGTACGCGATGCCGAAGTCGGCGAGCTTCAAGTGCCCGGTGTGCGTCAGCAGCAAATTGCCGGGGCTGACGTCGCGATGCACGAGGCCGAGCAGCTCGCCATCGTCGCCGCGCAGCCTGTGCACGTAGTCGAGCGCGCGCGCGGCTTGCGACACGAGGTAGAGCGCGACGGGCAACGGCAGCGTATCGCCACGGGCCACGACTGCGCGCAGCAAGCGTCCGAGGCTCGTGCCCGTGACGAGCTCCATCGCGAGATAGAGCTCGCCCGCGTCATCGCCGAAATCGAACACCTGGATGATGTTCGGATGCGACAGCCGCGCTGCGAGCTCGGCTTCGTGGATGAACATCCGCGTGAAGCCTTCGTCTTCCGAGGCGTTGGGCAGGATGCGCTTGATCGCAACGCGCTTGCTGAAGCCGTGTGGTCCGCTGCGCTTGGCGGAATAGACCTCGGCCATGCCACCCACGCCTAGGCGCGCGTCGATCTCGTACCCACCGAGGATCGTTCCTTCGCCAACCGCACGCTTGATGCGTGCGCTCGACTGATTTGGGAGCCCAGGCGCAGCATCTGACTGCACCGGCGCTCCGTCGTTCGGAACCTCCGGATCCTGCATTACGAGTTACTTCGTTTGCTGCTGACTACCATGCGGGCGCGCACTGCCAGACAGCCCTTCCAACTTCATTATAGTATTACAACCAACCCCGGGGCGGGAGCACCCCACTGAAGATCGAGTCAGGACTCGACTTGCGCCCTGGGTTGATGTACGGAGTTTGCCCACTCGGTGTGTTTTCCGCACCGAATGATGTTCGGAGGCTCCGTTGCGTCAAGGTAGCTCCTGCTTTTCGGTCTTCGCAGTCAGCTTCGCTGTGTTTTCAGCGCTCGGCTGCAAGGACGCCACCAACAAGTCCTGCCCTGCGGTAGTCGGAGTGTTCTCAGCCTCCTACCAGCAGCTGCAGGGTTCGTGTGACGCCACCTTCTCGGCGAATACGCTGACTATGGTCAAGACGGACAAGGACATGGTCACCTCGATCGAGAACCGCCTCGCCGACTCGGTCACGACGGAAGTTACGCTCAACGGCTGCACGCTCGGCCTCAAGCAGTCCGTCGCGACGAACGCAGGCCACACGACCTCGGAGATCTCCGGGGATCTCGAGGTAAACACCGCGTCCTCGCTGTCCGGCATGATGATGCGCACCGTCTACAACGGCGATGGCTCGGTCGCCTGCCACGGGATCTATGTCGCCAACTACACTCGCCAAGACGTCGTGCTTGGCGGCGCCGCCGGGCACGCGCAAACGGCACCGTAGTCAGCAACGTGCACTCATGTTCCCGGCGAAACTCTCGCTCGCGCATCTGCCAACGCCGCTCGTGCACTACGACGCGCTCGACACGCTCGTGGGCGCCGAGGTCTGGGTCAAGCGCGACGACATGACTGCCGGGCCGGAAGCAGGCAACAAGATTCGCAAGCTCGAGTATCTGCTGGCAGCGGCGCAGATCGAGCACGCGAGCACGGTGATCACGTGCGGCGGCGAACAGAGCAACCATGCACGTGCGACTGCGCTCCTGGCACGACGGCTCGGCCTGCGGGCGATCCTGGTTCTGCGCACGCACGACGGGGCCGCGCCGCAAAAACCATGGACAGGCAACCTGCTGCTCAGTGCGCTGTCCGGCGCGGAGCTGCGTTTCATCACCCCGGCTGCGTACCAGACACGCGACACCCTGTTGCAGCAGACAAGAGCCGAGCTCGCACGCAGCGGCGAGCGTGCCTATGCAATCCCCGAAGGTGGCTCGAACGGCTTGGGCGCGCTCGGCTACGTGGACGCGATGGCAGAGGTCCGCGCACAGCTCGACGCGGGCGCCACGGGCAGTCGAGAGCCGTTCGACGTCGTGGTGCACGCCTGCGGCTCGGGCGGCACGGCGGCGGGCGTGGTGATCGGCGCGGCGCTGCACGACGTCGCGCGCGAGGTGCTGGCCATCGCCGTGTGCGACGACAGTGCGTATTTCGAGCGGGTGATCGAGCACATCCTTGCAGAGGCCGATCAGCTCACCCACAGCTCGTTGCCGCGCGCGCCGCTGCGCGTGCTGGACGCCTACAAAGGGCCGGCCTATGCCGTGCCCAGCGAAGCCCAAGCGCATTTCATCGTACGCGTCGCGCGCGAGACCGGCTTGATCGTGGATCCGGTGTACACGGGCAAAGCGTTGTTCGGCCTGTCGCAGCTGACACCGAAACCTAAGCGCGCGCTCTTTCTGCACACCGGCGGGCTACCTGGCCTCTTGGCCGAAGCCGCCCGCTTCGCTGCGTATCTTTAGAGCCGATCTCAATACCCGGTCGCGACGGCTTTCGGGCGGGACGGGCCCGATCGCTGCGTTGCGCGCGTCGGCTCACGCGGCCTGCGCACCGGCCACGGGATCCGCGTCGGAGCCTCGCTCGTGCACGATGTGCGCGCGGCTGCGCTCGCGCCACGCAGCGATCGTCGCGCTGTTGTCGTCGGACCAAGGATGAAAGCCCGGACGGAAGTACGCGAAGAAGGCCGGCAGCATGCGCGTCACCAGGCCCCGAAAGCCGAACAGATAGCGTAGACCGCCGATCACGTCGCCCAGCTTTCCGAGCTTGCGATCGTTGCGGAGCAGCGTGAACGTGTTCCAGACCGACAGCCCGATCAGCAGCGGCCATGCTGCGCCCAGGACCGTGATGCGACCGAAGTAGCTACCGCCGAGCTGACGATAGATGTCGTAACAAGTGGCCTTGTGCTCGATCTCTTCGGCCGCGTGCCACTCCCACAACGCGCGCACGTTCGGGTCCGCACCTTCGCCGATCTCCGGCTGGGCGAAGTACTGCTCCGCGAAGCCGGCCGTAAAGTGCTCCAGCGCGCACGTCACGGCCAGCATGTCGATCGGATCGGCGACTTTGCGGACGCGGTCGAGCACCCATGCGTAGCGGGCGCGACAGAGATCCACGTCGATGCCGAGCTGCGCGTTCATGCGGTCGAGCTTCTTGTGCTGCAGCGTGTGGTGACCCTCCTGGCGACAGAACTCGAGAAGCTCCTCGCGCAGCGCTGGGTCGGTGATCTGGTCCCCCAGCGCGCGCGCCGAGTCGATGAAGAATTTTTCGCCGGGTCCGAACGCAGTCGAGAGCTGCGTCCAGAACAAGCTCTTGAAGGGGCTCGAGCCGTGCCAGTAGCGATCGAAGCCCCTGCTCTCGAACGCGAACTTCACGCGGCGATAAGTGACCTTCACGCCAGCCGGGCGAGGCATTTCGGAGTGGTTTTGCATGCCAGGTTCTCCTGTGGGTGGCGGCGCCGGCAAACAACCGTCGTGCACCTCGCAAGCCATCTCTAGCAGCAATTACTGTGACAGCAAGTGGTGTCGCAGTTAATTTGTCATCGATGCGTAGTGGTTTCAGCTGATTACCTAAGCCGCGCCGCCGCTCGTGGTGTCGACGCGCTCGTCCAAGTGCGCGGTGCAATTCCAGAGAGTGACACGATGCGGCGCATGCGCGTCGAACACGGTGATGCCCGTGTTGTGGAAGCGATCGGGAACACACTGTCCTGCCGGCGGCGTCAGGTGGCGCTGCGCGAAGGCACGACACAAAAGGCCGTGCGTCACCACGATCAACGGCGCGTCGCTGTCCTGCGTGCACGCCAGGATGAGCGCGAACGCGGCGGCGGCACGCGCGTGAAAGGCGTCCCAGCTCTCGCCGTTCGGCGGGACGAAGTCCGGCGCAAAGGGATCGGCGGGTAGCGACGCGTACGCCGTGCCGCGCAGATCGCCGAAGTTACGCTCGGCCAGGAGCGGCGTGGTCTCCACCGGCAAGCCGGTGCGCGCAGCGATCGCCTCCGCGGTCATGCGCGCGCGCGCAAGATCGCTGGCGACGATGCGCGCTGCACCCAGGCTCGCGAGCCGAGCCGCGACTCGCTCGGCCTGCTGCAAGCCGAGCTCGTTCAGGGGGATGTCGGGGCGCTGCAGGATGTGCTGCGCGTTGCCGTCGGTCTCCCCGTGTCGCACGACCCAAATCGACATGCCCGCGCGTTGTAGCAGCCCGCCGCTTCGCGTGCGAGGTGCGCTGGTCGGAGGCGAAAAGCGTGCTATCTAGCGGCAGGCCTTCTGCCATGATCACCATCGTCGACTACAACGGTGGCAACCTGCGTAGCGTCAAGCGCGCGTGCGACGCCGTGGGTATCGCCGCCGAGTTCACGCAAGACCCGGACGCAGTCGCCAAGGCCGACAAGCTCATCTTCCCAGGTGTCGGCCATGCGCGCAGCGCGATGGCAACGCTGCTGCGCACCGGCCTCGGGGACGCCGTCCGGCACGCCTACGAGCGCGGGGTGCCCACGCTCGGCATCTGCGTGGGCGCGCAGCTGCTGCTCGACAGCTCGGAAGAAGGCGAGACCCAGGGCTTCGGTCTTCTGCCCGGTCGCACGCGCCTGTTCCGTCTCGAAGACCCGGCGCTCAAGATTCCGCACATCGGTTGGAACGAGCTGCGCATCGAGCGCCCGCATCCGCTGCTCGACACGATGAAGAACGGCGACGAAGTGTACTTCGTGCACTCGTATTACCTCGACCCAACTGACGCGAGCCACGTCTACGCCACCACCGATCACGGCATTCGCTTCTGCGTCGCGCTCGGCAAAGACAACTTGTTCGCGACGCAGTTCCACCCGGAGAAGAGCGGCCGCCTGGGCCTCGGCTTACTCTCGCGCTTCGCGAGCTGGGACGGCACGCCATGCTGAGCAAGCGCGTGATCGCCTGCCTCGACGTGCGCGATGGCAAGCTCGCCAAGAGCGTGAAATTCGTCGATACCAAAGACATCGGCGATCCGGTCGAGAAGGCCAAGCAGTACTACGACGACGGCCTCGACGAGCTCGTGTTCTACGACATCACGGCGTCCAGTGAACGTCGCGGGATCATGATCGACGTGGTCGAACGCGTGGCAGCGCAGATCTTCATTCCGTTCTCGGTCGGCGGGGGCGTGCGCTCGGTCGAAGACGCGACCCGCTTGCGGCTCGCAGGCGCCGAGAAGATCAACGTGAACAGCGCAGCGGTGCAGGACCCGGAGCTGATCGCGCGTTGCTCGGACGCAATCGGCGCGCAGAGCACGGTCCTGTCCATGGACGTGCTGCGCGTCGGCACGAGTGAGACGATCCCCAGCGGCTACGAGATCGTGATCAACGGCGGGCGTACGCGCACCGGACGCGACGCGCTGGCATGGGCGAAGCGTGGCGAGGCGCTCGGTGCGGGCGAGCTCGTGATCAACTCGATCGACGCGGATGGCACGCGCGACGGCTACGAGATCGCGCTGACGCGCATGATCGCGCGCGCGCTGCGCATTCCTGTGATCGCGTCCGGCGGCGCAGGCAAGCCCGAGCATCTGTACGACGTGCTGACCGAAGGCTGCGCCGACGCCGCGCTCGTGGCGTCGATGGTCCACTACGGCGAGTACAAGATCCCCGAGCTCAAGCAGTACCTGGCCGGTCGCGGCATCCACGTTCGCCTTTCGACCTGAGCGCAACGAGCGCCGACGCCGGCACATGCGACACGTCTCAGTGCCCCGTGGGCGCGGGCGCTGCCGCTGACGGCGGCAGCGCGGGCCGGGGCAGCACCGGCGCGCTGCCGAGCGGCGTCAGCGTGATACGAATCGCGTCGCGGCTGCTCGCGGACAGGCGCACGAGCTGCGGCTCGAAGCCGGCGAGCCGCAGCAAGTAGAGCTCTTCGCCCGTGGGCCGCACGACTTCGGCCGGCGTGTTTCCCAACACCGCGCCGCCGAGGACGATCTCGGCGCCTGCCGGCTCGCTCGCGATCAACGTGGTCTCGACACCGGCCGGAATGCGCGCCTTGGCGCTGGCTGCGGCAGGCGCAGTTGCCGCGGCAGGCGCGTCGTCGATTTCGATCGGCTGCTGCCCGCTGTTTGCGCGCAGCCAGGCAATGCCGCCGCCGAGCGCGGCCAGACCGAGCAGCAGCACCAAGAGCGAACGCGCCCCGGGTCTGGGCTCGGTGGATACTTCGCGGCGACGCGCGCGGAGTTGCCCGCGTGAGATCAGCGCCGTCTCCTGCTCGATCCACTCCGAGCGCGAGCCAGAGCGCGCCGCACCGTCAGCGCGAGCACGCATGAACGCCTCGTAACCCTCGCGGTCACTCGGCAGAGGCTCGTAGTCCGAGCCACCCGCGTCAGCTGCCAAGCTGCGACGCGCGGCTGGCTCAGCTTTCTGCTCGGCTCCCAGCTCGGGATCCACCACGATGGAGGGCTGGTTCGTCTGCTGAACCAGCGGTGCGGATGACGCTCGCGAAGACACCGACTCTTCTGACGTGCGCGCGGCGCTCGCAGGCCCGCTCGGTTCCTGCGGTGACGCGCTCTGCTCCAAGATCTGCTCGCCCGAGGCTTCGCCGCGCAAATAACCCGACGCCGACTCGATCAGGTCACCCTCGGGCAGCGCCTCGCGGATCTCGTGGCGCTCGACCTGCGTGCCGCGACGACGGCCGGGACGCTCTTTCGGCGTCGCGCGACGCGAGCGAGCGAGCGCGTCTTCGTCGTCCGCAGCGGGCACGGCGGCGGACGGGTCGGCCGGCGTCGGGGCCATCGTGGGCAATGCCGGCGGGTACGAGCGTGGGCGCGTCTCGAAGTACTCGACGGACACGTCCCGGACGGAGTATCGACCGCTGTTTGGTTTGCTGGCATCCGCCGTGCGCAAGAGGCCCGACAACGGAGGACGCGACGCCGCACCCGACGCCGGCGGCACGATGTTGCTGGACGACGACGACGGCAAGCGCACCGGCGCACGCGGCCGGTGCGCCGAAGCCCACGCGCTCGGGGGATCGACACGCTGGATGGGCTGCGTGCGCGCCGTGGTCATGTCGCTCGATCTCGAGCTGGTCTGCCGCGCCTTCGTACTGACCGTCGCCTGGACCGTAGCCTGCGCGGGAATCGGCAGCGGCGCTGGCGGCTGACCTGCCACCGTCGTTGCAGCTGACGAGCGCGCGCCCAGGCGCCCACGCATGGCCGTGTGACGAGGGGTCACGAGCCGATCGCGCGGAACCGGCGGCGGACGCAGCGCTTTGGCGATGGCGGCGGGCGCGGCGGGCGGCGCGAACAGTGTCGCAGCGGGCGGCTCCGTGCGGCCGGAGCGTACCTGCGCGCCAGGCCGCGAGAGCACACCGGAATGTTCTGGCGGCGCGACCGAACCGCGACTCGTGCCCGCCGGTGGCGGTGGCGGTGGTGGCGGTAGCTCGGAGCCACGCGCGGCCGCGCTGCTCACGCGAATGCGATCGCGCAGCGACGCCACGGGGGGCTTATCCGCCTTGCGGGCCGCCGGGCTCTCGCCGTCGCCCCCTCGCGTCGCACTGTTGTCGTCGGACCGCTGCACGGCTTGCTTCCCTGGCGCCTGGATATCCGGCCTGGACGCCCGTTCTTCGCAAGAAGTCCGGACGAACGCAATGGGCGTACTGTCTTCCGTGCAAAAACCGGCCGAACCGCTTGACGTCGCCGCCCTGAGCCACCAAATAAGCGGGCTATGTCGCGAACTGTGCATTGCGTGAAGCTCGGGAAAGATCTCGAAGGCCTCGATAAGCCTCCGGTCAAGGGCGAGCTCGGTCAGCGCGTCTACGAGAACGTCTCGAAAGAGGCGTGGAAGCTGTGGGTCAGCCACTCGACCATGATCGTGAACGAGTACCGACTCGAGCTGGGCACGCCCGAAGCTGCGAAGATCTGGCTCGCGGAGCTGGAGAAATTCTTCTTCGGTGAAGGCGCCACGGCCCCCGAAGGCTACGTCCCCGAAAAGAAGGAATAGCCGCGGTGCTTGCTCACTTGGCCTTCTTCTCGAAGTGCAGCGACGCCGAGTTGATGCAGTAGCGGAGCCCGCTGGGTCGCGGGCCGTCCTCGAACACGTGGCCGAGGTGCGCGTCGCAGCGCGAGCACACCACTTCGACGCGCCTCATGCCATGCGTCGTGTCGGTCTCGGTCGCGACCGAAGCCGCATCGATCGGCTGAAAGAAGCTCGGCCAACCGCTGCCGGATTCGAACTTCGTATCCGAGCCGAACAGCGGCTCGTCACAGCACACGCAGCGATACACACCGTCGTCGTGGTGATCGTGGTACTTGCCGGTGAAGGCGCGCTCGGTGCCTTTTTGACGCGCGATTCGGTATTCGTCCGGTGAGAGCTGGGCACGCCACTCGCCCTCGTTCTTGCGCACTTTGTCGGCCATCGCGACACCCTTTCCCGCTCCGCGCGCCGCGCAGGCCCGTATCACTATGCGGAGGTTCGGCTAAGCTGTCGACCCGATCATGAGCGCCAGGTCTCGCAGCTCGCAGCTCCGCCGGCTCCTCGACGCGCTCACGCCGCGGGATGCGACCGAGCGCGCTCACCAGCAGCGCATGCTCGACCTGCTCGAGTCTGCGAGCGATCCGTTCGCGCGTGAGCACTACGTCCCAGGACATTTCACCGCCAGCGCGTTCGTGGTCTCCAAGGAGCGGGACGCATTGCTGCTGATCCTGCACGGCAAGCTGAATCGCTGGCTGCAACCCGGTGGACACATCGACCCGACGGATGCCGACGTGATCGCGGCGGCCCGGCGCGAGGTCGCCGAAGAGGTCGCGCTCGTGGACCTGCCGCTCGCCCACGACGGCATCTTCGACGTCGACGTACACATGATTCCGGCGCGTGGTGAAGCCGCCGCCCACGAGCACTTCGACGTGCGCTTCGTGTTCGAGGCGCCCGCGGGCAGCGGCCGCGCCGGCAGTGACGCCCAGGCGAGCCGCTGGGTGCAGCTGACAGACGTCGCCTCGCTTCAAACCGACGAGTCCGTCCTGCGTGCGGTGCAGAAGCTGCGCGAGCTTCGTCCGGGAGGTGCGTGATGGGCCTCGCCGACGTGCACGCCCACCTGACCAGCCCGCGCTTGCGTGACGACTTGGCCGGGTTGCTTGAACGCGCGCGCGCAAGCGGCGTCACGACCATCGTCAGCAACGGCCTCAACCCGCGCGACAACGCACGCGTCTGGGCGCTGGCGCAGGCGGAACCGCTAGTGAAGCCGGCCTTCGGCTTTTACCCGGTCGACACGGTGCTGCACGAGATGCGCGCCGCCGGCGTCGAGTATCCGCGCGAGGACGAAGAGTGCAGCGCCGAAGACGGCGTCGCGTTCGTGCGCGAGCACGTAGAGGACGCATTCGCGGTCGGCGAGATCGGCCTCGACGGCTACTGGGTGCCGGAACCGTTCTGGCCGAAGCAAGAAGCGGTCTTCAGCGAGCTCGTTCAGATCGCGATGGCGGCCGACAAGCCGATCATCATCCACACGCGCAAGCGCGAGAAGCGCACGCTCGAACTGCTGCGCGAGCTGGGCGCCACCCGCGTCAATTGGCACTGCTTCGGCGGCAAGGTGAAGTTGGCTCGGGAGATCGCCGAGCACGGGCACTGGCTCTCGATTCCTGCGAACGCGCGCCGCTCGGAGAGCTTTCGGCGCATGCTGGAGACCCTTCCCCGCGAGCGCATTCTTTTGGAGACCGACTGCCCGTACCTCAGCCCGGAGCCCGGTGCACAGAGCGAGCCCGCGCACGTCGCCGGCACCGCGGCGTTCGCCGCCGAGCTCTGGGGCTGCTCGGCACGTGAGGTCGCTGGGCAGCTCGCAGAGAATTTCTTCCAGCTTTTCCGCGTAGCGCCCTGACCTTTTCCCGACAAACGCCCACGCGCGTGCGCCGAAAACGCCGAATGCGAGCACTTGGGGATGACCGAGTGGGGTATCAACCCACAGTTAGGTATGATAACCGGTGTGGGATATTTGCACGTTCGCCCATGGGCCGCGAACGCGCCGACCGAAGGGATTTTCAGCATGCGCGGATGGTTGCGTCGCACGGGTCTAACGTCTGCGGTTTCGATCGCAGCGACTGTCGCTGCTCTGGTTGCCGTGGGCTCGCTCGCCGCGTGCGGCAGTAGCCCGGCCAAACACGTGGACGCCGGGCTCGGCGGCTTCGCAGGCAACACGCAGAACGGCACGCTTTGCGGCACCATGATCTGCCCCGCAGGTCAAGCGTGCGACAGCGCGACCATGACTTGCCTCGCCGCCTGCGCGAGCGACGCCGAATGCAACGGCGGCAAGTGTTGCAACGCCAAGTGCGTGACCGTCGCGACCGATGCTGCGAACTGCGGTGCGTGCGGCACCGCGTGCACCGCGGCACAGAGCTGTGTCGCTGGCGCGTGCGCCGGCCTGATCTGCACCGGTACGCCCGTCACGCCGACTCCAACCCCTGCCCCGATCACCGGCGACGACGCCGGTACCGCTGGCGCGGGCGGCAGCGGTGGTGCGGGTGGCGCGAGCGGCAGCGGCGGCGCAGGTGGAAGTAGCGGCGGCACGACGATCGGGGCCAACGGCTGTCACGCCAACGAAATGTGCCTGCGCAACGCCAGCGGCGTGGGCGCGTGCATGTGCGGCTCGACTGCCTCGTGTCCGGCCGGCCAGAGCTGCAGCTCGGCGGGGACGTGCTCGTGCGGAACCGGCATCGGCTGCACCAGCCCGCAGACCTGCTGCGGTTCCAGCTGCGCCGATCTCAGCAGCGACACGCTCAACTGCGGCGCGTGTGGCAAGAGCTGCGGCCTCGGCCAGACCTGCAAGGCTGGCGTCTGCGGTTGCAGCACGTCGACGCAAATGGTGTGCGGTAGCACATGCACCGATCTGCAGAGCGATGCCACGCACTGCGGCGCATGCGATACGGCCTGCCCCACGGGCGCGACCTGCCTCGCCGGCAAGTGCGGCTGCGGCACGGGCAAGATCGCGTGCAACGGTGTCTGCGTCGACGCTTCCGTGAACGCGCACTGCGGTGCCTGCGACGTGAAGTGCTCGGGCAAGGCGAGCGAGCCTGCCTGCGGCGAGCGCACGACCGGAAGCGGCAAGTTCGAGTGTCTGTGCGCGAACACGGTGCTCGAGATTGCGTGCGGCAACACGTGCGCCGACAGCTCGCAGCCCGACAACTGCGGCAAGTGCGGCAACGTCTGCCCGAACCAGACCACGTGCAAGCAGGACGCGCAGGACGCGAGCAAGCACGACTGCAAGTGCGCGAGCGCAGGCCAGAGCTACTGCGAGACCGCGCACGGCTGCGTCGACCTGACAAGCGATCACGACAACTGCGGCGTGTGCGGCCTGGCGTGCCTCGCGGGCGAGATGTGCAAGAGCGGAACCTGCACCTGCCCGACCAGTGGCGCCCTCTACTGCGACGAGAACGCGCAGGGCGTCAAGGACGGCACCTACGCGTGCATCACAGCGAACACGATCAAGAACTGCTATGGCTGCGGTGTCAGCTGCGCCGGCCAGTCGATCTGCGACACCACGTCGAAGGCATGTGCGTGCGTGGACAGCATGAACAAGCTCGACAAGACCAAGCGCTATTGCGCAGGCAAGTGCCTCGACACCCAAACGGACGCGCTCAACTGCGGTGGCTGCGACATCAAGTGCCCGACGGCCTCGGCGTGTTCTGCGGGCAAGTGCAGCTGTGGAACGGGACTGTCCTGGTGCGGTTCGGGCAGCACCTTCGCTTGCATCCAGACAGCCAATGACGTCAACAACTGCGGCTCGTGCGGGCACAAGTGCGGCAGCGGCGAAGAGTGCTGCGGCGGAACGTGCAAGAACCCGGCGACTGCGTACTCCTCCGACGACGCCAACTGCGGCATGTGCGGCACCAAGTGCGGCGTCACCTGCGGATTCCCCCTGTTTCCTGCGCAATGCCACTGCAACACTGGCACCTGCCGATAATGCAGCAGCACCGGCGACGGGCTTGCTGCGCGGGTCTCACGACTCGCACGCAGGCCCGTGCGTGCGGCGTCAGTCCTTCTTCGGACCACCGATCGTGATGCCGAAGATCTTGTTGCCTTGATTCTTCTCGGCGTTCGCCAACACCTGCTGACGCCGCTCCAAGATCAAGATGTGACGCTCGGCATCCTTCATGGTCTTGTCGCGCGAGAACGCCTTGCGGAAGAACTTCTCGGCCACGTCGTCCTTCTTGGCCACGAACGCCAGATGCCCGATCACGAAGCACGCGAACGCGCCGTGGTTGTCGTCCTGCACTAGCTTACGCGCGAGATCACGCAACGCATCCGAGTCCTTGCTAGAAGGCTCGGCGGTGGACCGCAGCTTCGCCCAAGCGTGGTATATTTGAAGGACGGCGTTCGCGCTATCGAGCTCCACGAGTCCGCGCAGGATCTCCTCCGCGCGGGCGAACTGCTTTTCGCGCAGCAAGTCCTGCGCTTGCTTGAGCTCGGCCACGGGGTCGCGCTTTTGCGGCGCGCCACTGGAAGCGGTTCCCTGCGAAACCTGACGACGACGCGCCAAGATCTCCTTGAGGTGGGCCTTCGCGTAGTCGGGGTTCTCGGCAACCGGTGAGGCGATCGCAATCGACGGAGCCCGAAGTCTCTCGAGCTGTCTGCCGATGCGCGCACCGGCAGCGATGCCGCCGCCCGCCGCGCGCTTCGCTGCGCGCGCTTTCGCTTCGGCCAGAGCTTGCGCGGTGGTGTCCTCCGAAATGGCCTGGCGCGCATCAGCCGGAGTAACCGCAGCAACCGGCTCCTGGGCAGGAGCTTTGCTGGCTACACTCGGTGCGTTCGCCGCATTGGGCACACGGGCGGCGCGCGCGGCAGCCGGCTGAACGCGGGGCTGCGCTGCGATGTTGCTCGCGCTGCTCGAAGTTGCGCTGCGCGCAGTCGGGCTCGCGCCGAACGGACGCTCTTCGCGGGGCGCCGAGCGGTCAGGTGCGCACACTGGGGAACGTGTCTCCACGATCTCTTCGCGCGCCGGTCGAGCCCGCCGGGTAGCATTGGCCGGACCGGTGACCTCTCGTGCCGCGACGAACCCCGTGGTCGACGGGCTCGAGCCTTCGCGGCGGGGGTCCGGTGTTGCGTAGCCCGGCGTATTCGGTCGCCCGCGCACGGTCCGCGTCGAACGCACGCCCGACGGCTCGGGCGTAGTCACGTACGGAGTCGACGCGAATTCGGCGAGCCCCGCGATGCGCAGGAGCGCCAGCATCTGGGTGGCATGACCGAGATCGACGATCGGCGACTTGAGCAGCCGGGATACTTTCGCTTCGGGGTCGAGCGAGCGCAGGAACTTCTGCTCGTCGTCGTCGAGGCCGAAGAACTTGATGATGACGGGCAGGGGCGCCAACAAGCGCATGTAGTGACGCGCCGGCTCGGGCACCAAGCTCTCCAGCAAGGCCTCGTCGTAGAACGTCCGAACGCCGATGTACACGAGCGCACCGATGTCCTGCGGATATGAAGTCGGCGGCACCGGCGCATCGGGCGAGTCGTCGATGTCGATGCGACAGCGCGCCAGGCCCATGGCCTGAATGACCTTCGTGCGCACGCGCGAGGACATCTCGGCGTCGACGTCGTCAGCAGAGAGGTAGCCCAGCGCGACCGCTTGCTCGCAAAACATCACGTCTTCGTTGTCGACCAGAGTGTCGGTCATGCGCGAGACCACGTCCGCGTATTGCTCGCGCGTGAGCAGACCGCGCTGCACCAGCTGCTCCGCCACCGGCTCGCCAGGTGTGGACTCTTCGGCGAACACGACGGTACCGTCGCGGAACGAAAAGACGCGGTAGGAGTCGTCGGTCTCGACGAGCACGACACCGGTCAGCTCACGGCGATGCAGCTGACAGAAGAGGCCCGCAAGCCGGCCTGAATCCAGCGGTTGCGCATCCCTTTCCGTCTCCGGGAAACCTACAGTGTCCCCGAACTTGTACGGCATCACGGTAATCTTGCGCCCTTGATTGGGGGGGTGTCAACTCGATCGCCTTAGTTTGGTGAACGGCCATGCAATGCAGAGAGCCCCACCATGACTATGCGAGCGCGGCCGACCGGTCGCATCTGCCTGGGGCGACGCCTCCGCTGGTGCGCCGTCGTGGCCCTGCTGGCGATCGCGGCACCGCGCGTAGAGCTAGAGCTACGCGCTGCGCAGGTACTCTTACATCTGCTCCAAGAACCGAACGTCCGGACCACCTCGCGGCAGAAGGAACACGCTCGATCTATATCTGCACGACCAGCACGCCCGGACCGCGCAGGAGACACGCGGACTCTCGCCAAACGGGCAGCGCACGATGGCGATCATGCTGGACTTGCGACGCAGCCAGGAGCTTGCGCCGTTGCTCTACGAAACGGCGCAGCTCGCACGCACCGAGCTGCAGCGCGCGTGGCCAGCTTGCCAAGCTGACGGCGCCGGTATTTCTCGTGCACGGCGCAGCTGACACGATCATTCCCCGCATCGAGACGCTGTGGCTCGCCGAGGAGTTTCCCGCAGGGGTCGAGCGTGAAGTCCTGGTGTCGCCGCTCCTGCGTCACGCCGAGATCGACCAGCCACCCACGCTGCGGGAAACGTGGCAGCTCGTGTCGTTCATGGCGGACGTGCTGCGCGCGAGCGCCGCGGAACGCTTCACGCGCCCACGAATAGGCCTCGCACGCTGAGCTCGAACAGCGCAGCAGCGAGCGTTGCGCGATCGGCCGCGCGCAGCGACGCGCCGGCGAGATGCGCGAGGAACACTTCTTTGAACGCGCCGATCAACGCGGTCGCGACGACGGGCTCGTTGACCGCGCGCGTGATCCCGTTCTGAGCGCCGTTCTTCAGTGCGCCCTCGACCATGACCCGGAGGAATTCGTAGAGGCGATCGAGCTGCTCATCGAGCTCCGGATTGCGTCCGCGGTTCTCGCGCAGCACGACCTGGGTCAGGTCTGGATGATCGAACGCCATATCGACCACCCGCTCCACGTTCTCGAAGATGCGGCGTGCCGGCTCGGGCTGGGTGGGATCGACGACGAGCATGGCGTCCGTGATGAACGAGACGAAGCGCTCGATCAGGTGAACGAACAAGGCTTCTTTGCTCTCGAAGTACAGATAGAACGTGCCGCGCGAGATGCCGGCGGCGTCGATTACGTCGCTGATCGAGGCGTCGTGAAAACCGCGACGGGCGAACACGATCTCCGCAGCGCGCACGATCGCCTCGCGGCGCTCCGAGCGCTTTTGCTCTGCGCGCAAGCTGCGACCATCGCTCGTGGCGAGCTTCAAGGTCATGTCTTCATACCCACACGTCCAGAGCCGCGGGGACGACCTCCACGCGCAGCGGTCTCGCGCGCAGCACCTCGCCGTCGATCATCAGATCGATCGGGGCCTCCTCGAAGAGCTCGATCGCCTTGGCGCGCGACGACGTCACGGCGTGGTGATGCACGTGGTGACCGCGGAAGATCTTGGGGAAAGTCTCGAGCAAAGTCGTACGCGTCATCTTGCCGCAGATCACCACGTCGAGCTCTCCGTCGCTCGTATCCGCGTACGGAGCCATCTGCATGTTGCCGCCGGTGAATCGGCTGTTGTTGATCGAGACGAAGGTCACGTCCTGTTCCCAGAGCGCGCCGCCGTCGAGCCGCATCTTCACGGGACGGCTGCGCAGCTGAGCCAGCATCGCGATTACACCCAAGCCGTACCCGCTCGCCCCTAAGAACTTGAAGCGCCGGTTGGTCACCGCACCGACGTCGGCGACGAAGCCGAAGCTGAGCAGGTTGAGAAAGTGCAGCAAGCCGCCGTCGTAGCTCAGCTTGATCGCGTCACACGCGCGCTTGCGACGCGACCGCAGCGCGTTGACGGACTGCTCGACGCTGCCGGAACCGAAGTCGCGCAGAAACGAGTTGCCGGTGCCGAGTGGGAGAAAGCCGAGGCTCACACGCTCGCGCGGGTCGGTTGCGCCGAGCTGCGACGAGAGACCGTTCAGCACCTCGAAGCTCGTGCCGTCGCCACCGACGGCGATCAGCTCACGCTGACCCCGTGCGACGGCATCACGCGCGATCTGTGTGGCATCGCCCGGTCCCTTGGTCTCGATCACGTCGACCGACAGCCCGAAGCCGCGCAGCCGTGCAATCGCGTCGGGCGCGAGCTTCTTGGCACGGCCGTTCCCGGCGGCGACGTTGACGATTGCGAGCATGGGCCTCATTGCGCGCCTCCTGCTGCTGGTGCAGCGAGCGGCGTCGGCGCCGCGACGGCGGCACGCAGCTGCGTTGCCAGCTGCTCGCGCTTGAGCTTCAGCGAGGCCGTGCGGGGGAACTCGCTCGTCATGATCGCGTACGACGCCACGCGTTTGTACTCCGCGAGCTTCTGGTTCGCCTCGCGCAGCGCATCGAGCGCGCTGATGGGGTCCTGGTCTTCCTTGAGACGTAGCGCGACGGTGAGCTTCTCGCCGCCCATCGCGAGCTTTGGCCAGACGTAGCGCTCGGCCAGCACGCACAGCTCTTCGCACGGCACTGCTGTGAACACGTTTTCTACGTCCTCCGGATAGATGTTCTTCCCACCTTCGGTGACGATCATGTTCTTCGCTCGCCCGAGCAGCTTGAGGTGGCCGGACGCGTCGATCACGCCGAGATCGCCGGTACGCAGCGCGCCACCGACGATCGCCTCGCGCGTGAGCTCAGGCGCATCGAAGTAGCCCTGCATGACCGTCCGGGATCGGACCCAAACTTCACCCACGCCTTGGGCATCGGGATCACGCAGAGAGAGCTCCACGCCCGCAACAGGCCGGCCCACGGTGTCGGAGCGAAACGGCGTCAGATCGTTCAGCGTGAGCACCGTTCCAGCTTCCGTGAGGCCGTAGCCGATCACGACGGGCAGCCCGATGCGATAAAAGAACTCCGCGAGCTCGGCTTCGACGAACGCGCCGCCGGCGAAGATCAGCTTGAGTCGACCGCCGAAGCGATCATGGATCGGCTTGAGCAACACGCGGGACAGCGCCGGACGCGCGGTGCGCATCGTCGCCAGTTCGTTCAGCTCCATGAGTCCGCGAGCGGCAGTGCGTTTCCACTCGGGTCCTGCCTCGATCTGTTCTTCGATGCGTTCACGCAGCGCCTTGAGAATGCGCGGAACCAGCGCGGTGTGCGTGACGCGGTAGCGGTTCATCGTGGCTGCGAGGAACTCGGGACGCAGCGTGCGCTGATGCACGACCGCCGCGCCGAACAACAACGGCACGATCATGCCGCACATGAAATCGATCGCGTGGTTGGTCGGCAGGATCGAGAAGTACAGGTCATCCTCGGCCATCGGGTACATGCGTCCGAGCACCTGCGCCTGCTCCAGGTAGTTGTCATGCGTGAGCATGCAGCCCTTGGGGGTGCCGCCGGTGCCCGACGAATACACGATGCACGCGACGTCGGTCCGCTCACGCTGAACGTAACGCGCCGCGGCGGGGGCGGCTTCTTCGAAGCGCACGGCGTGACCTAGCTCGGCCGACGCGGGCGCTTCGCTCACGATCACGAGCGTGTGTTCGAACAGGCTCGCGGCGTCGGGCAGGAGCGAGCGCCAGATCCCGTACTCGGTGAACAGCACCTTCGGACGCGAATGCGCGAGCAACGCCAGCTGCTCTTTCGCGGTCAGCTTGTAGTCGAGCGGGACCAGAACCGCGCCGCTCCAGAACGTGCCGAGGCCGGCGATCACCCAGCGCGCTTGGTTCGACATGACAATCGCGCAGCGCTCCCCGGGCGCGACCCCCGCGCTCTGCAAACGGCTCACGATGCGCTCGGCTTCCGCGCGCAGCTCACGATACGAGAACCGCGCGTTCTCGCGATGCCGATCGGCTTCGATCAGCGCGACGTTCGCTTTGAACGTGACGGTGGCGTCGCGCAGGGCGTCACCGAGGCAGGAGATGCGTGAAAGGTCGAGCATCAGTGCGGCCCCTCGGCGGTCGGCAAGTAAGGCATCGCATCCGTACGCGCGACGAAGCTTGCCAACGCAGCTTGCACACGCGGCTCGGCAAACAGACTCAGGAAGAGCTCCTTCTCGGCGTCGAGCTCGGCGCGCGGCATCGGCTTCGCGAAACGCTTCACGCGAGCAGCCACCGCGCCATCGAACAAGCTCGTCTGCCGTGCGAGCGCGCGTGCGGCAGACAGCGCCTCACCGGCTGCGACCAGCTGCGAGACGAGACCGAGCTCATGCGCACGCTTGGCGTTGAGCGTTCGGCCACTGAGCAGCAGATCGCGAATCACCGCGTTCGGAACCTCACGGCGCAAGCGAGGAATGCCGCCGAAGCCGGGGACGAGCCCCAAGCGCAGCTCGGGAAACCCAAAGCGCGTCGTGCGATCCGCAATCAGCATATCGCAGACCAACGCCAGCTCGAAACCACCGCCCAAGCACACGCCATGCAACGCACCGATCGTGGTCTGCGGCAAGGCATCGAGGCGATCCATGACCGCGTGAATGCGCTCGATGAAGGCGCGCACATCGCTCATGTAAGCGGCCGGCTCGCGGCCAGCGATCGCGGCGTGAAGACCACGTAGGTCTGCACCAGCGCAGAAGCCCTTGGCGAGCGAGCTGTGCACGATGACGGCACGTGCGTCCGAGCTCTCGACCTCATTCACGAAGCGCTCGAGCGCGTCCAGCATGTCGCTGCCGATCTCGTTCGCGGGTGCTTGGCCCAGCTCGAGCTCGTACACAGCCGCGCTGCGCGTCCAGCGAATCACCGGTACATCTCCTCGATCTCGGAGGCGTAACGCGCCTCGATCACTGCGCGCTTCATCTTTTGATTCGCCGTGAGCAGCCCATTGTCAGCCGTGAACAACTCCGGCGCGCGATACAGCTTACGCAGTCGCTGATAGTGCGGAAGCGTGGCGTTGACCTGCTCCTGTGCCGCCGTCAGCTGCGGTTCGCCGATGTCGCCGGTCACGATCGCGGTCAAGAACGGGCGGCCGTGGCCCACCACGAGCGCCTGTTCGATGCCGTCGCCGGAGAGCACCAGCCGCTCCTCGATCGGGGTCGGCGCCACGTTGTGGCCCGACTCGGGCACGATCACGTCTTTCAAGCGCCCGATGATCTTCACGCTACCGCTGGCGTCGAGCTCGGCTTGATCTCCGGTGTGCAGCCAGCCATCACGAACCATCTGCGCGGTCGCTTCGGGCCGCTGCCAATAGCCTGCGAACACGTTCGGGCCGCGGCACGCAAGCTCGCCGTCGTGCGTGACGCGCAGCTCGCAGCCAGGAACCACGTGCCCCACTCTGCCGGCGCGCACGTTGCTCGTGTCGTCGATCGTGACGATGCCGGTCGTCTCAGTGAGACCGTAGACTTGAAAGACCGGAATACCGAGCATCTCGAACCAGCGCTGGGTTTCTTCCGCGAGCCGAGCCGAGCCGCAGACCAGGAACTCGAGGTTCTCGCCGATCAAGTGCTTGATGCGCGGGAAGATCAGCTTCTGCGCGGACATGAGCCACATGCGCTCGCGCACCGAGATCGTACCGGCGACTTGAGCGCGATACGCGCTGGCCCCGCGCTCGTAGAGCGCGCGCAGCGGCATGCTCACGCCCGAAAGGCGCGCCTCCACACCCTTCTTCACGCGCTCGAGCAGCACCGGCACGTTCATGAAGTAGTGCGGCGCCGCCGTGCGCAGCTCGTCCTGCAGGTTGTCGAGATCGGTCGACAACCACATCGGGTTCCCGCGACGCAGCTGACTCCACAGCATGATGCGCGAGCCCGCGAAGCAAAACGGCAAGTAGTGAAACACGCGATCTTCGCTGCGACCTCCGCGCCCGGACGCCGACATCTCGCGAATGCGCCGGACCGTGACATCGAGCATGAAGTCGACGTTGGCCGCCGTCAGCATCGCGCCCTTCGGCTCGCCGCTCGTGCCTGAGGTGTAGACGATTGTCACCGGCGCGGAGGCCGGAACCTCGACCACGGCCTCTGGATTCGCGACTGGCTCACACGCCAGCACTTCATCGTAGCAAGCGATCGGACAGGCTTCGGACCAGACTTTGGCAATTGGATCCGCCAGCGCCTCGTCAGCTGCAATCATGACGCGGGGACCTGCGTCGCGCAACATACCCGCGAGCTGGCCGGGAGCTTGGCGTGCGTAGAGCGGAACGCAGATGGCGCCTTCGGCCATGATCGCCACATCGATCGCGGCCCAGTGCGCGCTGTTGCCCCCGAGCAATGCCACGCGATCACCGGGCGCCACGGAATGGCGGCGCAGGAACGTGCGCGCACGCGCGCTGGCGTCCAAGAATGCTCGCCCCGAGATCGGCAAGAGCTGCGTGCCGTGCAGCTCGATCAAGCTCGGATCGTTGCCGCGCGCTGCAGCCGCCCGGAGGATGTCCGCGACGAAGCTCATGTCTGCTCCTCCAGCAGCGCCTGCACGGAGCGCGAGAGGGGCGGCAGGTAGTGTTCAGGCGCACGCGGCACCTCGCGCCGCGGAAAGTCCGGATACACGCGCAGCACTTCGTCCTCGAGGTCGATGCCCATCTGCCCCATCTTACGGATCTCGCCCGGAACGAACGCCCGGATCTCGGCCCGCACACGCTCGCTGTCGCGGTAGGCCGAGCGCATCGCATCGAGCAAGCGGAAGCCCAGCCCGTCGTCATCGACGCGGAGCAACAGGTCGGCGTGCCCGCGGTCGTGGAGCAGGTTGTGAATGCGTTCATCCATGGTCACGCCCACGGATGGCACGCCGCCCGGCATCGACGTCACGACGGCGTGATAACGCGAGCTCACCAGCAAGCTGGCATGGCGCAGCACGGAGACCAGCGTGTACATGTCGTGCTCGTCGCTGATGAACAGCGGCGCGCCGTTCGGCAAGCGCGCGGCGAGCGCTTCGCAGGCCGCGCGATCGAGCCGCTCCATGCCGACCAAGCCCACGAACGCATTCGTCTCGGCTGCGAACGCAGTGACCGCTTCGGCGAGACCGTTCAAGTACGTCTCGTAGCGCTCCTCGGCTTCTTCCGACCAGGTGTGGAAGTAGATCGAGTCGTAGTGCTCTTCGCGAAACTGACCGAAGAGCTCTTTCGCTGCGCCCTTCACGACGTCCGGCTTCGCCGGCCAGTAGAACGGGTTGATTGGGCAGACGAGCAGCAGCGGTCGCTCGCCGTCCCAGCCCGCCGCTTGGAGACGCCCAAGGCCCACCGCCGCAGGCGCCGGCTCGAACGTCCACGCGGTGTCGGTGCCGCTCTTGGTGCGGATGCCCATTCCGCCAAGCACCTTGCGCGACGGCTCGTTGCGGCAAATCACGAGCGACTTGCCGCACTGCTTGCGCACGAAGCTGTGCAAGCTCTCGTCCATCGCCCCGGCTTCCGCGCCGTAACCCACGCTCACTTTGCCTTCCACCGAGGCCATGCCGAGCGCGCCGGCCATCATCGTCGACAGCGCGTTCGCGAACTTCGACTTGAACATCGAGCCCTCGCACGCGATCACGCCGTCGTGCTTCGGGCACTCGCTGTACAGAAACTTGGGGAACACCGGCGGCAGGTGCAGCTGACGTACGGTTCGAAAGTAACCGGCCGAGAGCGCAGGGTCGATGCTGAGCGAGCTGAGCTCCAAATTGTCATCGCCAAAGATCACACGGAACTGGCGGATCATTTCTTCGACGCGCACGTCCGCACCGGTGTTACGTGTGCCGACGTAGCCGGCCAGGAGCAGCTTGAGCGGCTCGCCCGGCCGGTAGCGTCGCTGCCCGACGTCGAGCGCGTAGCGCATGCCCGCGGCCTCGATCAAACCACCCATCGCGGCCTGGAGCACGCGGTCAGGGTCGGTGAGCTTGTCCCAGAACCTTCGCATCATGCCGAGATCGCGACGCGCGCGTCCTTGTGCGTGGCCTCGTTTACCACGGGCCAGGGCCGATACGGATAGCTCAGCTTGTTGTCTACCGCGAAGTCGAGCAGGCGCGAGGCATACGCCGAAAACCCTGCCGGCCGTTCACCGAGCACGCTCACGATGCGCGAGTTGTCGAACACCGTGTCGAAGCACAGATACGGCAGAAACACCTTGAGCAGTGACGCGGCGGGCGCAACGCCCCAGTGACGCGGTGAGTCCGCGGCGGAGGACACCGCGCGCGAAAAAGGCGAGTGCAAGCGCGGCACGAACACGTGCCGCATGCCACGGCCGTGCAGTCGTAAGCTGGAAACGATCTCGCGGTAGGTGAGCGAGGCCGTACCGGAGCTCAAGTGATAGCAACCATGCTCGATGATAGGCTTTTGATGCACCGCCACGATCCCGCGCGCGACGTAGTCGGCGGGCACGATGTCGAGCCGCCACTCCGGACGAAACGGCAACACGGGCAAGCGCGCCAACATCACGAACGCGCGCACCATGTCGAACTGTGTGGTCTCGGCAACGCGGCTGTCCCCGAGCACGATGCTCGGTCGAAACACCGCGCACGAGACGTCAGGCAGAAGCTCGTGCAACATGTGCTCCGCGAACTTCTTCGTGCGCGCATACGGGTCGTAGTCGCTACGTGACCAGTCGATCGCCGAGTCTTCGAACACGGTCTCGCCCGCGCGCGTGCCAGCAACCGCGGTCGTAGACACGTCGCTGAAGCGCCGCAACCCGTTTGCGCTCTGCACCGCGCGGGCCAGCTTCAACACCTCGAGCGAGCCACGCAGGTTCACGTTGAAGCAGGCCTTCGACGACTTGCGGTTGAGCGACGCTGCGATGTGAATGATCGAGTCGGTATTCGCGATCAGTCGATCCCATTGCGGAGCAGCAAGCCCCAACTGCGGGTCCGTGATGTCACCGAGCACGATCTCGACGCGCGACTCGATCAGCTCACGAAATTCCGCAAAGCCCATGTGCATCTGCAGCGACTTCCAGAGGCGCTGCTTGGCATCGGCTTCGTCCTTTGCGCGCACCAGCAGGGCCAAGCGATCCCGATGCTCACGCAGAAGACCGGTCGCGACGTACGAGCCGATGTAGCCCGTGGAACCCGTAATGAAGATCGACATCAACCCTCGCTTGCGCTCGCGAGCATCGGCAGAACGCTCACGCTACGTTCGTCGTCCTGCGCACCGTGACTCGCGCGCTCGCTTGCTGTTGTCGGCTGCGCGAAGCGCACGGGATGCTCTGACCGGTAACGCTCCGGCCGCTTACCGTCGATCAGCGGGAACGCCCAGCGGCGCAAGCCCGGCATGTGCACGTCCAGCCAATACTTGCGCCAGTCGATGCGTTCCGGCTCGAACGCGAACACCGGCTCGAGCGGCGGATGCGTCTGCAGCGCGCGACTCTCGAACACGTAATAGCTCTCGTACATGAACGGCAGGTAGAGCTCGACCAGCTTCTGGATCTGCGCCATGCGGTCGTCGATCTCGTTCGTGCGCTCGATGAAACCGTCGAGCTTCGCGCGCAGCTTGTCGGGCAATAGCTCGAAGGCCTCTTGGGCCCGGCGCAGCAGCGCACGCGAGTTCTGCACGCGGAACAAGTTGTCCGGCTCGACCAGCACGGCGTCCCAGCGCGACTTGATCAGCTGCTCGGCACGCGTGCGGTGCCGCTCGCGAAAGTGGCGGCGATGCGAGAGCACGATCAGCTCTGCGGCACGACCCACCGAGCAGCGATTCCGATGCGAGCTGCCCACGTGGTACACGGGCCGCTCGCGACCCGCGGCGAGCGCGGCCGTAGCGATCACCATGGCGCGACAGACCATGTCGACCGGAATCACGTCGAACGGCGCGTCGGGCTTCGCGGGCACGTTGCGAAACCAGCTGCCCATGATGTACGCGAGCGGCGCGCTGCCGTTGAAGCTCTCGTTCCAGCCCGGGAACGGAAAATCGAACGCGCTCTCGACGATCGACGGCCGAAGCACGCTGATGCGCATGCGCGACGCCCGCTTCGCGAGCAGCGATTCCGCGAGGCTCTTCGTGTACGTGTACGTGTTGGGCCAGCCGAGCCTGCGCGCACGCACCATGCCTTCGTCGACCAAGGCTTCGCGCAGACGCTCGCGACGGCGCTTGCGCACGAGCGTCTCGATCAGCTTCGCGTTGTGCTCGCTACGGCCGTGCACGCGCAGCTCGTCGAGCACATCTTGGCGCGCGCGAGCACGCTCGTCCTCGGCCTCGTGGCGGTGCACGAGCGCTTGTACGTCTGCATGCGCCTCGGCGACCTCGGCTTCGGCGTCGAAGCGCTCGCCCGAGGGAACATAGTCACGCACCAACGTCTCGGGGATCTCGCCGTAACGCGAGCCTGCGACGTAACAAGTAGAGATGTGCAGCAACGACGCGTGCTCACACCGCTCGACGAAGTCCGCGACACGCATCGTCGCGCTCACGTTCGAGTCCATCGCCTTGCGCAGATCGGGATTGAAGTCGACGAGGCCGGCGCAGTGCACGAACACGTGAAGGTCACGACGCAGCCGCTGCACGACGTCCGCCGGCAGGCCGAGATCCGGCAGCGAGAGCTCGCCCTCTAGGACCTCGACGCGCTCCGCGACGTGCGCCGACAGGCGCGCCCCGAAGCGCTCGTGCAGCGGTCGAAACGCCGGCGAGGTGTTCAGCATCTTCTCGAAGCGCTGGCGTGCCGGGACGAGCGCCTTGGGTCGCAGAAAGACGTAGATCTTCGCGACGTCCGGTACTTCCGCGAGCATCAGCGAGAGCCAGACTTTGCCGAGAAAGCCCGAGCCGCCCGTGAGCAGCACGTGGCGACCCGCGAGCGAGTCTCGCACCGAGAGCGCTGGGACGCGCTCAGACATGGTAGTCCACGATGGGCCAACGCGCGTCGCGCGCCGCGCGACGAAGCGTGTAGTCAGGATTCACGGCGCACGGACTGCCCACGGCCGCGAGCAGCAACAGATCCGGCCCGTGCGACGCATACGCCACCGAGCCCGCGAGATCGAGCGCGTGCTCCGCTGCGTAGTCGCTCGCCCAGCGCCCCGTGTCGTGACCGCCAATGACCGGCTCGATCAAGCGACCGGTCGCGAGCCCGTCGCGCATCTCCAGACGATTGCAAACGTAGTCGTCTACGCAGCGCAGGTGAGCACACAGCGGCTCGATCACGAGCGCAAGGCTGTCCGCAATCACGACGACGCGCTTGCCTTCGCGACGCGCGCGACGCAACAACTCCACCCCCGCCTCCAGCACGCGCTCCTTCAGCACGTTCGCAAAGTACTCGTCTGCCAGCTCTGCGAGGCGGTCTTCGCTCATGTTGCGCAGGGCCATGTAGGCCAAGCGATTGGCAAGCACGCGGTCGCTCTGGCCGAGCACGCTGTACACCGGCGCGGTCAAGGCCAGCTGACCCAGCCGGAAGGCGCGCTCCTTGAAGCCCGCGGCGTTGGCCGCGAAGTAGGTCGCGGCGGACACCGCGCCTCGGGCGATCAGCACCCCCTCGGCTCGTACGAAGACTACTGCCGACGCTTGGTTCATCGGGCCGCGATGTTAGACTGACACGTCAGTCTAGTCTACGGGGCGGGGCTCGGCTCGGAAACGCCCCGAATCCAGTGAATATACGCCCTTCCGTGTACGTCGCTTGCGCACCCGGGGCGTCTTTTCGTATGTTCACGGGCCACGCGAGCCCTTGCTCGGGGGCGGACGAAGGAGTGTTCATGTCGAAGACAGTGGGATTCGGGGCGCTATGCGGTTTGTCGGTGCTTCTTCTGCTCGGCGCGTTCGCGTTCGCCCCGGCGGCCGAGGCTGGCAGCGTGAAGGCCAGCGTGTATCTCACGCAGGCGAAGATCCCCGGCGGCCTGAGCGAAGCCGCGCTGATCGGCTTCGCCCGCGGCCACAACGCCAAGCTCCTTCAAGAAACCGACGGCGACGTGAAGGCGCGCAAGTGGAAGGCCAACATGGTGGTGAGCTTCAGCCACCCGATCGACGACATGGAGTTCACCGTCTTGTTCTACGACGTGAACGACGGCACGCGTCGCTTCGTGGAGGACATGAGCACGATGGTCAGCAACCGCAAGGAGAAGACCTTCGTGCAGCAGATCACGCTGGCGCGGCCGACCTTCAAGCCGAACCGGCAGATGGAGCTGGTCGTGACCGTGAAGCGCGAAGAAGTCGGCAGGCTGAAGTTCGGCGTGGTCGGCGAGATGCCCAAGCACGACGCCATGGTTTCGTTCTCCGACGACGAAGCCGGCGCCAAGAAGAAGCACTGATCCCTCACGGGCCCGTGCCCTGGGCGGAGGAACGTTTCGTGCTATCGTCGCCGGCCTCCGAGATCTTCGGACTGCGACGATCATGACCGAGCCGAAACCGCGCGTATCGTTCGAATTTTTCCCCCCGAAGACCGACGTGGGGGTGAAGCGCTTGCGCGAGACCATCCAGGCGCTGTCGGTGCTGCAGCCGAGCTTCGTGTCAGTGACATTCGGTGCGGGCGGCAGCACGCGCGAGGGCAGCTACCACATCGCGTCCGAGATCGTGCGCACCACACAGCTCGACGTCACGCCGCATGTCTCGTGCATCGGGTGGTCGGTGGGCGAGCTGCGCGACATGTTGATCTGCTACCGCGAGGCCGGCATCCGTTCCGTCGTCGCGCTGCGCGGTGATCCGCCGGAGAACGAGCCCAACGCACGGCGCGCGTTTGCACACGCGAACGAGCTGGTGGCGTTCATCCGCGAGCTCGGCGGCTTTCGCATCTCGGTCGCGTGCTATCCGGAGTTCCATCCGGAAGCTGCAACGCCCGAAGACGACCTCAATAACTTCGTACGCAAGGTGCGCGCTGGCGCCGATGAAGCCATCACTCAATACTTCTACAGCAACGACTCGTATTACCGCTTCGTCGAGCGCGTGCGGCGCATGGGCGTGACGAGCCCGATCGTGCCGGGTCTGATGCCGATGACCGACTACGAGCAAGTCGCGCGCTTCTCGAAGTTCTGCGGCGCGGACATTCCGCGCTTCATTCGCCTGCAGATGGAGCAGTACGTAGGCGACAAGGCCGCGCAGCAAGAGCTGGGCATCGAGCTCGCGTCGCGGCAAGCCGAAGACCTGCTGCGCAACGGTGCGCCGGGCCTGCACATGTACACGCTCAATCGCGCCGAGCCGACGCTGCGCGTGTTCGAGAACCTCGGGCTCGCGAGGGTGCCGCTGGCCGAGGCGCGGAGCTCGGCCAGCCTCAGCTAGGTTGGCAAGCTGGGTTCACGCCCGCGCGCGATCACTTCGGAACGGGCTTGAGCAGGTACGTCGCCTTGTACTGCTTGCGCCAAGCTTTGTGGCAGGTCTTGCACTGAGCCTTGGCTTCGGCGAGGTCGCCTTTCTTCGCGGCGGCGGCGCCCGCTTTCGAGATCGCGGACCAGCTGGTTTCGCCCTCGTTCCACTTCGGATCGGGCGAGAAGCCGGCCAGCTTCTCGTACGCGGTGGCCAGGGCCTTCAGGTCGGCCTTGTCGACGGCGCCGTCCATGTTGGTCTCCATCCAACCCTGCATCGGGCAGCTGGGTTGGCCCTTCTCGCCGCAGGTCGGGCCGTCGGCTTGCGCCTTGGGCAAGCTCGCGGTCCACGCGAGCGCAGAGATGCAGACGAACACCGAAAACACCGTCGCAAGACGCAGGGCAGAACGCTTCATACGAATTTCACTCCAATTTGAGGGGCGCGTGAGAGCCCCAGACCGAGATTTCACTTCACAGCGCCCACGGTCGCGAGCCAGGCGAGCATGGACTCGACGTCGGGGTTGCTCAAACGCTTCTCCGAAAACGGTCGCATCTTGCCGGAGCCTTCGCGGATCTGCTTACGGAGCTGTCCCGGCGTGTGCGGCTTGGCGATCAGGCTGGGGCCCTCGTCCTCGCCGCCATCAGGATGGCAATCGCCGCAGAAGGTCTCGAACTTGTCCTTGCCGCCAGCCGTGTCGGTCGACTGAATCGGACCTTCGTAGCCGGCCATGTCGCCGCCGGACGTGGCTTCGGGCTTGGCCGCTTCAGCCCCCCCGCCGCTGCTACCGCAGCCCACTGCGAATCCACACACGCTGAGCAGGACGACCAGGACGCTCGCTTCGTTCCGTAGACTGTACACGTTCGATGACCTCCGGCGGCACGCCAGATCCGGCGCTCCACGCTGGCGAGATAAAAACCGCTTTGCGCGCCAAATGCAACGCCCAGAAGGTTACACGCGTGTGACGCGGCCGAACGGGGCTCAGCCACGCAGCGCGCTTAGCGTGCGCAAGAAATTGCCGCCCAGGATCTTCTGGATGGAGTCGGTCGAGAAGCCTCGCTGCAGCATGAGCTCCACGAGTCGAGGCAGCTCGAGACAACTGCGCAGGTCGCGCGGTGGGATGATCAGGCCGTCGAAGTCGCTACCCAGCGAGGCGTGGTCTTCACCAACGGTGCGCACAATGTGCTCGAGGTGATCGACCACACGAGCCGCCGTGTGGCCGCCCAAGTACGGACGGTTGAAGATGACGCCCGCTGTGCCGCCGCTGGCTGCAATCGCGCGCAGCTGCTCGTCGTCCAAGTTCCGCCAGTGCGGCGTGACGCCACACACGCCGGTGTGCGTGCACAAGATCGGCAACGACTTGTCGTGCACGGCGACGGCATCGAAGAAGCAGCGTCGGCCGATGTGCGCGAGGTCGACGAAGATGCGCCGCGCATTCAGCGCTTCGATGTACTCCTTGGCGAACGAGCCAAGGCCCGCGTCCGCGCTCGCACGCAGGGGCGAGCTGGTGTGACCGAGCTTCGACGACGACAGGTGCACGAGCGTCACGCGCAGAACAGCGTCGTCCTTCAAGAGCTCGAGCGTTGCGAGATCATGATCGACGGCGTTGCCGCCTTGAACGGCAATCATCGCGGCGTGGCGACCCTGCGCGCGTGCCGCAGTGTATTCCGCGCGCGTCCGCACGAGCACCATGTCAGCGCTCGCGTTTGCGATCACGGCGCGCAGCGCAGCCAGATTGCGCTCGAACGCGCGCGCCCGACCGCGTGCGCTGCGCAACGGCGACGTCGTGATCGACCACATCGCGCCGCTCACGGCGGCCTCGCGCATGCGCGGGAAGTCGACCTGCGAATAGAACCAACCGCCGAACGCGCCGAGCCCGTGACGCGCCTCGAGGTCGTAGCCGAAGATACGTGTCCAGAGGAATGACTCCACGTGCAGGTCGATCACGTCGCTGGCCAGGTACAGCTCGATCGCTTCGCGTGAGATGCCCAGCTCCCGCGCCCAAGCGGCGGGATTTTGGCGATGGTCGCGGTACGCCGGCAGGGGCATTACCCGCATGCTAGGAGAAATCCCGCGGTCCGGCGACCAGGCCTGAATGCGGTTTCCGGCGCGGACGTCCCCTTGCCCGTGGAATACGGCACGCCTATAACCCGTTGGCGTTTCAAGGCGGATCCGAACACGATGCCGAACGCGATGCTGAACGAAACGAGAGGACAAGCGCGATGGTGACCTCGAACAACAGCTTCAAGTTCTTGGGATTAGTTCTTTTTGCGGGTATGGCAGCTGTCGGCTGCGCTAGCGGCCCGCACGCCGTGCGCGGCGACGACAAGCCGGGTCTCGACTATGCCGCCATGAGCACCGGCCTCGACCGGCGCGACCTGCAGAAGATGCTGAACGAGAACATGGAGACGATGCGCCGCTCCGCAGTCGTGCAGCGCTGGATGGCGGAGAATCGTCCACCGGTCGCCGTGTTGCCGATCCGCAACGAGACCTCCGAGCACGTCGATAGCGCGTTGCAGGCGCTGATCAGCGACATCGAGACCAAGATGATCGACTGGGGCGCGGTCAAGGTGGTCAGCCTCGAGAACCAGCAGGGCATGCTGAACGAAGTTCGCCGGCAGTACTCCGAGGGCTTCGACCAGACGCAGATTGCGCACTGGGGCAAGCAGATCGGCGCGCGCTACTTCGTGACCGGCAAGGTGTACACGACCGACGAGCGCGTCGGCGATCAACACCGCGTCCAGTACTACATGTTCATGCAGGTGCTGAGCGTCGAGACCGGCGAGATCCTGTTCCAGAACAAGACCTCGGTGACCAAGGCAATCATCCGCGACTGATGCCGTGGTGCGCAGCCCGTCACCCAGAATGATCGACCGCCAGCCGAGCCTGCTCGTGCTGGCGGTTTGTGTTGCGGGGCTGGTCTTCGCCGGTTGCGCCGGTCACTCCGACAAGACCTTGGCGGCGCGCAGCGCGCTCGACGTCGGGAGCCCGCGCGAAGCACTGCGCCTTTACAACAAGCGCCTCGGGGTCGACAGCGAGAAGCAGGCGCCGGCCAAGGTCGCAGGCGACAACGTGCTGTTCGTGCTCGATCGTTCGACGATCTTGCAGGCGCTCGGCGAGTACGAGCTCTCGAGTCGCGATCTCGAGCTGGCCGACAAGCAAGTCGAGCTGCTCGACTTCTCGCACACCTCGCTCGACGACATCGGCAAGTACATGTTCTCGGACGACTCGGGGCCGTATCCGGCGCCGGCGCACGAGAAGCTGATGGTGAACACGCTCAACATGATGAACTACCTCGCGCGCGGGGACTTGAGCGGCGCGCGCGTCGAGGCGCGGCGCTTGGCCACGCTGCAGAAGTTCGTCTCCGAGGCAGAGGGAAAGAGCAAGGCACTGTGCGGGCCGGGCGACTACCTCGCGGGCTTCGTCTTCGAGAAGAGCCATGAGCCTGGCGAGGCGTTGCGGTATTACGATGAAGCGCTGCAATTCGGGGACTACGTGTCGCTCGCCGATCCCGTGAAGCGGCTCGCGCCACTCGATCCGTACCGCACGCCGCGCCTCACGCATGCGCTCGAGACTGCTGGCAGCGCGCCGGACGACGACCTCGCCGATGTGCTGATCATCGTGAACTACGGACGCGTGCCGGCGAAGATCGCCAACCGCGTTCCGATCGGTTTGGCGCTCACGATGGCCAGTGGCTACATCAGCCCGTACGACCAGGGGCGCGCCAACCGCTTGGCGCTGCAGGGCCTCGTCACCTGGGTGAACTACCCCTCGCTCGGGAAAGCCCGTGGTGAGTGGGACGTCCCGCAAGGCTTCGCAGACGGTCGGCCGTTCGGTTTCGAGGGCATGCTGGCGCTGGACGTCGAAGCCGAGCGCGCCTGGAAGGAACACGAAGGCAAGATCATTGCCTCCGCGATCACGCGGATGCTCACGCGCGTGGTGGCCGGAGAGGTCGCCAAGCGCGCTTCGGGCGGAGGCATTCTGGGTCTTCTGCTGGGCCTCGGCACGCAGGCCACGCTCAGCGCCACCGACACGCCCGACACGCGCTCGTGGTCCACCCTGCCCGCGCGCATCGCATTCGCTCGACTGCGCATGCCGGCCGGCCGGCATGCGTTCCAGCTCTCGGCCCGCGGCACGACCAAGCGCCAGACCGTCGACCTCGAAAAAGGCGGCTGGGCCGTGCTCAATCTGACCGTCCTGCGCTGACAATCGCGGAGCGTCGGCCGTTGCTTGCCGCTACGCTCCTGTGGAATGCTCCGCGCCCGTCGCTCGGGATGCGATCTGGCTTGGGATGAAATGCGCAAACGTTTTTTTGGTCAGTACCTGTTGTCCAGAGGGTTGATCACCGCACCGCAACTGCTCGCGGCGGTCGAGTACCAGGACAAGTACAACTCGCGTCTCGGCGATCTTGGTGTGGCGCTCGGGCTCGTGACGCCGTTCGAGGCGGAGCAGATCAACGCGCTGCAGCTGGGTGATGACCTGCGCTTTGGCGAAGCCGCGGTGAAGCTCGGGCTGCTGACGCCCGAGCAGGTGGGCGAGATGCTCGCGACGCAGCGCGACAGCCACGTTTTGCTCGGGCAAGCCATCGCGACGCTGCACTACATGGACCGCGCGACGCTCGACACTTCGCTGGCCGAGTTTCTCGCCGAAGCCAGTCAGGACGCGCAGGGCATCGTGATCCCCGAGACGATCCGGGATCAAGAGCTCGCCACCGTCGTGTTCGACCTCGGGCACAAGCTGCTGCTGCGTGCCTGGGAGCTGCCAAACAAGCCCGACAACGTGCGTATCGAAGAGCTGCGCTTGACGCTGTCGGATCGTAACGCGCGCATCGATCTCGGTGGCGGTGCGAGCGGCGCCATCATGGTCGGCGTGCCGGATGCCGCGGCGCGCAAGGCTGCGAAGCGCTCCGCCGGCGAAGCCGAGCCGAGCGACGTGAGCATCGATGCCGTCGTACTCGATTTCGCCAGCGTGCTCTGCGAGAACGTGGCTTCCACGTTGGCCGAGCGCGGCCGCAAGGTGCAGATTGGCTTTGCGACGCTGCTGGGCGCGCGCGCCACCCTGCCCCCGGAGGTTCGGGTAGCCGTGGTGCCGTACCAGACGCATCTCGGACAAGTGCTCATCGGCATGAGCATCTGAGAACTTCATGACCAAGCTCGTCACCACGCCTGCCAAGGGAAGCCGTGACTTCCTTCCGCGCGACGTCCGTCAGCGCATGTACGTCACCGGCGTGATCCGTGAAGTGTTCGAGAGCCATGGCTTTGCGCCGCTCGAGACGCCGGCATTCGAGCGGCTCGAGACATTGCTCGGCAAGTACGGCGAAGAAGGCGATCAGCTGCTGTTCAAGATCCTGCTGCGCGGCGAGCCGCTGGTGAAGGGCCTGCGCCAGGCGAACGCATACCTGGCGGAGCCCAACGCGATCGTGCACGGACGCAGCGGCGAGACGGCGCCGGGCGCGGAGCCCATGCTCGCGGATCTCGGCTTGCGTTACGACCTGACGGTGCCGCTCGCCCGTGTGTACGCGGCGCATCAGGGCAAGCTGCCTGCTGTGTTCAAGCGCTTTCAGATTCAGCCGGTCTGGCGCGCAGATACGCCGGGAAAAGGGCGCTTTCGCGAGTTCTATCAGTGCGACGTGGATGTGGTCGGAGCGCCTTCGAACGTGGTCGAGGCCGAGGTCGCGGGCGCGGCCGCAGAGTGCCTCGTGCGCCTCGGCTTCAAAGACTTCAAGCTGCGCTTGAATCATCGTGGCCTGTTGCGGGCGATCGTGGAGCACGCAGGCATCCCGACGGCATTGGAAGGCGAGGCGATCGTCGCGGTCGACAAGCTGGACAAGATCGGGGCAGAGGGTGTGGAGCGCGAGCTCGCGGGTCGGGGCATCACCGAGAGCAGCGCGAAGAAGCTGCTGGCCATCATCTCGGAGGCGAAGACTCTCACGGGCCTGCGTTCCGTGCTCACGGGCAGCGAGCGCGGCCAGCGCGCGATGGACGAGATCGAGCGCGTCCTCGACTTCGCGAGCGTGACAGCTGCACACCCTTACTTGACGTTCGACGCCACGCTGGCGCGCGGGCTCGGCTACTACACCGGCTGCATCTTCGAGATCGCCGTCGCAGACCTTGCCGGCTCGCTGGGCGGCGGCGGCCGCTACGATGGACTGATCGGCATGTTCCTCGGCAAGGACGTGCCGGCGTGCGGGTTCTCGCTGGGGCTCGAGCGCATCCTGGTGGTGATGGAAGAGCGCGGCATGTATCCGGAAGGCTTGCAGCAGCAGCTCGACGCGGTGCTCGCACCGGTCGAAGAGCGCGACATGAAGGCGGCGCTCGCGCTGTGCGAGCAGCTGCGCTCGCACGACCTGCGCGTGGACCTGATGCCGAAGGCGATGCAGCCCGGCAAGCTGCGCAAGCACGTGGATGACCAGGGCCTGGGCGCAGCGGTTTGGGTCGAGCCCGGCGGCAGCGAGCGCGCGAGCGTGTGGACCAAGGCCGACGGCCAGACGCGCAAGGACCAGCTGCCTGCAGCGATCGCGGCGCTCCTCGCCGGTCAGCGGAGCGCGAAGCCATGACCGGGTTTCTCGACGAGCTGCGCTGGCGCGGCCTGCTGCATCAAGCGACGTCCGGGGCGGAGCTGGAGCAGCACCTCGCCACGCCTGGCCGCGTGGGGTACTGCGGCTTCGACCCGACGAAGGACAGCCTGACAATTGGCAACCTCTTGCCGATCAAGCTGCTGATGCACTGGCAGAAGGCCGGGCATCGACCAATCATCTTGATCGGCGGCGGCACGGGGTTGATTGGCGACCCGTCCGGCAAGGACGCCGAGCGGCAGCTGCTGAGCCGTGAGCAGCTCGAGGCGAACATCGAAGGCCAGCGGCGTATCTTCGAGCGCATCCTCGATCTCGATCCGAAGAGCGAGCGTGGCGCGCTGCTCGTGAACAACGCGGACTGGCTCGACAAGCTGGGCTACATCGAGGTGCTGCGCGACGTGGGCAAGCACTTCTCGGTCAACGCGATGATCCAGCGCGACTCGGTGCGCGACCGACTCACACAGCGCGAGCAAGGCATCTCGTACACCGAGTTCAGCTACATGCTGCTGCAGGCGTACGACTTTCTGCACTTGAAGCGCGCGATGAGCTGCACGGTGCAGATCGCCGGCTCGGATCAATACGGCAACATCGTGTCCGGCATCGAGCTGATCCATCGCGCGTACGGGCGCGCGGAAGGTGCGTTCGGGGTGACGGCACCGATGGTGACTCGCGCCGACGGCAAGAAGATTGGCAAGACCGAGCAAGGCGCGGTGTGGCTGTCCGCCGAGCGCACGAGCCCGTACGCGTTCTATCAGTATTGGATCAACGTCGAAGACGCGGACGTGATCCAGTTCTTGAAGTGGTTCACGTTCTTGGGGACGGAAGAGATCACCTCGATCGAAGTCGCCCACGGTGGAGCGCCGCACGAGCGCGGCGCGCAGCGTGAGCTGGCCCGGCAGATGACGCGCATGATTCACGGCACGAGCGAGCTCGCCAAGGTGGAAGCAGCGACGCACGCGCTGTTCGGCGGCGACGTACGCTCGCTGGCGGAAGACATGCTCGCGGAGGTGTTCGCCGACGTGCCGCACACGGAGCACGAAAAGGCCACGCTGGGCGGCGAGGGGGTCGCGCTCGTGGAGCTCCTGGCGCACACCACGCTCGCCAACAGCAAGCGCGAAGCACGGCAGTTTCTCGATGCGGGAGCAGTGTCTGTGAATGGCGGGAAGGCCGCGCCGACGCTGCGTTTGACCGCCGCGGATCTGCTGCACGGGCATACGATCTTGCTCAAGCGCGGCAAAAAGCTCTGGCACGCCACGCGCTGGAAATAGGTGGGCCCGCTCTACGGCTCTGCGGAGTCACATACCTCCGCAGCAGCCTACGACTCTGCGGAGGATAGATCCTGTCGCGCGGTCGTGCGTCGGTAGAGGCATCTGAATCCCGCGGAGCAGCCAGTGGCTCTCCGCGCAAGAAGGAGCCTGTGCCATGCGCAATCCGTTTCGATTCGCTTGCTTAGCCGCGGTGTCCGTGGCGCTTGCTTTGATCCTGCTCGGGGGAGACGCGGCGCCTTGCCTCGCACACCCGGTGGGTCCGTATGTGCCGTACAGCTTGTTCGTCGAGGACGAATGGGGCACGCCGCTGCGCACCTTCCACAAGGACGGGCAGACGTTCGTGCTCGGCAGCTACGGACAGCGTTACAACGTACGCGTCACCAATCAGACCGGCGTGCGCGTCGAGGCGGTGGTGACCGTCGATGGACGAGATGTCGTGAGCGGTCGCGTCGGCGACTTCGTGGGCGAACGCGGCTACATCCTGGATCCGTACGCGACGCTGAAGATCGAGGGCTTTCGTCGTAACTACGAAGAGGTCGCGGCGTTTCGCTTCTCGAGTCAGGGCGAGAGTTACTCGGCACGCATGGGGACGCCCGAGAACATCGGCGTGATCGGCGTCGCGTTCTTTCCGGAACGGCCGCGCCCTGCCCCAGCACCGCCGCCGCGTCTGGCACGCCCGCACTACGACTACGACAGGGGGCATTCCTACGGGCGATCGACCGAGGGCTCGGCACCGCGCGCGGAGCGCAAGTCGGGCTTGGGCACGAGGGGTGCGGGTTCGGCGGATGAGCCGGCCGCAGCGCCTAGCCCGAGCAGTCCGCCGGCCGAGCGTGAACGCAGCCGCGCCGACGAGCGGGCCAGCGTCGACAAAGACGACAGCGTTAACAACCTGGGCACCGAGTACGGAGAGGCGCACGAGAGTCACGTCGAAGAAGTGGCGTTCCAGCGTGCGGATGCGCGGCATCCCGCTCAAGTGATCGCGCTGCGCTACGACGACGAACAAGGCCTGCTCGCGCGCGGCATTCGCTTGTCTGTGCCAAGAGCGCACGCAGCCTGGGATGGCCCGGAGCCGTTCCCGCGCAACCGCTTCGCACCGCCGCCGCCATGATGCTGCGATGCTCGTGAAGCGCGGCCCGACTCGTCCTTCGGGAGGAGTCGGGCCGTGGCTTGTCCGGCCAGGGGTTCTTTGTTAGAGCGCGCGCATGCGATCGCTGCCTACTCTAGCGCTGCTGGTCGTGCTCTCGGGCTGCGGAGAGTCGTGCAGCTGTGGCGCCGCCGCGATCGAGCGCTCGGGCAGCACGAGCGCTGCGCCGACGACGCCTATCATCGCGTGGGACGCTTTCAAGCCGTTGGCACCGGACGCGTTCGACGTCTATCGCGCGACTGGCGTTGCAACCGGGCACGCGTTGGATGACTTGCCTGCACGTGCGCGCATCTCGACGCTCAAGCGTGTCTACGCGCACGGCGATTCCACGCTGGAGATCGAGCTGATCGACACTGCGCAAGCACCCAGCGTGCGCGCGCTGTTCACGCAGCTCGATCGACTGAACCGCAAGACGGAGCTGAGCGTCGTACACGCGACCACGGTGCAAGATCGACCAGCGCTCGCACAGTGGAACAGGGGTACGGGTACCGCGCGCGTCGGCGTGCTGGTCGCCGATCGCGTACTCGTGAACCTGAACGTCAAGCCGGCGACGTCGCCGGAAGTCGCGCTCGAGCTGGCGAACCTGTTCGACTTTCCGGCGCTGGAAAAAGTGATTGCTGGCGCGCAGCCCCGACCGTGAGCTGCACGCTCAGGGCTCGCCGAACACGCTGACGAGATGCGGCGTGATGCGACTGGCGATTTCGCCGAGCCCGCCGAAATGGAAGAAATGATCCGCGCCGCGGATCAGCTCGAGCGTGGCATCTGGACGCGCCGCGAGCACGGCCTGCAAGTCGGCTACGGGAGACAGCTCGTCGTCGTCTCCCGTGACGACCAGCAGTCGGCCGCGAAACGCGCGCAGGTCATCAGCGAGCAGCATGCCGACAGGCGGCGCGACGAGCACGAGCAGCGAGACGCGTGCGTCGTCGCGTGCAGCCAAGAGCGCAGTGCCCGCACCAAACGAATACCCGGCACACACCAGCGCAGCCGGTTGCGGAACGAGCGTCAGCGCGTGCGCGAGTGTGGCTTCGTAGTCGGCTACTGCGCAGGTGAGATCGTCGCTGGCGCGGCCCGTGCTTTCTTCCACGCCGCGCCAGTTGAAGGCGAGCGTGGCGACCTTCGCGCGTGCAAAGGCGCTCCGCAGCTGCTGCACCACGGGGTTGTCGAACGAGCCTCCGTAGAGCGGATGCGGCGGCGCGATGACGGCCACGCCGCGCTCGGCCGGTGCATAGCGCGCCTGCAGCTGCAAGCTGCTGCCGTCGGTCTCGCGCACGACGACGTGGCACGGCTCGCCGCGGCCGATGCTCATGCGTGCGGTTCCTCGCGAGCCACAGTGCCGAGCACAGGCGTGGCGCCCGCGGCCTTGGCCGTGCGCCCTTCTCCGTGCAGCTGCAACGCGTGATGCGCCAGCGCGTACAGCAGGTTCACCGGGGTAATCAATGCCATGGGCAGCGTGGTGACCTGATCGAAGCTCGGTAACAGCTTGAGCACGTACAGCGCGCACGTCATGGCGGCGAGCACGTAGCAGATATAGCGAGCGCCGCGCAGCGCGCGCGGTGAGCCGAACGCGATGGCGATACCGAGCGGAAGAAGACAGAACGTGAGCGGGTTCGCGAGCCACAGATTCTCGTTGTGGTAGGTGACCACGTGCTCGGTCAACACCCACATCAGAAATCCGAGTAAGCCAGGTAAGCCGAGCAGCAGGCCGAAGAGCGCGTGCTGAGCGCCGAAGAAGCGCCGCGGAAACGAGCCCTTCGCGCGCAGCATCCACTGCGCCGTGAGCCACGAAAGCAGGCCGAACCCGCTGCCGAGCAAGAGCAGCCACGGCCAGCGGGCAGAGGGAACAGCAGGCGTGGGCGCGCGCTTCGCCTCGAACACCGTGTAGGCGCTCGCAACCAGCGGGACCGTCTGGCCCGCGGAGTTCACGTAATGCGCACGCGCGACCTGGCGTTCGAGCTCCTCGGGCAAGAACAGCTCGTCCCACTGCTTGATCGGCATCTCCATCTGGTCGTTCATCCAGAACACCAGCACGAAGTCGATGAAGGGGTCCTGCTGGGCGTAGCGGCGCGTGTGCTCGCGGTAGCTCATGCGCGCAGGGGTTTGCAGCTGCTTTTTGAACTGACCGCCGAGCGCGCTGTCGATCAAGTCGCGCAGCTTGGTGGAGCAGTTGTTGAAGTAGTGGTGGTAGAGGTAGTTGCGGTTTTGGGGCAGGACCGCGGTCGACAGCATGCGCGCCAGCACGAGGCGCTTGTCGGGCGACAAGTTCAGCTCCTGCACACGAATCGAGCGGTTCATCTCGATGTAGCGCGCGAACGTGGCACGCACCGGGCCTTCGCCGACCCAGAACGTGAGCCGGCCCTTCATGTAGTTGGGCAGCATCTCCGGGCCGAAGTGGAACATCCCGTAGTTGTAGAGGCGGGCCATGCCCTGGCCGCGGTCCTGAACGACCATGGCGTTGTGGCCGAAGTAGTTGTAGACGTCATCGCCGGGGCCGAAGGTCACGAGCTTGATCGTGATGTCGTCGGCGGACGAGTGTCCCCACGGATCGTCGTCGTCCGTATCTTGATCCTGAGCCCGCCCGTGAAGCGGCGTTGCCAGTGCGACAGCTAGACATGACGCCAGCGCCGCCACGAGCCAAAGCGAGGGCTGCCGCCGGCACAGGCGGTGCAGTCTGCGAAGACGAGATAGGACATTGCGTGCAGGCGTCACGGCGAGGTGTGTACCACAAGATGTTGGCCTGGGCCGCGCAAGGAGGCCCGGGACTCGGGTTCTGGCTGGCATTTTCCTGGGCATCCGGGCTGCGTGGCGGGCTACGCGCACAAGAGCCTGCGCCGGTCGCGACGCAAGTTGATCTGGTCTGGGAGGCGCCATCCGGTTGCCCCGATCGCGCGGCGTTCGGCGCCGAGCTGGAACACCTGACGGGGCGCGCGCTGACAGCCAGTGGTCGGCGCGTGCTGCTCGTGCATGCGCGCGTGACCGGACCGAGCGACGCCGGGTACGCGCTCGACATGAGCACCCGAATCGATGACGACCGCGGCACGCGCAGGCTGAGCGCTGCGTCGTGCGCCGAGCTGACGCACGCGGCGGCGCTGGTCGTCGCGCTCGGGATCGACGCGAACGAAACGGTACCACTGCCGCCGACAGCTGCAGCAGCACGAGCGCCGCAGTCAGAGGCGGCTGCGGTGCCGACGCCAGCACGACCGCAGACCCGCGCGCTCGCTGCGCACGTACGAGCGGCGGCAGCCCTCGATTTGGGCTCGCTGCCTGGCAGCGCCGGCGGTGTCGAGATCGCCGGCGGCCTGCAGCTGCGCGCGCTGCAGCTCGAGCTCGCTGCGCTGGCACTGCCCGGTGCACGAGCGCACCTCGGTTCCGTGAAGAATGCGGGCGCAGAGCTGCACGTGCTGCGCGTCGGGGCACAAGTCTGCTACGCGCTTTTGCCGCGCACCCGCCTGCTCGCCGTCTGCGCGCGCGCCGACTACGGGCGGGTCTGGGGCAACAGCTTCGGCATCGCCAGCACTGCGTCCGGTGGCGGGCCGTGGCTCTCGCTCGGCGGCGGGGCCCGCAGCCAGTTGCCACTCTTCGGCCCGCTCGACCTCGTGCTGGACCTCGGTGTCTCGCGGCGAGTCAGCGGGTCGGCATCGATCACAGCGCGGCCTGCAGCCCGTAGCCCCGTTTCCGCCTCAGCACGGCAGATCGCTGGCGATCGGCGGTCGGCCAGGTCAAGCTAGCTCGCCGCGACGAATCCGCGACCTTTGGCGCGAAGTTCGTGAAAACACGTGGCCCCTCGTAGACTGCGCGGGCAGGCAGCGATGACTGACGACAGCACCAAGCAAGGCGATCGGCGGACCAGCACCCAAGGCGGCACCTTGAGACCTGCCGCGGCCCCTCTCCCGAAGAAGCCGCATGCGCAGACGATCGTGGGCGTGGGACAAGATCCCGCGACGCGTCCCGTACCCGCGGCAGCCGCGAACACCGGCCGCACGCTACCACCGCCGGCTCCGCCGACGCGTGGTCCCAGCGCTGCTGATACCTGGCGCGGTCCGGCGGTGGCGAGCGCACCGCCGCCGCCGGCCGCAAGCGCCCCTTTCTCGCGAACACCGACCGCGCGACCGCCAACCCCGGCGAAGACGGAGGCTCTGCTGACTCAGGCGAAAGACGAGTACCTGCCCGAGCCGCTGATGCCGAGCCTGCCGACTACGATGGCGGCGCCGACGGAGCGCGCTCCGCACTCGACCACGCTGTCGGCCTTCGCGAACACCGCCGCTGGCGCAGCCGCAGTGGCGACGCGCGGCGATCCGACCCGGCCGATGGTGACGACCGCACCCGTCGTTCATACGGAATCTCGGGCCGACGCACGACCGCAGCCGACAGCTGCAGCGGAGCGCCTGGAGCCGGACCGGCGCCCATTGGCGTCCGCGGCCCCGAAGCCCACCGCGCCAGCTGCCACGGTCAGTGAGCGAGCACAGCCCTCGCAGGCAGCGCGCGCCGCACAACCCGTGAAAGCGCCGTCTTCCAGCGCGCCTGCGCTCAAGCTCAAGCTCGACCTCACGCCCAACGCCACGATCGCGTACAGCGACCGGCCGAGCGCGGTGCCGAAGTCGCGCGCGCCGCTGATTATTGGACTCGCGGTGGCCATCCTGCTGGTCGGCGGCGGGGTTTGGGTGATGACCTCGGGCTCGCACGCCGCGAATGCGGGCGGTGACAATGCCGCCGTGGCGGCACCCGTCGCGACTGCCGCTGCACCACCCGTCGCAGCGCCGGTCGAGCCCGCTGCGCCGAGCGCCGGCGTCGTGCCCACGCCGGCAGCTGCAACAGACACGCCGTTACGCAATGCCGAAGGTGTGCTGAAGCCGGAGGCCGCGCAGCCAACAGCGGCGCCTACGCCGGTGACCGCGGCGCCTACGCCGGCAATCGCGCCAGTGCCGCCGCCGCCAGTCGCGCAGAAAGCCCCCGGCGCGAAAGCCCCCGCGCCGGGAGCACAGCCCGTGCAAATCGCCCAGCCGGCAGCGGCGCGGCCGAGCCGTCGACCGGCCAGCGAGCCGCGCGGCATCGAGCCTTCCGTCGCGGCGCCACCGATCTTGAAGATCGAGCCACGTCGTGACCAAGCGCCCGCGCTCGACGGTCCGCCGCCCGCACCGAGCGGGCACGACGACGCGCCGGTGTTGCGCATCGCTCCGGCTGCTCCGCCCGAGCCGGAACCCGCGCCCGCTCCGCCCGAGCCCGACGCGCCGCCTGCGCCCTAAGCGCCAGACGACAGGCTCGAACAGTTTTTCTTCCCGCACGCGCAACTCGCACGTCCGCAGGTCGATATCCGTGCATGAAGCGCAAGCACGCGCTTCGCGAACAAGGATTCGACCATGCAAGCAATCAGAGAGAGCTGGCTCGCGCGCCTGCGGCGCGACCAGCGTGGAATGACCACGGTGGAGTACGTGGTCGTGCTGTGTTTGATCATGGCGGTGTCGGTCGGCGTCTGGAACAAGTTCGGCAATACCGTCTACAAGCGCCTCAGCAGCGCCAACACCAGCTTCGAGACCAGTGTATCGACGACGGCCGGTGGTTGATCTCCTACGCGCCGAGCGCGGCGCCGCCTCGGTCGAGTACGTGGTCGTGCTCGTCACCGTCGCGCTCTTAGCCTCGCTCGCCATCGTCGCGGCCGGTGCGCTGCTGTTCCAGCTGCTCCGCTACCAGACTCATCTCCTGATGCTCCCCGTCCCATGACCGCCATGTTCGCACCTTCGTTCGACCTGCATCTCGTCCTGGCCTGCATCGCCAGCTGCGCCGTCCTCGCAGCGGCCGTGACAGACCTCGTTGCCATAACCATCCCGAATCGCCTGACTCTCCCCCTGCTCGTGCTCGCGCCCCTGGTCCACGGCTTTGCCGCTGGGCCAGGGGCGCTGGGGCTGTCGCTGCTGGCGGCAGCGCTGTGCGGGCTCGTGCCAGCGCTGGCGTTCGCGCGCGGCGGCCTCGGCGGCGGGGACGTCAAGCTGTTCGCAGCGCTGGGCGCGCTGCTAGGCTGCGAGCTTGGTCTGCGCATCGAGCTCGGCGCGCTCTGTCTTGCGGCGCTGTACGCGAGCTTCGTGCTCGTCCATCGGGGGCAGTTGTTTCGCACGCTAATCAGCGGAGTGCGGCTATTCTCCAAGGAGCTTCCGTCAGCTGCCATCGCCCAGAGCGAGACGTGCATGCGCCTCGGCCCCGCAATCGCTGCCGCCACGCTGCTCACGCTCTGGCTGGGAGACGTCGTCCCGTGAGCCGAAGCCCACGCGGACTGAGCCTTCGCACGGACGCGCGAGGCGCCGTGATGGTGGAGTTTCTCCTCGCGTTCGTCCCCGTGTTCATCTGTTTCTTGGGCTGCGTACAGCTGGTGTTCCTTGCGGCGGCAGATCTCGTGGTGCGCCACAGCGCAGTTACAGGTGTGCGCGCAGCGATCGTCGTGCTGGCCGACGATCCGCGGTACTACGCTGACGAACACGTGCGCACGATCGCCGCTTCGGGCAAACGCATGGCCGCGATTCGCACGGCGGTCTCGTATCCGCTGGCGGCCATCGCACCCGATGCCAACGTTGCGGTGCAGATCGCGACCGGCGAGGCTACGGGTCTCGCGGACGAGCTTGGAAGCACACCCGCCACGCGCTTGCTCTCTGCGTTTGCGCTCTACGACGCGCTCTCCACGGCCGTGACGTTTCCCGCCGCCGCTAGGGACGCAACGCTCTTACCCGAAGACAAGACCGTCACGCTGCAGGTGACGTACCTGTTTCACTGCGGAGTGCCGCTGGTCGCCGCCATGTTTTGTTCCACGTACGGCAGCATGTTCGCCAAGCAGAAGCTCGCGAGGCGCGGCAAGAAGCGGGCACACGCCGCGTTCGACGATCTCGAATTCGCGCCGAACCGGACAGCCCAGCAGGGGCTGCTGCTGAGCTCCGCACGCTTTCGCGTCTTCCAGGCCAGCGCCACGCTGCCGAGCCAGTACGCGCGCTATCTCGACGACAGCACGAAGGACGGCCATGCGGGAACGTGAGACCAACCGCATCGTACACGATGAGCGCGGCGCCATGGCCCTCGTGTGCCTGTTCATGGCGGTGTTTCTGGTCGCAGCGTTGTTCTATCTCGTCGATCTTGGGAGCGCGCTCACGTACCGCGAGCGAATGCAGGACGCTGCGGACGCCACGGCGTACGGAGCGGCTGCCATGCACGCGCGCGGAATGAACGTGCTCGCGCTGATGAACATGGTGATGGCGGCGCTGCTTGCTGTGCTGGTCGCGCTCAATCTCATCGAGACGTTCGTCGTAGTCGGCATGGTGATGATCGCCGCGTGCGGTCCGTTCCCGTGGTGTGTGCCGTTTCTCAGCGCGTTGGTTCCATTGGAACGTGTTCGTACGGGTGTTGCGGAAATACGGGACCTCGTGAAGCCCGAAGTGTTGACAGGGCTGTCGATGCTGCACATCGCCGAGCACGGCCTGCGCCTGCTGATTCCCGTTGCTGCAGAGGGCGTGGCCATGGAAACCGCGGTGGGGCACTACGACCCACACGTGTCTTTCGGTTTCGTGCTGCCGCCGCGGGCCACGTTGCCCACTGTCGACGCCAACTATTCCGACTTATGCGCGAAGGCAGGCGAGTACGCGGCCGACTTCGCGCTGAAGCCGTTCAACGTCGTGGGACTTGGGATCATCAAGGGCCCGGCGGAAGCATTCATCGACGAGCTGGTGAAGGCCGCTCCGCCGTGGTTCTGCGCCGCGACCGACGCCAACCACGCGCACGAGGTCTTCAAACAGAAGTACAAGCAGGTCCTCCCGGCGCTTCCCGCACGGCAGGCGTGTGCTGCCGCGGACCCGCTTGGCGATCAGGTGGGATCGTCGTGCGAAGCCGCGAAAGAAGAAGACGCGCGCAGCATGCCCGATGCGACAAGCGGGGCTTGCAATGGCACGTGCGACGCCAAGCTCTATCGCCAACGCGTCGAGCTTGCTCGCGCGCAGTGCAACCCGAACACGGATCGCACGCTAGAGGACTATCAGTGGCAGGAGCGAACCGTCGTCAAACACTACACGGCTACACGCACTGGCTTGGTCTGGCTTCGCGACCAAGATGAAGTCGGAGCTCAGACCGTACGAGACGGCAAGAAGCCGCCTTGCCCGGCCAACCGAAGCCGCAGCTTCGACTGGAGCACGAAGCTCGACGAGCCAGTGTGCTCGTCGATTGTCGCAGGCGCGGGCTCAACGACGCAAAGCGTGCTTGAAGTCACCGAGATCCTGAGCTGTGACAGGCCCGCGATCGCGAGTCACAAGATCAAGGACATGTCGAAAGATCCGGCGCTTGGAGCGCACGACCCGAAGGACACGTCGCGCTCACCGCAGACGATGGAGCCGAGCGCCGCGCTCGGCGACGCATCGTTCCAGCTGCGCGCTGTCGTAGTTGGTAGAGCGCGAGCCGACTACGAAAAGCTGGTGCGCGTCGCGACTTGGGGCCGACCCATCTCCGACCCGGCTCGCATCCTACCCGAAGCAATCGAGCAACTCGGTGTCGCGCAGGCCGAATACTACTTCGACGGTTCCGCGTCGGCACCGAGCGAATGGCTGTGGCACATGGACTGGAAAGCACGGCTGCGCCGTTTTCGCATGCCCAACGCGACCAAGGGCGCTGCCCAAAGGAGCGACGCGCCGCCGGACGACTTCCAGATCTCGCCTCCGTCCAGTGACTTTGGAGCGGCGTGCGGTTCCGCCACCACGTCGAGCTCGCCAGACGACTCGAGCTGCACGGATCTGACGAGCAAGCTTCATCTGCTCGACGCCCTGATTGTTCACTGAGGAGGAACGATGCGACGCACGCGACATCGGAGACGCCACCAACTCGGTCGACGGGGTGCCGCTATGGCGGAGGCCGTGATCGCACTGCCGGTGTTCGCGATCGTGCTCGCGGGCATCGTGTACTTCCACACGCTCTTGGTCGCCAAACAGACGGTTGGGCAAGAAGCTCGGCTCGACGCGTGGCACAGCGCGGTCGACGGCTGCGCGAACGAGCCCACGTCCGGCAACATGATCGACGGCGGCCCAGCGCCTGCTCAGATGCAAAACGTGACCAACGCGGTGCGCACGAGCGCAGCTGTCAGCTCGCAGTCGATGTTCTCCAGCCTGAACGACATCCCCATGATCGGCCCGCTCATCAACTCGCTGGTTCCGGGTGGCGTGCGCGCAGACGCCACAGCCCATGTTCCACAGCCCAAGCTCTTGCCGTTCGGACACAACGACGTGACGAGCCGCACGTTCGTTCCTTGCAACGAGAAATCCACGAGTCCGGGCAAAGCACTGCGCAAAGCATTCACTCGGCTGCTGCCAATGCCGAAGCTCTAGCTGGGAACGCGATGGATACCGATAAGCCAGATGCCCGCGCGCACATCCTCCCGTGCCTACGCGTCGTCGCGCTCGCGCTCGTGTTCTCTGGGCTTGCGATCGGGCTGGGTGCGCACGCCGCGCGCGCTCGCCTCGACGGCTGGCTGTTCGGCCTGTGCGAGAACGCGGCGCCGTTGACGCGAACGCTGCGTCCCAGTCGGTCTCAACGCCTGCACGTCAACGGTCTCACGCTGCAGCTGACGGTGCGCACGAGCCGGGATTCCGTCGAGCAGGCCCTGGATCAGGAACGCCGGTGGTGCTCACCAGGGCCCGGCGACAGCAACGCGCTGCGCCGAGCCACGCACGAGCACGGCTATCTTGTGTGTTTCGAGCCGCGAAGTGGTGCGCTCTCCCTGGGCATCGCAAGCGACCGCGCACGCGCCTTTCTCGAAGACTTCGATGCCGCACATTTCGGTACGCTGCACTTCGTGCTGGTGGAGCACCAGGCTCGAGAAACGTTGGTCGTGCACGTGTCATCCGACGGACCTCTGCCGCTGCTAGCTGCGTTCCAGAACCAGCACGACGCGCCCGGCCGCGACCTTCCCGGCGTGCCGCGTCCTGCTGGCTCGCGACGAGCTCTGTCCGCGTGGGACGAGGACCACGCGCAGGCGCTGGAGATCTATCGCGCTCCCGCGACAGGCACGCAGGCTCTCGTCGGCAGCTATCGCGCGGCGCTCGAGCGCGCCGGGTTTCGTGTGCTCGTGCCGCATCGCGAAGGGAGCGCGGGACCGACACTCATGCTCGCCCGCGGTGCCGATCGTGATGTTGCCGTGTGCATCAGCGAGACGCGTGGTGGGTTCGCGCTCGTGCTGCTCGCCGCGCTTTCTTGAGCACCGCACGCAACCGTAGCGCGGAGCGCCCGATGTGCCGGATGAGGCTCGCAATGGAGAAGAACGTCCTTTCAATCGCGCTTGCCACGATGCTGGCCGGCGCACTGCTCTTGGAGCTGTACGTACGCAGCTTCGAGGCCAAGGCGACCGGAGGCGCGAAGGTTTCGGTCCTCGTGCTCACCAGTGACGCGCCCGCGGGGCAGTCGCTCGCTCGAGACAAGCTCGGCGTACGCATGCTGCCGGAGGCTTACCTCGAATCGCGGCACGTGCGCGCAGGGGACATCGACAAGGTTCTCGGAGAGAAGCTGTCGCTGCCAGAGCGAGCGGGCGAAACCCTGCTCTGGACGGACATCGCGGGGATGGACGACCGACGTCTGACTCTCTCGGGCCTCGTGAGCGACGGCCGGCGCGCGCTGACGGTGCACGCGGCGCGCGGGAGCTTCTCGGGACTGCTCGAGCCCGGCGACCGCGTCGATGTCTTGGTCGGGAACGACGACACGGCGCTGTTCGAGAACCTGCTGGTGCTCGCCGTCGGCACGCGCACCGACAGCCATGCGTTCTCGGGGGCCGGCGACGACCATCGAGAAGGCGCTTGTGATTCCGAGGTGACCCTCAGCGTTACCAGCGAGCAAGCCCAACGGCTGGCAGGAGCCGAGCGGAGCGGGGACCTGCGCCTTCTGCTGCGCAATCCGGACGACGTGCTCATCTCCGCGCCCAGCGCGACCGCCGCGGCCGAGCGGAAGAGTCACTCATGAGCAGCGTTCATCGCGGCGCCGTCGTGCTGTTGGCTTGCCTTGCTACGCTCGTCGCGCTGCCGCTGGCTGCGCAGCCGGAGCGGACCACGCTGGTGCTGGCGGTCGGCGAGCAGCGGGTGATTCCGAGCGCGGGCGTCAGCAGCTACTCGGAAGGCACGCGCGGAATCGTGGACGTGCGGCTGACACCCAACGCAACGAGCTTCGTCGTGGTGGGCCAGCGTTCGGGTCACACGAGCCTGCTTCTGCTCATGGATGACGGCCAGCAACGAGTCTTCGAGATCGACGTGAGCGATCCACGTGACGCCACCGGCGACGGTGCCAACTCGCGCTCCGTGATGGCGCGCGACAACGTGCGGCTCGACTTCTACTTCGTGCAGGTCAGCAGCGAGTATCGCCACAAGCTCGGCTTGAGCTGGCCGGGCACACTCGGGGGAGGAACCCTGTCAGCTGGCTTCGACCTCGCGGCCGGGCGGCTGACGGATGCGCAGGCGCTGGTCTCGGATCAAGCCTTGCCCCAGCTCGACATGGCGCAGTCGAACGGCTGGGCCAAGGTCCTGCGACAAGCCGCGTTCGTGACGGCAAACGGCAGCGAAGGACAAGTCAGCGGCGGCGGCGAGCTGAACGTGCCAGTCACCGGCGGCCTCGGCGCGACGCTCAAGCAGATCAGCTTCGGCACCGAGATTCAGGTGCTGCCGCGCTACGATCGCGAGACGGGGCGTGTCGAGCTGGCGATCCATGCCGACGTTTCGGATCTCGCCAGCGACGGCGGCACGGGCGTGCCCGGACGCACCACCTCGACCCTGCAGTCGGTCGTGAACCTCGAGCTCGGACAATCCGTGGTGCTGGCCGGCCTGCGCTCGCAGAGCGAAGATGAAAGCAACGCAGGTCTCCCCTGGCTGCACGGTCTGCCGATTCTCGGCGCGCTGTTCGGCAGCGACCAGCACAGACGCCAGGCGAGCGAGAGCTTGATCTTCATCGTGCCCAGCGTGGTCGATACGGTCGCGCTGTCAGCGCGCGCGGCAATCGACGACGCGCTGCGCACGTTCGACACCTACGACGGCGACCTCGAAAAGACGCCGCTCGCTGCCTCTGTCCTCGCGAAGCCCGGCGCAGGTGCAGGCCATGACTGAACTTCGAGTCCGGGTTGAAGATGCGCAAGGCGCGGTCTCCGAGCATCGCCTGGACGCAAGTCTTCCATGCTGGATTGGGCGAGAACGCGGCTGCGCGATCGTGCTTCCGTCCGACGCCATTTCGCGACGCCACGTCTGCATCGAGCACGCGGCTGGGCAGTGGCGAGCGCGCGACGCGTCCGCGAACGGCACATGGATCGATTACGAGAAGATCACCCTTCAGACGCGCGCGTTCGCTCCGCCAATCTCGCTGCAAGTCGGCCCTTATCGCTTGCAGCTGTCGGCGGCGGCGACGCCTGCGAACGACGCCCCCTTGAGCGCGACGGACGCCCCGGTCGCTCTGCGCAAGCGCATTCATCGGCTCGTGATCGACCGCCTCGATCTGGTGCGGCTCGACCGCGCCAAGATGAGCGCTGACGTGCTGCTGCCGGAGGTGAAGAAGGCGCTGCAAGAGATCTGCGACGGTCTCGGGGAAGAGCTCCCCGACAAAGCGGTGCGAGCGCGGCTGGTGACAGAGCTCTGCGACGAAGTGCTGGGCTTGGGCCCGCTCGAGGGCCTGTTGGCGGATCCGGCGGTGAGCGAGATCATGGTCGTGGACGCAGAGACGATCTTCGCAGAGCGTGCCGGCCGCATAGCACGCACTCCGCTGCGCTTCACCGACGACGACGCCGTGCGCGCAGTGATCGAGCGCATCGTGACGCCGCTCGGACGGCGCATCGACGAGTCCACGCCGCTAGTCGATGCACGCTTGGCCGATGGTTCGCGCGTGAACGCTGTGATTCCGCCGCTCGCACGCCGGGGACCCTGCATCACCATCCGCAAGTTCAGCGGCGCGCCGATCTCGATCGACAAGCTCGTCGAGATCGGCTCCCTCGACCGGCGCATCGCACGCTTCCTCACCCGTGGGGTGCGCGCCCGGCGCAACATCGTCGTCTCGGGCGGCACCGGCAGCGGCAAGACCACGCTGCTGAACGTACTCTCCGCCGCTGTACCTGCCCACGAACGCATCGTGACGATCGAGGACGCGGCCGAGCTGCGCCTCGACCAGCCGCACGTGGTGGCGCTCGAAGCCCGACCGCCCAACCTCGAGGGCCGGGGCGAGGTCACGATCCGCGACCTCGTGAAGAACGCGCTGCGCATGCGACCGGATCGCATCGTGGTCGGCGAGTGCCGCGGCGGCGAGGCCATCGACATGTTGCAGGCCATGAACACCGGGCACGAGGGCTCCATGACGACCACACACGCCAACAGCCCAAAGGAAGCGATCGCGCGCCTGGAGACGCTGTGCCTGATGGCCGGCCTCGACTTGCCGCTGCGTGCGATTCGGGCCCAGCTCGCCACCAGCATCCACCTGATCGTTCAGCAGACGCGCTACGCAGACGGCTCGCGTCGCGTCAGCTGCATTAGCGAAGTGCGCGGCATCGACGAGGCGGGTGAGCTTCAGCTGTCCGACATCTTCTGCTTCGAGCCCTTCGCTGCTGCTGGCGAGAGGGTCCACGGTGAATTCCGTGCCACGGGCTATTTGCCTGCGTGCATCGATTCGTTCGTGCAGCTCGGCCTCGTGGATGACGGTGCATTTCTATGATCCTGCTCCTCGCGCTGCGCTGGCTCGCAATTGCCTTGCTGGGTGGCGGATCGGGCGCCGCGCTGGCAATCGTTTGGTGTGCAGCCACGACCCCGGACTGCCTTGCCACCGCGGGTGCGCGATTCGACAGGGACCTGGCCTTCATCCGCGCCTCGTTCGGCGCCCGCCCGCTGCTGGCAACGCAGGCGACCGTGTGCTTGCTCGGGCTTGCGTTTGCGCGGGTGCTCGCGTCGCCGTGGCCGCTGGCAGGGGTAGCCCTCGCTATCTGTGCTCCCGGCCCGTGGCTCACGCATCTGCGCGCTGCGCGTGTCACGCAGCTCGATCTGCAGCTGGATCCGTGGCTCGTCGCGCTCGCGAACACCTTGCGTGCAACGCCCTCGCTCGGTGAAGCGCTCGGCTCGACCATCGCAACGACCGCACCGCCATTGCGCGACGAGCTCGATCTGCTGCTCAAGGAATACCGCCTCGGCACACCCCTCGATAGCGCGCTCGATAACGCGGCGCGGCGCATCGGCGGCCGCGCGTTCACCGCGCTGGTGTTGACGTTGCAGGTCGCGCGTTCCTCGGGCGGTGGCGTGAGCGAGTGCCTCGAACGTGCAGCTGCAACCCTGCGCGAGATGTCGCGCCTCGACGGTGTCGTGCGAACGAAGACTGCCGAGGGCAAGACCCAGGCCGTCGTGATCGCAGTGTTGCCAGGCCCATTCTTCGCCCTGCTCGCGCAGCTCGATCCGGACTTTCTGCGACCACTTAGCAGCACAGCCACGGGCCATGCCGTCTTGGCCGCGGCACTCGCCCTCTGGCTGGTCGCTGTGCTGTTCGCGCGGCGCATCGTGCAGGTCGACATATGAACGCACCGCCACGCCTTTGGGCATGGGCTGCCGAAGCGCTGCTTGCGTTCGGCTTCGCGTGCTTGGTCCACGCCGCACGGCGCCTGCAGACCCATGCGCTCGCCGGACCACGCGGAGCACGCCGCGCGCTAGCGCAGAGCAACCTCCCGCTACTGCGCTCGCTCGAGCCGCTGCTGCGAGCCGCAACCGCCTGGGTTGCACGCTGGCCGATGATCGAAACGCGCGACGCCCTCACGCTGCTCCTGCGCCAGTCCGGCAACGCGCTCGGCCTGACCGCCGACGAGCTGATCGCCTGCAGTCTGCTCGTCGCGCCGCTGGGCGCAGCGCTCGGCATGTTCGTTGCGCCAATGCTCCAGCTGACACCGCTCGCGGGCGGAATCGCCGGGCTCGCGCTCGCAGCAGCAATCCCCGTGACTCGCGTGCACCAGTGTCGCAGCCGGCGGCAGCGGCAAATCGAGCGCGATCTCCCGAGCGCGATCGATCTGCTCTCGCTCTGCATGAGCGCGGGGCTCGATTTCACGGGCGCGCTCCAGCTCTGGCTACGACGCAGCGCCGACGCGACCAGCGCGCTCGCGCAGGAGGTCGAGCAGATCTCGCTGGCGCTCAGGATGGGTCACACGCGTCGCGACGCGCTTCGAGCATTCGCAGACGCCGTCCCTTGCGTAGCCGTGATCGATTTCGTGAACACCGTGATCCAAGCCGAGCAGAAGGGCACGCCGCTCGCCACTGCAATCGAGATCCAGGCGCGCGTGCTACGTATGCGACGCAGCGTCAACGCGGAACAAGCCGCGGCGCGTGCCGCCGTGTTGTTGTTGCTGCCGCTCTTGCTGCTCTTGGCGGCGATCATGCTGCTCCTATTCTCGCCGTTCATCGTGAACGGCACCGGACTTTGAGCCAAGGGCGCAACCGCAAAGAGCCCCGGCCGATGTTCGTGTCGTGAAGCAACAGCTGAAGACACGATTCGCCCTCGGCCTCGGCGCGGCGGTCACGCTCGCGACCATCATCTCGCTCGGGACCGTTTTCTACTCGGACGTTCCTGGCGCCCCACCCCCCGCGCCTCTGTACCGACCGCAAGTGAGCTGCCGCGCCGGCGCGCGACCCGAAGCGCGCGCGAACCAGCTGGCGGCGGCCGCACGCGCCAAGCTCGAGCGCCGCGCATTCTCACCGAGCGATGGCAGCGACGCGCTGTCGCTGCTATCGGAAGCCGTGGCCTGTCGCGAGGCGGCGGGTGACTTCGGCGACAGCGCGACTGCCTCACGGAACGAGCTGCGCAGCTGGCAGCAGCGGCTCGAACAGGACTATCGACGACGACGCACACGCCTGGCTCGTGCGCTCGACACCGGTCGGATGGAAGACGCACGCCGGGAAAGCCACGGCTTGCTGGCGGTGCTCGCAGGCCGCGAGGACACCTACACCACGTGGCTGCTGCGCATCGAGCGGAGTGAGCCATGACGCGGCTCTGCCGGACGAGCACGCGCAACTCGCGCGCGTGGCTCCTGCTCGGCTTGCTCGCCTCGCAGGGTTGCGCGAGCAACACCGTGAACCCTCCCGCGCGCACGGCGACGTCCGAGCCGAGCGCTGGGTCGCGGGCCCAACGCCACCTCGCAGAAGGCCTCCGCTTCGCACGCGCCGGGGATCTCGTCCGCGCCGAGCAGTATCTCGCCAGCGCCTGGCGCAGCCACGGCCAGGACCCGCGGATCCTGCGCTCGCTGCTGCATGTCTGCATTGCCGCATCGCGGCTCGGAGCAGCAGCAACCTACGCGCGCGCGTATCTGCTCACTCATCCGCATGCGTGGCAGCTGCGTTACGTGCTCGCGTCGGTCGAGCTGGCGTTGACTCGCACCGACGAAGCCAAGCAGGAGCTGCGACATGTGGTCGAGGACGCGCCTGATCATGCCGAGGCCTACTACCTGCTGGCGACACTGGCGCCCGACGCCCGCGCGCCATCCGCCGCGACGCGGGAGCTCTACGATCACTACCTCGCGCTCGCGCCCAACGGACCGCACGCCTACGAGGCACGGAGCTTCTTGCGTATGCAACCCGAGCCGGAGGCGCAGCGATGATCCGCCAGGCGTTCCACGAACAGATGCTAGCAACCTTGCTCGAGCCGATCGCCGAGCTGCTCCATGACGCCAGCGTGAGCGAGATCATGCTGAACGGACACGCGCGCATCTACTGCGAGCGATGCGGGCGGATCGAGGCCACGAAGCTGAGTTTCCCGAGCGCGGAAGCGCTGCTCGCCGCGCTGCGCAACGTGGCGCAGTTCGTGGGCCGACCTTTCGACGCCGCACATCCGCTGCTCGAGGGGCGCCTGCCCGATGGCTCGCGCCTGCAAGCGGTGGTCCCACCGGCTGCCCCTGACGGACCCATGGTCAGCATCCGGCGTTTTTCACGAACGCCGCTCACGGTGGCCGATCTCGTCTCTCGCGGCGCGCTCGACGCCGACACCGCAGCGGAGATCGCGGCCGCGATCCGCGGCAAGCAGAACCTGCTGATCTCGGGTGGCACGGGCACCGGCAAGACTTCGCTGCTGAATGCGCTCTCCGCGCTGATCCCCGACACCGAGCGCGTGGTGGTCATGGAGGACTCGCACGAGCTCGAGCTTCAGCGGCAGCACGTCGTGCACCTGGAAGCCCAGCCGGGCGATGCGGAAGGCCGCGGACAGGTGTCGATCCGCGATCTGTTCAGAGCCACGCTGCGCATGCGTCCCGATCGCATCGTGGTCGGCGAGATCCGCGGGGCGGAAGCGCTGGAGCTGATCGCGGCCACGACCTCGGGGCACGGCGGCTGCATGTCCACGCTGCACGCGGCCAGCCCGCGCGATGCCCTGGCGCGGCTCGAGACCATGGCGATGATGAGCGATGTGCGGATGCCGCTCACGGCGCTGCGCTCACGCATCGCATCCGGCATCGACATGGTGATCCAAGTGGAGCGCTGCGCGGACGGGCGGCGGCGCGTGTCCGAGGTCGCGCACGTGCTCGGGCCGGATCCAAGCGACGGCTACATGCTGCGGGAACGCCGGACCCGCGAGGAGCACGAGTCATGAACGAGCCAGAAACGCGCGTTGCAGCTGACATCACGCGCCTCTTGAAGCCACGACCGAAGCATGCGCGGGCACGCACCCCGAAAGAGGATCCGCCCACCCGTGCCTGCTCACCGGGAGTCGAGCACGCGCTGCTGGCGCGCGAGCGGGTCGCGCTTGCGCCGACGCAAGCATGTCCAAGCACTCAGCTCACCCGGCGGCAAGCGGCATCGGTGGCGCCGACCCGACCCCCGCCGGCGTCGCGCGGGACCGCCGGCGGCGTAGCCCGCATGGATACTCAACCGGTCGCGCGGCGGCGGCTCCGGCGCATGCCAAGAGGGGCTCGTCGCCTCGTCGGCATCGGCGCCGCGACACTCATCCTTTTGGCGCTGTCCGGTTTCGCTGCGCTCCGCCTGTGGGGCCCGCGCACGCAAGCACCCGGCAGGCCGACACCACGCGCTGCATCGCAACAAACCCTTCCCTCGACGGGACCCCGCGCGCGCAACGTGCCCTCGCCGCTGCCTTCAGCCGCGACCGCCGAAACCTCCAACGCTCCTGCCATCCAACCCGAGGACGCTGTGGCTTGGCTGATGCGCGGAGACTACGAGCACGCCGCCAGTGCTTATCGCAGGCTCACCGCGGATCACCCGGAGGACAGTGCGTATGCGCTCGCGTCAGCCGTGCTGCAGCGCAGGCTCGCGGAACGGTGTCACGGGCTTGGCAGCGAGGACCGAAGCGGAGGCGGCTGCTCATGAGCGCGCTCATTCACTGGAGCACGTGTCTCGCGCTGGCCAGCGTTACGGGATGCGGCGCCGACCCGCAGCTCGTCCCCTACACGCTGCAGCTGCACGCCGAGCGGCCAGACGCGAGTCCGCTCGCAGG
>JADGRF010000197.1 GCA_017881055.1 Sandaracinaceae bacterium
TACTTCTTCTCGGCACTGGCGCCACCGGGTGCGGCGGCATTGGCGCTGGCGTCGCCGTACATGGCTTCGGCGATCTTGTATGCGCTCGCCTCCAGCTGCGCGAGCGCATCGCGAATCGCGATCGCATCGCCCGTGCCGGAGATCAGCTCGCGCAGGTACGCGATGTCGCCGCGCACGTGCTCGATGATGCTCTTGTCGACCAGCGTCGCGCACTCTTCGACTGCGCGCTCGCTCGTGTAGAGCAGCGCCTCGGCGTTGTTCTTCAGCTCGGCCAGCTCTTTGCGCTTGGTGTCGCTCTGCCTGAACTTGTCGGCTTGCTCGACGATCTTCGTGATGTCGTCCTGGGACAGGCCGCTCGATGCGACCACGTTCACGGCCTTCTCGCGACCGGTGCCGAGATCCTTCGCGGAGACGTGCAGGATGCCTTCGGCGTCGATGTCGAAGTTGACCTGAATCTGCGGCAGGCCACGTGGCGCAGGCGGAATGTCGGTCAGCTCGAACTGGGAGAGCGATTTGTTGTCCGCGGCCATCTCGCGCTCGCCCTGCAAGACGTGGATCGGCACGAACGACTGGTTGTCCACGCTGGTCGTGAACACCTCGCTCTTGTGCGTCGGGATGGTGGTGTTGCGCTCGATCAGCTTGAAGAACACGCCGCCGCCCGCCTCGACGCCGAGCGAGAGCGGGGTGACGTCGAGCAGCAGCACTTCTTCGACTTCACCGCTGAGCGCCGCGCCTTGAATCGCCGCGCCGATGGCGACCACCTCGTCTGGGTTCACGCCCTTGTGCGGCGCCTTCTGGAAGAAGTCCTGCACGCGCTTTTGCACCAGAGGCATGCGCGTCATGCCGCCGACCAGGATCACCTCGTCGATGTCGCCGATCTTCAGGCCGGAATCTTCGAGCGCCTGCTGACACGGGCCCAACGTGCGCTCGACTAGATCTTCCGTGAGCAGCTCCAGCTCGTTGCGCTTGAACGTGGTCACCAAGTGCTTCGGGCCGGTGGCATCCGACGCGATGAATGGCAGGTTGATCTCGGTCTCGAGCGACGACGACAGCTCGTGCCGCGCGCGCTCGGCCTGCTCCTTGAGGCGCTGCAGCGCGATGCGGTCCTGGAGCAGGTCGATGCCCGTTTCCTTCTGGAACTTGGTCGCGAGGAAGTCGATCACGGCGTTGTCGAAGTCTTCGCCGCCGAGGTGCGTGTCACCTGCAACGGCGCGCACGCTGAACACGCCATCGGAGATCTCGAGGATCGACACGTCGAACGTGCCGCCGCCCAAGTCGTACACGACGATGCGCTCGGTGCCCTTGCTCTGCTTGTCGAAGCCGTAGGCGATCGCGGCCGCCGTAGGCTCGTTGATGATGCGCTTGACGTCGAGCCCGGCGATCTTGCCCGCGGCTTTGGTCGCGTTGCGCTGCGCGTCGTCGAAGTATGCGGGAACCGTGATCACCGCTTCGGTGATGGTGGTGCCGAGGTAGCTCTCGGCGATCGAGCGCATGGTGTCGAGCACCATCGCGGAGATTTCGGGCGGGCTGAAGATCTCGCCGCGCACTTCCACCGCCGCGTCGCCGTTCGATTGCTCGGCCACGCGGTACGAGACGTGCTCGCGCACGCGCTTGGTCATGGGCGCGTCGTAGCGCTGACCCATCAAGCGTTTGATGCCGTAGATGGTGTTCTCGGCGTTGGTGACCGCTTGGCGCTTGGCCACTTGGCCCACGCGCCGCTCACCGCTCTCGGTGAAGCCCACGATCGAGGGCGTGGTGCGCGCACCCTCGGTGTTGGGAATGACTACCGGGTCGCCGGTCTCGATGATCGCTACGCAGCTGTTCGTCGTGCCGAGATCGATGCCGATGATCTTGCTCATGCGCTGGTTTCACCATTGCCTGTGTTGCCGCCATTGGCTGCAGACGCTTCGCCATTATCGGGCGGCGCGGCAAGATCCGGCTTGGCGGGCTGCGGACGACGCGCGACTACGACCATGGCCGCACGCAACAGCCGCTGACCGAACATGTAGCCCGGCACGATCTCCGCGATGATGGCGCCCGGCGGCGCTTCGTCGGTTTCCTTCTGCTGAATCGCTTCGTGCATCGCGGGATCGAAGCGTTGACCGACGGTGGGCACACGGTTGAGGCCCATGCGCTCGGCCGTGTCTTGAAACAGCTTGAGCACCATCTTCACGCCCTCGACGACGGAGGCGACGCTCTGCGCGCTGTCCGCGGCGGCCACCGCACGCTCCAAGTTGTCGAACACGGGCAGGATGTCTTTGAGCGCGTCGTCCTTGCCGCGCATCTTCGCTTCCTCGAGCTCGCGGCGCGCGCGCTTGCGGAAGTTGTCGAAGTCCGCAGCCGTCCGCAGCAGTTGCTCCTTCAAGTGATCGCGCTCGGCGACGAGCGGATCGACTTTGGGCGCATCGGAGGCGGCGTTGACGTTGCCTCCCGGCGGGACACTGGGGTTATCGCCGGCGGTTTGCTCGGCGGGCACTTTGGTATTTTCGTCGGCGGTATTCACGGCAAAATCCTCCGGCGCGGTCGTCTACGCAACCGGAGCCTCGATCGGCTGGCCAGGATAAACCGCGACCGCCGACCATCACAACCCGTTAATGGTCCCGCATCGCGGCTCTTATTGGCAAGCTTTCCAGCAACTTGCGGCGATGTAGGCATTGTCGTCCAAGCCCAGTTGGGCCAGGCGCAGACACGACCGCGCTCAACGATCGGCCGCTCGGCTGTTGCCCAATGCCTCGCGCCGATTTAGAGCAGCGGCCCACGTGACGACCGGCATTCCATATTGGGTGGCCACGCTGTACGGATGCCTGGCTGCCGCCGCGATCCTGATCGGCGGTGGGCTGGTCGGTCCAGCGCGCGCTCGCGGCCGCGGGCGGGGCATCGAGGGCACGTTCGCAGCCCTGGGCGCCGGGTTCTTGGTCGCGCTCGGGGCCCTGGGCGCGTTGCCGGAAGCGCTCGAGGGGAACGTGTCGGCGTGGCTCGTCTCGGCGCTCGCGCTTGCCGCTCTCGGCGGCATGCTCTGGCTGCATCGTCTCGGCCACCACGGCGCGTCCGCTCAGCACGCGCACGCGCACCACGACCCGCATGCGCACGACCCGCATGCACGGCAACCCGCGCCCGAGCTTTCACTCTACGACGCGCGCATGGCGGTGTGGGGCCTCGCGTTGCACTCGCTCTTGGATGGCGTCGCAGTCAGCGCCTCGCTGGCGACGGGCAAGCGCGAGCTCGGTCTCTTCGTCGCGTTCTTCGTGCTGCTGCACAAGCTACCGGAGGGCGCGGCGGCGGCGGCGCTCACCTACGCCGGCGGCGGCGAGACGCGCACGGCACGGCACGGTGTGTGGATCGTGGCAGCAGCCTCGCTGTGCGGAGCGTTCGCGATCTTCGCGGTGTTGCCCGTGTTGACCTACGCACTCGCGATCACCGCCGGTGTCACCGTCGGCGTCGGGCTCGGGATCGCGAGCCACCTGCGCAAGCACGGCGCAGGGCGCGCGCTGGCCGGCATGAGCGCAGGCGCTGGCCTGTTCGCTATCACGGAGTGGCTGCTCCACGGATAGAGGCTGTGTAGAGCGGCAGCGCTTCGCGTGTTCAGTGTCGTGACGCGCGCGTGTCGTGAACTGGACCGGACGCGGGTGCTCGTTGCAGATTGGCGGCATGCGTGAGACGGGCGCGTCGTCGCCAGTATGGCTGCTTCCTTTTGGCTTGTTGGTGTTCACGGTCGTTGCTGTACCGCTGCACATCTTGGACGAGCAGGGACTGCCACGTTATCGCGCGCTCCGCTCCGAGCTAGCGCGCTTGCGCGACAACAACGAGCGCACGCAGACGGAGCTCCACGATCTGAAGCGCGAAGTCGAAGCGCTCAAGCACGATCCGCACGCCGTCGAGCGCATCGCGCGCGACGAGCTCGGCATGGTGCGCTCCGGCGAGCTGGTCTTTCAGTTCTGAGCCGCCGCAGCTCCTGGCATTTTCGGCGCACACGGTCAGCGGAACCAACCGCGACACCCACACGGTAGGCGGCTCCAGTTGGCGCTGTCGGCCGTTTCGGGAATACTTGATGGCAGCGCAGGTTGTGTTCGAAGAGGCGGGCGATGACGCGATGGGACCGGTGGTTGCGAGTGGCCTTTTGCGTGCTCGCGCTCGCCTGCGGAAGCGTGACCGCGCGCGTGGCCCAGGCCGACAAGACCTTCTTGATCGGTGGCACCGTGATCGAGGGCAAGGCCACTCGCCACGGCGACAAGGTCGTCATCGAGCTCAGCGACGGGGAGATCTCGTTGCCGGCCGAGTCGATCGAGCGCATCGAGACCAGCGAGTCGATCGTCGATCAGTTTCAGGCGCGGTACGCGAAGCTTCGTGCAGGCGACGTGAAGGCCCGCTTCGTGCTCGCCGACTACTGCCGCGATCACGACATGCGCAGCCGCGAGCAGCAGGTGTTGCGCGAGATCCTCGACATCGATGCGAACAACGAGCAGGCGCGCCTGCGCCTCGGCTACGTGAAGGAAGGCTCGAGCTGGGTCACCGAAGACGACGCGATGCATGCCAAGGGCATGGTCAAGCACGACGGCCAGTGGATGTCGCAGGGGCAAGCGCTGGAGCTGGAGCGCATGCGCGCCGAGACCGAGATCGCAGAGAGCCACCGCGACATGGCGCGAGCCGAGCTCGAAAGTAGAAAGGCCGAGCTGGTGGCGGAGAAAGCCAAGCTCGACGCCGAGCGCAATCGCCTCGCACAGAACCAGGCCCAAGCTGCTGCCGCCGCGCAACAACAAGTCGCGACACCGGCGTATTACACCCCGCGTTACTACGGATCCTACGGCGCCCCAGCGCGCGTGCTCGACGTCGACGGCTGCGGCGCCGGACGAAGCTGCGAGCACCGCGGCTACAGCAACCCCTACCCCTTCCCAATCGCCGGCGTCCGCAGCCCCTTCGATCCCTCGTTCTCGATCCCCGGCGTCCGCGATCCCCGCCGCGGCTGGTGAGCCGCTCATAGTGCTTGGGATTTGATTCCTGAACGGTGCCGAGGAGGCAGTGTCGTGCTCGGGGTCGCTCGGGGGCTGGGAGGGTCGGCTTCCTGAACGGTGTCGAGGAGGCAGTGTCGTGCTCGCCGCTCGTGGCAACAGCGTCGGTGGCGCGCGCTGGCCGAGGGCTGTGGACAGTCAGCGGTTGAACTGAAGCCGTAAGCGTGGTGCGTCCGCGAGCCTTCTGCACTTCCACGCCCGGCTGTGCGCGTCACTGCCTCCTCGACCCCTGCGCCGCCCATCCCAGCGCCACTCGCTCCCTGACAGCCGTCAGCTGCAACGGATCGCCAAGGCATTTGCGATCTGGAGCGACGATGAGGTGTTCGCCAGTCTATACCAAGGGTGGCGCGCGGAGAGTCTGCTCGCGATGACGCGAGGGGGCGGGCGTGGGTCGACGCGCACAGCCGGGCGTGGAAGTGCACAACGGCTGGCGGACGCGCCAAGCACCACGTCGCGCTGCTTGCATCACAGTTAACAGCCCCCGTCCATCGCGGATCGACCATGCCATTGCCACGAGCGGCGAGCACGACGACCCGCGCGCGCCCCCGTCAGTGAA
>JADGRF010000198.1 GCA_017881055.1 Sandaracinaceae bacterium
ACCGGCTTGCCCTTCGCTCGCGCCAACCCGCGGCAGGCGTCAGCTGCCTTGTCGGGGTCGCCTGCGACAGCATCGGCTTTCTTCTGCGTGTCGTCGCGGTTTTCGTTTGCGGCGCTTTGATCTTTGCGCGCTTGCGCTAGCTCTTTGTCCATGGCTTTGCCGCTCTTCTTGGCGGCTTCGAGCTCGCCGACTTTGGCGTCGGCGGCGTCGGATGCTTTCTTTGCGTCCGCTGCGGCATTCTCCTTCTTGGCCTTGGTGTCCTTGGCCATCTTCTTCCACTGCGCGTCGACGAAGCTCTCGATGCAGTCCGCGGCGTCCTTCTTCTTTTCCTGGTACTTCTTCTGGATCGCGTCTTTGAGCGCGCCGTCGCCTTTGGCTTGGGCAGCTGCAATCTCGGGGTCGTGCGAGTTGAGCGCCGCGATCGCGGCGTAGCGCTTGTCTTTGGGCTCTTTCGCGACGGCTTGTTCGTCCTTCATGCCCCAGTCGAGCGAGGCGTCGATGGCTTTGCGCGTGGCGTCTTTCTCGCGCTCGAGGCCGAGCGGTTGGTTCACGCCGGGGTCGTCTTTCGCGTCCTTGCGGGTTTGCCGATCTTGAATCAGCACGGCGCCGTGCTGCGTGCTGGGACTGAAAGCGTTGCCGGCGTGCGGCATGCACGGCGCTTCGTTGCTGTCGTAGTAGGGGCAGTAGTTCTTGTCTTCGTCGCCGCGCTTGCCCCCCTGGTGGCGACAGTTCTCCGAGATGTGGCCGGACTGGCAGCTGCCGAGAAAGTCTTGGTGGGCCTTGGGATCTTTTTCGGGATCGATCTGCCCGTTCTGTCCGGCCACGTACACGCCGTCGGTCTTCTTCGCGCGCTCGCCGGTCCGGTCGTAGATCTCCGCGTAGCTTCCGAAGTCGCTAGGCGAGTAGCCGCAAGCCGCGAGCGCAGTGACGCACTTCAGCGACTTCAGCGTTTCCGCTGCAGCTGCGTTCATGAAGACGGTGGGTGTCTGGGCTGGACCGGTCATGCCTGGGCGAGATCGCGTGCGTGGAGCAGGCTCAGATCGAGTTCATCATTCCGGGCATGAAGCTCACCACCTGCGGTGCGCCTTCGATCCAACGTGCTGGCCGTGCTCGCGCGCACCGATCCCGATGCGACCAAGGGCGCCAAAGGTTTGTCGCTCTTCATCGTCGAGAAGGATCGCTTCGATGGGCACAAGTTCGAAATGAAGCAAGCGCACGGGGGAAGTCTCATCGCCACCGCCGACCGCACCATCGGTTACCGGGGCATGCATTCATTCTCGATGACGTTCGAGCGCTTCTTCGTGCCGGCAGAGAACTTGATCGGCATGGCGCAGGGCGTTGGCCGCGGCTTCTACTTGCAGATGGCGGGCTTCGCGGCGGGCCGGCTGCAAACCGGCGGGCGCGCCTGCGGGGTCGCGCAAGCTGCGATCGAGACCACCTGCAAGTACGTCAACGCGCGCAGGCAATTCGGACACGCCACCATCAACTTTCAGCTCACGCAACATATGCTGGGCAGGATGGCGGTACGGCTTGCCGCTGCGCGCGCGATCACGTACGCCGCAGCGCTCGAAATGGACCACGATGAGCGCAAAGCCTCACTGATCGCGGCGCAGGCCAAGTTGTTTGCATGCGACGTGGCGGTCGACATCACCCAGCAGTGTCAGCTGCTTCACGGTGGCTGGGGCTACGCCGAAGAATATGCGATCAGCCGCTACGTGGTCGACGCGCTCGTGTTGCCCATCTTCGAAGGCGTAAAGCCGATCCTGACGCTCAAAGTCGTGGGCCGCGGCTTGCTCGCAGGGGACTGACAGCCTTGGCGAAACGAGGCACCAGGCGAGACAACCGACTCGGCCGCGTCCAGCGACGACGCCCGGCACGTGAGCGCAGGCTGTCTCGAACCCTCGCCCGGCGCGAGATCTGAGTCTGCCAGCGCCCCGATTGTGGTGACGCTGTTCACCTGCCCCTGCCACCCGACCCCCCGCAACCCGCCATCACACGCACCCCCGCGTCTCCTGCAGGCTGCGCAAAGCCGCCGTGGGAGCATGCACAGGGGGATCAGTTGATCGCGAGCCGCAGTTGCGAGGAATGAACTCGCCACGGTCTCGCAGCCGATGGCGGCGGCTGCGAGACCAAGCCCGCGTGAGCCATGTCACGCGCGATGGCGCCGGGCGTCGTGCACGGCTCACGCAAGCGTACCCCTTCGGGTATCACGAAGCGCGTTGGGAGAGCGGCGGACGCATCAGACAACGACACCAGCGCTCCAGCTGCTTCTTGTCGCGACCGTGCACGCTGGCGGAGGCGTGCACATTGACGCCGCGCGCCTCACCCACCAGCCCACGCTCGGGGCCAGTGTCGGAGGCAGGCGCTGCACCGAGCAATCGAAGCACCGGCTTGCCAGCCGATGCGCCCAGGAGCTGCTGTCCCTGCGCCGAGGCCTCATAGCAGGCGTGCAGCGCGACCTGCTCGACGGGCTTTGCAGCGTGCTCATCGGTGTGCTCATCGACGTAGCGGCCGTGCTTGCGCAGCACCCGGTCACCCCTTCGGGTGTCACGAAGCGCATCGATGCGTGCAGCGACAGCTTCGGCCAGCAGCTGAACCTCTGCAAGCGAGGACTCCGGTAGCGGCAAGAAACGCAGGGTGCCGCTGTCAGCAGCATCCATCACGTACACGCCATCGATGGCGATGGTGTGGAAATGGACGGCGAGCCTCAGGGGCCGGCGCATTCGACAACTCCACGCGGGTACCGCGCGGGCGCTGGCGACGACGCGTTACCGCGAGCACTTCCCCGAGCTGGCGACCAAGCCCGAGCTGCTCTCGCTCGCCGGCGCGCCCACGGCCGAGATCGACATCCCGAGCGCGGCGCGACCCTGATGCGCTGGAGAAGTACGTGTCGCAATGGGGCAGCGACCCGATCTGGGCCTCGCAAGCAACGACGTGCGCGACATCGCGGTCGCTCACCCGAACATCGCGAGCATGGCGCGCGACGTGATCTGGATCGCGACCGCGGCCGGTGTGAGTCGGTTCGATCCGAGCATTCCGTCGTTCACCACGTTCACGACCGCCGATGGACTGCCCAGCAACAGTGTGCGTGCGCTCGCCGTGCTACCGAACGGCTCGATCGCATTTGCGACCGACGCAGGCCTCGCGACCTACGCCGGTCCCTAGCACGCGTGAAGCGGATGGTCCGAGCTGCTCTAGAGGGCGTGGACTTCACGCGCGGCGAGCGTGGTGGTCGGGGCCACCTTCAGGAACACGTCCTTCTCGATCGAGCCGCTCTTGTCGACGATGAAGCGCTCCACGCCGTACAGCGGGGTGGATACATCGCCGGCGTCTGGCACGAGCAGCACGCCGCTCTCGGCATCGTAGGCTGGAACGCCTAACGCATACGCGCCTTGGCTCGCGTACAGCTTGGTTTGTTTGCCGGTTGCGAGATCCACGCTGTACACGGCGTCGGGCACGGAGACTTTCATCTTCGCGTCGAGCGAGCCGGCGGCCACGGCCACGACGAGGTCCCCGCCGAGCGAGACGATGTTGGCATTCGTATCGGCCGCGTCCTTGTGGTCGGCGACCAAGAAGCTGCTGACGACCGTCGCTTGGCCAGTGCTGCTGACCGCGAGCTTGAACAGGCCCGCAGCTGCACCGCCGTCGCCCCATGCGCCGATGCACGCCACGAGGACTTGGCTCTTCTGGTTCAGCACAGGCTTCACTTCGCCACAGTTGCTCGCGCCCGTGAGCTCGACCGCATCGCTGACTTTGCCGGTCTTCGGGTCGACCACGGCGACCATACCGGGCGCGTAGTTGAAGGCGTCCGTGGCACGCACCAGGCCCACCACGACGAAGTCGCCCGCGGGCACGAGCGCCGTCGGGCGCGCATACGCCGGGCTCTTCTGCATGCCGATCGGGTTGAACTTGTCGTCGTACGTGATCTCCTCGATGACCGTCGTGTACTGCGACAGATCGATCCGGCGGCCTTTGCGCTTCATCGTGCTCGGATCGAACTCGATCAGATCCGTGCCGAGCTCGCTGGCTTTGGCGGCTTTGTCGGGGTTTCCCGCCCAGCGGCTGACCCACGCGCTGGTCTCGCTGACGTAGTAGACGTCCTGCGGATTGCTGTGGAACGCGGCCTTGTCCGTGGCCACGGACTCGTCGGTACGCAGCTGACCGAGCACCTTGCCCGCGTCGATGTCGAAGCGTGTGACCACACCGAGCCCGCGCTCGATCGTGGTCAAATAGCGCCGCGAATACGACGTCGACGGAAGTACCACGTCGTCGGCGAGCGGGATCCGCAGGTTCGCGTCCTGCGTCTTCGAGCCGACCCACTCGGCGTGCACCACGTCGCCCTCCTTGCCGAGCAGCGAGATCGTGGTCGCGCCCGTGTAGTTGGTCGAGACGACAGCGAAGTAACCGTCGTGGTGCGCAGCGGAAAGGCCCGACGCGGTGGTGGAGTCGTTGCACGCGCCGAGCAGCGCGCACGCCAGTAGTGAACCAAGTAGCTTCTTCATTTCGTGTCCTCTCGGTAGGAGAAGGACGCCATGACGGTCCTTCCCGGAAGTGGAAAGTGGCGCAGGTCCGAGCCGCCGCGATCGAAGAGATCGCTCGCGGTGATGCGCAGCTCGGCATGCTCGTGTGCGAACGCGAACGTCGTGCCAGCGTCGAAGAAGATCTGGCTGTGCTTGGGCAACGCCGCGTTGTCGGGGTCGTCGTAGCTCTGCGACGCGTAGTTGGCGCTCACGAAGAATCGCAGCGCGTCGAACGGACCAAGCGCGCTCGTGCTCGCGCCGGGCTCGACGAAGAACGTGGTGCCCGGCCGGTTGGGCAAGCGCTTGCCGGGCTTACCTTCGGTGTCGAGCAGCGTGGCGGCACCCGCCAGCGAAATGTGCTGGCCGTAGTTGGTGTGCGCGCCGAGCTCGAGGCCGCGCACGTCGCTGTGCTGCAGGTTGATCGGGAACAGCTGTGCGAACGAGTTGCGGATGAAAACGACCTGGTTGGCGATTGACAGATCGAAGACCCGTGCTTCGAAGCTGCCGGAGAAGTCGCCGAGGCAGGTCACGTCGACCAGCCCGATGTCGTAGCTGCGGCTCTTCTCGGCCTCGAGCGAGGTGTTGCCGAGAATGAGCACGCCGTCGCCGAACAGCTCGCCGAGGCTCGGTGTACGCACGCCGCTGGCCGTCGATGCGCTGAGCGTGACGTCGGGCAGGAGCTCGACGCCAAGCGCAGTGCGGTACGTGGGTAAGGTGTTTTGCGAGTTGGTCTGCACCAGGCCCGCGAAGTGCTCGCTGCGTAGCGCGGCTCCCGCGTGCTGCACCTGCAGCGAAGGTCGCAGCTCGAGGAGATGGCCGGCGATGCGACCGTGAAGATTGGCCTCGGCGCCGGCAGAGAGCGTGCTACGCGTCGAATCCGGCAGCGGGATGCGGCCGAAGGGATCGTCGTGCGCATACAGCTCGCGCCGCGCGCTGCCGAGCAGCGTGAGCTCGAGAAACGGCGTGGCTGCTGCGCTTACGGCAATGCGCCCGAACGCGTCGACGGTTCCGTCGCTGGTCAGCTTCGGAAGGGTTGGACCGATCTCGCCGTACAGATCGCTGAAGTGCGCGCGCGACAGGCCGACCGAGCCGAGCACTTGCAGACGAAGCACACGCTCGCCATGCGCGTTGGTCTGCTCGATCGTGTAGCTCGCACCGCCCAGGCCGTGCGCGTAGCTGCGTCGGGTCTGGTGCGCGGGGTCGGAGGGCGCGCCCGGTTCGCCGCCGGTGCGCTCGAAGCCTAGGCCGAGCAGCGTGAGCCGGCCGGGGCCGAGCTCCGTGCTGGCTTGCACGAGGCCATGGCCTTGCACCATGTCGGCGTTCGCCCGCCGCACCTCGCTGTCGTCGCTCGGGTCGAGCGGCGTGCGATGGTCGTCCGCGTAGGCGAAGTCGCCGCGCGTCCCGAGCGTGCCAGCTGACGTGAGCAGTGTGAAGCCTCCGCTCTTGGGAACGACGGCCGAGGCCAGCGACACTCCGTACGTGGAAAACGAGCCCGCGTTGACGGTGCCCGAGAGCAGGTTTCCCTCGGCGCGCCGAGGCTGCAGTTGCACCACGCCACCGATCGCGTTTTGCCCGAGCCAAAGTGGAGAGCCACCGCGGAACACGGTGATACGGTCGAGCAGCTCGACGGGAATCGTGCTGAAGTCGAACGCGGCGGCGTCCGCGGACGAAATCGGGATCTCGCCGAACAGCACCGCGGTTTGCTCGACGTCGGCGCCGCGCAACGACGCCGTCGTGAAGCTGCCCAGCCAGCCGCTGCGCAGCGGGTGCGCGCCGGGTGCTTCCAGCAACACTTCGTCCACCGTCTCGTACGCCGCGCTGCGCGCGCCTGTGTCGATCTCGGTGCCCGCAGCCGTCGGATCTTCGCGGTTGACCGAGGCGAGCGGCCGCGAGACTTCGGCGCGCGCACCGTAGTCGGCTGCGCTCCGGCTCACCGCGTCTTGTGCACGCGCGCGCGCAAGCCCGCTCGCAGCGCACAAGAGCGCCGTCAGCACGAGCGCGCGGCTGCGCCGTGTTATCTGGAGCGTGTACAGCAAGGACCCGAGCTCACTTCCGAACGAGGCGGAAAGAGCTTGGATCTGTGGCGCACGCGAATTGCGAAAACCCGATCCATCCACCATCCCCGAGGCGAACGAGAAACAAAGGCTTCGAGCAGGTTTCCGGACTCGCGACCGTTTCTCTCTCACCTTCCCAGCTGCAAGCAGCCAGTGGTTTCACGAGAGAGTTTTTGATCGCCTACCGTGACGGGTTCGTGCCGGCGTCAGACCGGCTTCCCTAGCCGCGGTTCTGGCCCAGCTCGCTTGCGAGCTGGAGAAACCAAGACCGCGACCTACGCCGTGCACCAATGCACGCCGCACCTCGAAACGCGTCGGAACATGCTCTAGGGGTCGAGAGGTGTCAAGACGGGTGTTGCGCACTGTTTCGGACAAGCGCGGAAACCCGCGTCAGCGCACGATCTTCACGCGCACGATGGTGCCGATCACCAGCACCGTGAGCTCGCACAGCTCGATCGCCGCGCCATACACGTCGCCCGTCAGCCCGCCGAGCGTGCGCGACACGGCGGCTGCCAGCAGCAGCACGACGATGCCCGCAGCTGTCAGCTGAAACGAAGGGATCGCTCCAAGTGGCGCGAGACACGCCGCCATCAGCACGCCCGCCAGCAGCAAATGCAGCACGCGGGCGCGCTGGTGCATCGCGAAGCCCAGGCCCGCGCTGCGCGCGTAGGGGAACCAGACGATCAGCAGCACCGCGGAAAAGCGCGCGATCACGGGCGCGGCGAAGAACACGGCCAGCGAGTTGCTCTGCAAGAGCTCGGCACCGGCGAACGTCTTGCCGAGCAGCGTGAGCGTCAGCGCGGTCGCACCGTGCGCGCCGATGCGGCTGTCACGCATGATCGCCAGCGCGCGTGTACGGTCGCCACGCGCGCCGCCGAGGCCATCGAAGAGGTCGGCGACGCCGTCGAGATGAAGGCCGCCCGTGACCAGCGCCGAGAGCGCGACCACGGCCAGGCTGCCGAGCAAGTACGAGACGGTGTGCCGTGCGAGTGTCGCGCAGCCGACGGCGAGTAGTCCGAGCAGTGCACCCACCAAAGGGAAACACGCGAGTGAGCGCCCCAAGTCGTCCGGCGTGACAGCGCGCACGCTCACCGGGATCCGCGTGAGAAACGAGAGAGCCGTGGCGAAGGCACGAAACACGCGCATGGCAAGGCGCATCAGCGACCGGCGTCGGTGACGCCGGCGGACTCGAACGTGGCCATCTCCGAGAGCACGGCAACTGCAGCATCGATCAGGTTCATCGCGAGCGCCGCACCCGTGCCTTCGCCGAGGCGCAGACCGAGATCGAGCAGCGGCATGCGACCGAGCTCGACCAGCACCACGCGGTGGCCGATCTCCACCGAGCGATGCGACGCGATCAGGTAGCCGGCGACGGCGGGCACCATGCGTGTGGCGATCAACGCGGCCACGCTGGCGATGAAGCCGTCGATCACGACGGCGGTCTGGCGCGCGGCTGCGCCGAGCACGACACCCGCGAGGCCCGCGATCTCGAGGCCGCCCAGCTTGTGCAGCACGTCCATGGGGTTCTTCGCGTCCGGCCGATTCACCTGGATTGCGCGACGGATCACGTCGATCTTGCGCGTACGCGTGGCTGAGTCGATGCCGGTGCCGAGGCCCGTGACTTCTTCCACGGCTGTGCGCGTGAGCACCGCGGTCATCGCGCTCGAGGCGGTTGTGTTCGCGATGCCCATCTCGCCGATGCCGATCAAGTTCACGCCGCTGTCGGCGAGCTGGGACGCGAGCGAGGCGCCGACCAGCACCGCGCGCGTGGCCTCGTCGAGGCTCATCGCCGGTCCCTTGGTGAAGTTCGCGGTGCCTGCGCGCACGCGCTGGCTGAAGATCTCCGGCATGGCCGGCAGTGGATGCGCAACGCCGATGTCCACGACCACCACGCGCGCGCCGCTGTGGCGCGCAAGCACGTTGATGCCTGCGCCGCCGCGCGCGAAGTTGAGCAGCATCTGCGCAGTGACTTCCTGCGGATACGCGCTCACGCCTTCTTCCGCCACGCCATGATCGGCGCCCATCACGACCACGGCCTTGCTGCTCACACTCGGCGTCGCGGTGCGCTGCACGGATGCCAGCTGACACGCCAGGTCTTCGAGCCGCCCCAGACTGCCGCGCGGCTTGGTCTTGGCGTCGAGTCGCTTCTGCGTGAGGTCCGAGAAACGCTTCTCGACGGGCTCGATCGAAGCACACAGTGCAGCAAGAATCGGCGCGTTGGACATCAGCTCACCTGAGGTTCGGGTCGGGCGCGAGCGTGATGGGATCGGGGCGCAGACGCAAGAGCGAGCCGAGCACGCCGAAGTAGATCTCGTCAGAGGCCGCCGCGAGGCGCTGATGCGCAGCGCCCGAGGCATCGCGAAACCGTCGACCGAGCGCGCTCTCGGGCACGACGCCCATGCCCACTTCGTTGGTCACGAGCACCGTGTGGAACGGTGCGTGCGCGAGCTCCCGCACCAGGCGCTCGGTCTGGGCCACCAGCTCGTCGACCGTACCGCCAGCGAGCAACAGGTTCGAGAGCCAGAGCGTGATGCAGTCGATCACGACTACGTCGGGCCGGTCGTCGTGTGCGATGCGCTGCAGCGCGTCGCACAGCTCGCGCGGGGCCTCGCGCGTCAGGAAGTCTGCGCCGCGTTCGCGCGCATGCGCGGCCACACGCTCGCCCATCTCGTCGTCGAGCGCTTCGGCAGTGGCTACGAACACACGTCTTTCGCCGAGCGCACGCGCGCGGGTGAGCGCAAATCGGCTCTTGCCACAGCGCACGCCGCCGCCGATCAACACGAGCGAGCGCATCTTGTTGCTCACGCGCTCACCTCCTGTTCGTGCAACAACCCGTGCACCAGCGCGAGTGATTCTTCGAAATCATCCTCGCGGAACACTTCGAGTGTGAGCACGCCGGTGTACTTGCGCTCGCACAGCGTGCGCAGCAGCCAGCGCGCATCCTGTGTCGGATAGTGCGCGAGCGAGCGGTGGTCCCGATCGCCGGGATCGGTGCCATGCCACTGCACGATGCGTGTGCGAGGCAGAAAGCGATCGACGAACTCACGCAGCGCACGGCCGTCGCGATGCAGGTGGCCGATGTCGAGCGCGACAGGCAGCTCGAAGTCCACGAGCAGCGGCTCGAGCCAGGTGAGGTCGTAGTCGATCGACTCGATGCACAGGCTGCTGGCCGGCACGCCGCGCAAGAGCAGCTCTTCGATGGAAAGCGCCGCGCGCGCGCGCCACGCGGGCAGATCGCTCGGCCGCCCCGGGTCACCTTCACCATCGCCGAGATACACGTGCAGCACGTAGGCTTCGGGCGCGAGGCTACGTGTTGCTTCGATCACACGCAGCACGCTCGCCACGCCGTCGCGCCGTCGCGCTTCGTCGGAGCTCGCGAGGCTGGCCGAGAGTGGTGTGTGGACACTGAGCGTGAACCCGTGCTCCGCGCGCCGCGCCGCGATCGCGGAAAGCTCTGCCGTGCCCGGCAGGTCGCTCGGCTGATCGGCCTCGAAGCACAGAAGCTCGATGTCCTCGACGCGGCCGGCAAGCCGCGCCACGTTCTCGTGCCAACCGGCGCGATAGATGAACGAAGTCGTGCCGATTCGAAATCCGCGCATCACGCACACGCTGGTTTTTGCCGGCGAAAAAGCGCTCGCGCAGCGCGGCCGACGATGCGCTTGCCGGCTAGAGGCTGTCAAGCACACCCACATCACCCGCGATTGACAGTCCCCGTTTTGGCTGCTACTTACACCATTGTTAACAGTGCGAGCCCGGGAGCCCGAGCGCGCAGCGCATGCTGCAACGCTTTCGTGCGACCGAGAGCGGACGGCGTCTGCTCACCGCGCGCCCGCAGATCTTGGCGCAGCTGACCGATCACGCAAGCCTCGGGCAGCTACCGGTCGGCAGCCTGGGTGCTCGACGTTCTCGATCAACGTATCGAAGTGCTCGGTCAGTTAGAACTTCCCGCTGACCGTCATGAACGCCATCTTGTCGTTCGCCTCGCGCAGGCGGTGCGACAGGATCTTGATGAAGTTCCACAGAATCTCGTACGCCAGATCCTTATGGATGAAGAGCAGGTCTTCGAACGCCTCGCGCGTGATCACCAGCAAGCGACACTTCTCGTGCACGTGGGCATCCGCGCTGCGCGGCACGTCGTCGATCAACGACATCTCGCCGAACGCTTCGCCCGGTCCGAGGATCGCCAGCGCTTCCTCGCCCATGCCGGCCAAGTTGCGCGAGATCCGGATCTTGCCGTCCAAGATCAGAAATAGCTTGTCGCCCATGTCGCCTTCGCGGAACACCAGCGCGTTGCGCTCGT
>JADGRF010000199.1 GCA_017881055.1 Sandaracinaceae bacterium
GCGAAGTCTTTGTCGAGCGTGAGCAGCATTGCCGAATGGCTGAGCGCGTGGACGGCGATCAACAGGTCGAGTGTTTTCGGTGTAATGCCGCGTCGTCGCAGAGCGAAGCCGAGGTCGCCAGCCTCCGCCCAGAGTGCATCGGGCTGCGCGAGAAAGTGGCAGCCCTCGAATAGAGGCAGAACCGCCGCACGCTCACGCTCGTTTGCGAGGCCACGCCGAATCTCGGTTTCGATCGGACCACAAAGCGCCGCCTCATTGCTTGCGAGCGCTTCGTCGACGGCGCTCGCGATCGGATCGCGCCCGCGAAAGAACTCGATCCAGGCGGACGTGTCGATCAGTGTCATCGGCGCGTCTTGTCGAGTTTCAGCTCGAAGCGAACCTTGCCGCGAAGCAGGCGCAACGCGGAACGCTTGCGGCTGCGCTCGAGCTCCTCGAGGCCTGCCACCAGCGTCTCGGTGATGCCGAGCCCCGTGCCTTCTTGCGCGCGCTCGAGCAGCTTCGCCGGGATATTGGCGGTGATCTTCTTGACTGCCTCGCCCATGCCTCAAACCTACCGATATGGTCCGAGCCAGTCAATCGTATGGTCTGCCTCCGATCAGCTTGCCCAGCTGATGGCGGGTGCTGTGCACGTAGACGTCGTGCCCGACGTCGCTGGAGTACTGGACGAGCTCGCGGAGCAGGTGCTCGGCAGTGCGCTTGTTTCCGCGCTGCGCGGCGATCACGGCGAGCGCCGTCAACGCGAAGCGGTGCGACTCGGGCCTCGGCAGGCGGCGTGAGTCACGCGCCGCGCGCTCGGCTCGCGCCAGCAGCTCGAGATCGCCGCCACGCCGGCGGGCGGCGGCGGCGGCGGCGGCGGCGGCGGCGGCGGCGAAAATGGCGCGCCGGCCCAGCGATAGCGAGTTCATGAGAGACGAAAAGCCATGGAAACCCGGCCAACCCAGTCTCGGAGTAGGTCGGTCCGCAAGCCGGGTTGCTGCCGAGGGCGCGAAACGTTTGCGCCCTCGGCACGGCGCAGGCGCAGTTTTCTCCGCGTGCCGAGGCGTCGCAGAAGCTTTCGTGCGGCGACGCCCGCGGCATGCAACTTGCTCGATTTGGACGGTCATGAAAGCCCTCATCTATCAAGGACCCGGTAAGCGCGCCTGGGAGGACAAGCCCAAGCCCACCCTCAAAGACGCGACCGACGCGATCGTGAAGATCACCCGCACGACCATCTGCGGCACGGATCTGCACATCCTCAAGGGGGACGTGCCAACTGTCGTCGAGGGCCGCACACTCGGCCACGAAGGCATCGGCGTCATCGAGGAGGTCGGCCCCGCGGTGTCGGCCTTCAAGAAGGGCGACCAGGTCCTGATTTCCTGCATCACGTCCTGCTTGAAGTGCGACGCGTGCAAGAAGGGCATGTACTCGCATTGCCAGAACGGCGGCTGGATCCTGGGCAATCTGATCGACGGCACCCAAGCCGAGTACGTGCGTATTCCGTTCGCGGGAACGAGCCTGTACGCGATACCGCACGGCGCAGACCAAGACGCGCTCGTGATGTTGAGCGACATTCTGCCCACCGGCTTCGAGTGCGGCGTGTTGAACGGCGCCGTCAAGCCAGGTGATACGGTGGCGATCGTCGGTGCCGGCCCGATCGGGCTCGCAACGTTGCTGACAGGTCAGCTGTATTCGCCGTCGGAGCTGATCATGATCGACGTCGACGACAATCGGCTTGCCCGAGCCAAAGAATTCGGCGCCACGCAGACCATCAACAGCAAGGACGGCGAGGCCGTCGCGCGCGTCATGGCGCTCACCGCGGGCAAGGGTGTCGACGTCGCGATCGAGGCGGTCGGCGTGCCGGCGACGTTCGAGCTGTGCCAGGACATCGTGACCGCGGGTGGTCACATTGCGAACATCGGTGTTCACGGCAAAGGCGTCATGCTCAAGCTGGACAAGCTCTGGTCGCAGAACGTGACGATCACCACCCGGCTGGTCGATACCGTGACGACTCCCATGCTGCTGAAGACGCTGCTAGCCGGCAAGCTGCAAGCGAAGCTGTTGATCACCCACGAGTTCAAGCTGGCTGAGCTGATGAAGGCCTACGACACCTTCGGTGACGCAGCCAAACAGAAGGCGCTCAAGATGATCATCCGCGCCTAGGCTGCCGGGAGAGAACGGTGACGCGACCAACAGGGGCGACGGCATCGACGGCTGCGTGAACGTGCGACGAGCGCAGTTGGCGCCGCGCGCGCAGAAAGTGCGTGGAGCGCGAAGGGCGCTTGAGACAATTTTGTCGGAAGCCGCGCGACAGGAAGGCGCGGCGAGTACGACGTTCACTCGTGACCGCAGGTCGCGAGAACGAGCACGCCCGCCGAAGCTGTCACTCGCGGCGCGGCGTTTGGTGAGCGTCGAGACCAATGCGTTGATCGCGCTTGCGGGCTCAGTTATTGCAGACGTGGGCGCGTGACCAACGCATCCCCAATACCTCTTCCGCAACGCGCACTGTTGTTTCTGGTCAGTGTCGTGTCCGTCGCCTATCCGCCCGTGTACTCGGTGCTGCGCATCGGCGCGCGCGGCTATTTCTCGTACGTGCGTGGCGACGCGTTCCTGTACCTCACCATCGCGCGCAACTCGCGCGGTGCGTTCTTCACGCTCGACGGCAGCACACCCACCAACGGTTTTCATCCGCTCTGGCAGTACTACTTGGCGGCGCTGACACCACGCGGTATCGCGGCGGGCAGCATGGCGCCGCTGCAGCTCGCGTTCTGGAGCAGCCTCGTGTGCGTGGCGCTCGGAGCCGGCTTGGCCGCGCTGGCGATTCAGCGCTGCACGCGCTCCACGCTGCTCGGCTTGTTGGTGGTGCCTGGCGTCTACTACATGTTGGCCGGCTCGATCTTCGCGAGCCAGCCGATCTGGGAGCTGGTCTCCGGCATGGAGAGCGGCGTATCCACGCTGTTCGGAGGCGCGCTGCTGTTTCTGTTCGCGCAGCAGTACGACCTGGCGCCCCAGGCGCTCTTCGCCGCGCGCGGGCTGCGTAGTCCATTTCTGCGCATCGGCTTGCTCCTGCCGTTCGTGGTCCTGTCGCGACTGGACGACGTGTTTCTGCTGCCGACGCTGGCAGCCGCGGTGGCGCTGTGCTTCCCGGAACAGTCGTGGCGTGCGCGCATGCTAGCCGTGATCATGCTGACGCTGCCGACGGCCGCCGCGCTGGGCATTTACGTTAGCTGGAATCACGCATACGCGGGGACGTTTCTGCCGATCAGCGGCATGGCCAAGGGCAGCTTTGCGCTGGGCGCGAACCTGTACATCATGGCCGCCGCGCTCTTCGCACCGCTGGTCGATCTGAAGAACGCAATCAGCGTGAAGCAGACCGATGCCGTCGTGCTTTACAACGCGGGGCATCGCGTGGCGCAGCTGCTGGGGCCGAGCGTGTTCTGTGGTGTGTACGGGCTGCTGTTGCTGCGCCGACCGCAGAGCTGGCGGCGCGCGTTCTCGCTCGCGCTCTGCGGCTACACGGTGCTGAAGGTCGGGTACAACGTCGCGTGCGTGAACCTGTGGCACCAGGGCGGCTGGTACTTCGCGCTGTCGATGCTGACCGTGTCGTTTCTAGCAGCGCTGCTGCTCGAGGGCTGGCCCGCGCGCCTGCTGCGCGGACCGGTGCTTCCATGGGCGACCCCGGTCGTCTACGCCGGCTATCTGTTGCTTGCCGCAACGCACTACGCGGGCTGGGGCGCGTTCATCTCCGATCGCACCGAGTACGACTACATGCAGGCGCGCGACAGCACGGCCGCCGCGCTGCGCAAGCTCGACCGCCAGCCTAAGCTGATCGCGTTCGACGACGGCATCACAGCCTATGCGCTGCCCTTCCCCACCTTGCACGGCTTCGCATTCGCAGGAGACTTGGCGACCTTCCGCGCGCTACGGAGTGGTCAGCTGCTGCATCACGCGTACGCACGCGGCTATCGCATCCTGACCTCCGCGTATTACTTCCCGGCGACCGAACCACTGACCACGCCCGACGCCGCCCGCCGATTTCTCGGTCACTCGATGCTCGAAGCGGACGTGAAACGCGAGTTCGACCAGTTCGATCTGCGCCTGGTCTACGTCGAGCCCACGACGCACGCACCCTTCTTCGCGTTCGCGCCGCGCGCAGCGACACAGCCTGCAGCTCCGGTCCCGCTTCCACTCAACGGCGCGCAGGCCGCCGCGAGCAAAGCGCAGCTGAAGAAGCTGGAGGCATCGTTCCTCGATACGCAGACGGCCGTGCGGCGTCCATGAGTGGCCACGAGTCGGCGATTCCGTTTCGTGAATCGCCAAGCTCTTGCGCTGCCGTGAGAGCTCGTATTTGTCGTGGCATGCACGGCGCCGCGAGAGCATGCTGCTGCGCATGCCACGCGCGCCGTCTGCGCCGCTGCGATACCTGATCGGCCTTGTGCTAGCGAGCGCGCTCGCCGGCTGCGCCACCACGCAGCCGTGGGAGCGCGAGACGCTGGCCAAGCCGTGCATGTCGCCCGACCCCGCACCGTTTCGTCAGGCGCTCAAGCATCATTACTTGAGCACACGCGAAGGTGCCGTGGGCGGTCTCGGCGGCGGCGGTGGTGGGTGCGGATGCAACTGACGCGCGCACTGGCTGGTCGACCTGGTCGGCGCGCTGCATGCAGCCGCGGCCTAGTCGCCATGCTGTGCTCGTGCCTGTGCGTGTGTGCCGCTTCGAGTGGTGCAGCCGACGACAGGCCCTGGACGATCTCCTCGGATTCCTCGGTGTACAGCGATACGGACAACGTGCTCGTGGTGACGAGTCAGCTCGGAGTCGCACGCAAGTTCGGTGAAGGCGGCGGGCAGGTGTCGGCGACCGGCGTGGTCGACGTCGTGAGCGCCGCGTCGGTGGACGTGGTGGCGGCGGCGTCGAAGCGCTTCAGCGAAGTGCGCAGCGAAGCGAACTTTGCGATCTCGCATGAGGTCGGATCGTTTCTGCCGTCACTCAACTATCGCTATTCGATCGAGCCGGACTATCGCTCGCAAGGCGTCGGCGCCGGCGTGCAGAAGCGCCTCGGTGGCGCCGATACGGTGCTCGGCTTGAACTACCAGCTGACGCTGGACACGATCGGTCGCAGCGGTACGCCGTTCTCGGTGTTCTCGCGAGCACTCGCGACACACAGCGCCGAGCTGGGCCTCACGCAGAACCTGAGCACGCGCATGGTGTTGCGCGGCGTGTACACACTGACCGTGCAGGAAGGCTACATGGCCAAGGTGTACCGCTTCGTGCCGCTGTTCGACGCGAGCGGTCTGGCACGCGCCAAGAGCGACGGCGCCAAGCTCGACCTCGACACGTTCAACGAGTATCGACTCGCGGCGCGCTCCCCGGAGCAAGTACCCGATTCGCGCGTGCGGCATGCGCTCGCGCTGCGCGGACTCTATTATCTGGAAGGGCTCGAGGCCTCGCTACGCGTCGACTACCGCTTCTACATCGACAACTGGGCCGTGACAGCCAACACGCTCGAGCTGTCGTTCTACAAGACCCTGAGTGAGCTGTTCATGCTGGACCTGTTCACGCGCGGCTATCAGCAGTCAGCTGCTTCTTTCTACAAGAGCCAGTACGTGGTGAATCAGCCCAACGAGGTGCCGCACTACCGTACTGTCGATCGTAAGCTCTCGCCCTACGACATGGTCTCCGTCGGTGCACGCATCGAGCTGCACACGGATCCCATCACGGCGTACTTCGAGCTGAGCGGCATGTACACCGCGTTTACCGACTACTTGTTCATCGATCACGAGATCGCGTTGGTCGGACAAGGGGGCATCGCATGGACTCCTTGAGCCGTGGTCTGAAGTGGCTCGTGCTGACGAGCGTGCTGGTCGTGAGCGCGGCGGGTTGCATCGGCGTGAGCCCAGAGCAGCAGCTCGCGAACGAGCTCGGGCCCGACCCGGGCCCCTACTCGCGTGGTCCGCTGCACCGCGCGGGCTTTCCGTGCACCAATTGCCACGGCGACTTGTGGTGGCAAGATCACCCGACGTTCGAGCTCGCGGGCACCGTGTACAAGACACCGACCGACGACAGCGGCAGCCACGGCTCGCAGGTGATCATCGAAGACGCCAAGGGTCAGAAGATCACGGCGCAGACCAACGCGGTGGGCAATTTCTTCTTGCTGCAGAACGGCATGAGCGTGGGTCGCGGCGGGGGCGGCGGCGGCAACGACGGCAGCACGGTGATCACGGCGGGCCTCACGTTCCCGTTGCGAGTCAGCGTGAAGACCGGAGCAGTGGAGCAGAAGATGCGTGGCCTGATCTGGCGCGAGCGCAGCTGTGCCAACTGCCACAACAAGCAGCTCGGCGCCGCAAGCAACGGGCGCGTGTTCGCCGCGGAGAACTCACCATGAGGTATCGGAGCGCCACGCTCACGGGCTGGCTCGTGCTCTGCATCGTGTCGGCGTGTGCTCCCGCCAGCCGACCGAACGATCCGATCATGCCGCGCGACCCGCTTCTGCTCGAGACCCACGTGCAGCCCTATCTCGATCTCGCGTGCGCCAGCATCGATTGCCACGGCGGCGATGGAAGACCGCTGCGCCTCTACTCCGAGCTTGGTCGGCGCGCGCAGGCTTCCCTTCGTCCGCAGCCGATCTCGAACGCGCACGATCCGCTCGCGTTGACGAAGCAGGAGCTGAGCGACAACTGCCAAGCATTTGCGGGAGTCGAGCTGGCCAGCGGCCCGGGCGACAAGCAACTCGCGCTGCGAAAGCCGCTGGCCGCTTCCGCAGGCGGCATGCACCACATCGGCGGCGTGCACTGGGCCGACAAGCTCGATCCAGGCTACCTGTGCCTGCGCGGTTTTCTGGTCGGCGACATCACGCAAGACTTGGGCAGCGTCTGCGCAGAGGCCACGGCCAAGCTACAGCCGTAGAGTGCGCGGCGCCGAGATGCGCGAGGCCGATGCCAGTGCCTCGTGCGCGGTGCGCCACGTGCCTTGCCCGTCGAAGTGCTTGGCGACAGGCACTTCGGGAAACGAGCAGGCGCGCTCGAGCAGCGCCTGCGATTGCTCGGCGGATAGCAGCCGTTCGCACTCTTCGTACACACCACCCGCCGCTTCCTCGAGCGCGTCGTGCGCCTGCAGGAGCGTCGCGAGCTCGGCGCACAGGGCGTGATCGGGTGTGGGCACCAGCAACGAACCGATCGCACCATGCTCGATGCGCAGCTGGTGCGCACGCTCGATCGGCACACCGCCTCGCGCGCCACGGGCCGCAGGCAACAACAGCTTCTCCTCGATGGCGATGTGACGCAAAAGCCCCGCGCGAAACGCCTCGAACGCCTCGTGATCGAAGATTTGGGAGCTGGTTGCAGCTGCCAACAACGTCCCGACGCGTTGGTGATCGGCAAGGAGATATTGCGTGATGCGTTCCATGATGCGGTGAGATATCGTGCGCGCCTAGCACGGGAGACGCCAGATGATTCATCGTTCTGCATTCTTCGCAGTCACCGCTCTTGCTGCCGTGGCGTGCAACTCTCCTGTCGCACAAGCCCCGACAGCACAGCCGGCAGGCGCCGCGCCTGCGGCGAAAGCTGCCGAGACGGATACCGGTGGCTCTGCAAAGGGCGATTTCGGACCACCGGTGGGAGCGCCGGTCGAGGCGCAGCTGACGACAGCACCGGAGGTTCCAGCTGCCACCGGACGAAAACAGCCTGCGAAGGTGGTCGTCGACCTCGAGGTGCGCGAAGTCGTGCTACCGATCTCCGAGGGCGTGCAGTACACGTTCTGGACCTTCGGCGGTCATGTGCCGGGGCGCTTCATCCGCGTCCGCCAAGGCGACACGGTCGAGTTCCATCTCAAGAATCATCCCGACAACAAGATGCCGCACAACATCGATCTGCATGCGGTCACCGGACCGGGCGGCGGTGCGGCCAGCTCGTTCACGGCGCCGGGACATGCGTCGCAGTTCACCTTCAAGGCGCTCAATCGCGGTCTGTACGTGTACCACTGCGCCACGGCGCCGGTCGGCATGCACATCGCGAACGGCATGTACGGCTTGATCCTCGTCGAGCCGCCCGAAGGGCTGCCTCCGGTCGATCACGAGTACTACGTCATGCAAGGTGACTTCTACACGGTGGGCAAGTACCGCGAGAAGGGACCGCAAGGTTTCGACATGCAGAAAGCGATCGAGGAGAACGCCACCTACGTGTTGTTCAACGGCTCCGAAGCCTCGCTGGTGGGTGACAACGCGCTCAAGGCCAAGGTCGGCGAGACCGTGCGCTTGTTCGTGGGCAACGGTGGCCCGAATCTGGTCAGCAGCTTCCACGTGATCGGTGAGGTGTTCGATCGCGTGTACACGGAGGCCGGCACGCGCTACCAGGAGAACGTGCAGACGACCGTGATTCCGTCCGGCGGAGCGGCCATCGTGGAATTCAAGGTCGAGGTTCCCGGCACTTATGTCATGGTCGACCATTCGATCTTCCGCGCCTTCAACAAGGGCGCGCTCGGCATGCTCAAGGTCGAAGGCGAGGCGCGCAAAGACCTGTACTCGGGCAAAGAGATCGACTCCGTCTATCTTGCCGACAAGGCGTCTCCGAGCGGCGTCGTGCAGCAAGCGACCGCGGAATCTGCGCAGGGCACACTCAGCAAGAGCGCGCAGATTGCGGCGGGCCAAGCGTTGTTCCAAGGCACGTGCTCGGCCTGCCACCAAGCCGACGGCAAGGGCCTGCCGAACGTGTTTCCGCCGCTCGCGGGCTCGGACTTCCTGAACGCGGACAAGGCGCGCGCGATTGGCATGCCGCTGAACGGTCGCACCGGACCGATCACGGTCAACGGTCAAACGTACAACTCCGTGATGCCGCCGATGAGTCAGCTCAACGACGACGAGATCGCGAACATCATGACCTACGTCTACAACTCGTGGGGCAACTCGGGCAAGCAAGTCTCGGCGGCCGAAGTCAAAGCGCTGCGCGCCAGCACGCAGGCCGAGCGGCCACAGGGCGCGGCGCACTGACATCATGCGCGCGCGCTGGAACACGGTGCTCGTCGTCGCCGCTATCTCGTGGCTGGCGGTGAGCGCTTTGGCCAACGACCATCGACCCGCCGTCGCGCGAATCGCGGGCCTGTCGGTCGTGGAGGTCGGCGCGGGTACGTGGAAGCCGCTGTATCGGCCCACGCCCACCACGAGCGAGCTGCATGTGGCTGCATTCTGGCTGATGGACCGACCGGTCACGAACATGGATTTCCTGGCGTTCGTGAGCAGCCACGCGACCTACAGGCGTGGCGCGGTTGCCAGCGTGTTCGCCGACGAGCGCTACTTGTCGCACTGGCAAGGAGCGCTCGTGCTCGGCGCCGCGGCGCGGCCCAATCAACCGGTCACGCAGGTGAGCTGGTTTGCAGCTACCGCATTCTGTGAAGCGCACGGGATGCGCTTGCCCACGGAGGCCGAGTGGGAGCTGGCCGCGGCCGCGTCGCCCACCCGCAAAGACGGCCGCTCCGAAGCGCGCTTTCGAAAGGCCATTCTCGATTGGTACACGACACCGCGCAGTGAGCTGCCGGATGTCACGCACGGCGAGCCCAACCTCTACGGCGTACACGACCTGCACGGAGTGATTTGGGAATGGGTGGAAGACTTCAACAACGCGGTCGTCATGGCCGACAGTCGGAACCAGGGCGACACCTCGGGTGATCGGTTTTGCGGCGGAGGCTCCCTGCTCGCGCAAGACACGCTCGACTACGCCGCCTTCATGCGGGTCGCGATGCGCAGCTCGCTCGAGGCCTCCTACACGGGGGCTATACTAGGGTTTCGATGCGCCGCAGACGGCGGCACCGCAACGGAGAAGCTGCCATGAACATCTCGAAAAGGTGGTGGGTGCACACGGCGTTCGCAGCCTGTTCGTCGTTCGGAGCGTTCTTCGGCGTGGGGTACGTGCACGCCGATGACGCGATCAAGATGCCGCCGCTAAGCGCGAGCGCAGACCCGAGCAGCTGTGTTCATCACGAAGCTCTAGCAAGCGACGAGCCGTTGCCCGGGCAGTCGCTGTACAATTTGAAAGTCGAGCTCACGGATCAATACGGCAAGACGCTCTCGCTCGGCGCCTTTCGCGGCCAAGCCGTGTTGATGGCGATGTTCTACTCGTCGTGCACGAGCATCTGTCCGATGTTGATTGCGCAGCTGCAACGCGTGGAAGCCCTGTTACCCGAAGCGCAGCGCGCGAATACGCCCCTTCTGCTCGTGAGCCTCGATCCCGAGCACGATACGCCGGCGCGCCTTCTGGAGTTGGAGAAGCGCCACGGGGTCGACGGCAAGCGCTGGCATTTCACCCGCGCCAACGACGCCGACGTGCGCAAGATCGCGGCGCTGCTCGGCGTGCGCTATCGGAAGCTGCCGGAAGGCGGGATCGCGCACTCAGCCGTGATTGCCGTGCTCGATCGAGACGGCGTGTTGGTCACCCGCATCGAAGGCACCGGCGGAGATCCGAAGACCATCTCCGCAGCCGTGCTGAGCGCGACGGCGAAACAGGCTGCGCCGAAGCCGCACTGATCCCGCACGGCGTTGCTGTCACAGCGTGATCGCGTTCGGCGGGGTCGTGGCGAGGTTCTGTAGTGCCTTCACCAGCTGCTCACGGTGCGGCGAGGCGTTGCGCACGTACGCGAACGACTTGAGGCCCCAGCTGTCGAAGCCGGTCCAGGGAATTTCGCCGACCAGTACCCAGTGATCGCGCAGCTCACGCATGCGGTGGTGCAAGAGCACGGGATCCTTGAGCAGCACGCGGGCTTGCACCAAGCGTAGCTCACGCTGGACGAGGCCCTCTTGGACGTACCGGCTCTGCATTCGCGCGTCGTCCTCGGGACGCTCCGCGCCGGCACTCGCGGGCGGCTCGTACCCGAAGTACACGTCGGCGTTGCGACCCCACAGATAGGCCTCGCGCTCGGGAATGGTGAGCGGCGTGCGGCCCGAGAGATAGTTGTCGGTGAGGCCGACGGGATCGATATGGTTCCACGCGCTGACGTACGGCACGACACCCGCGGCTTCGGTGATCACCGTGGCCTTGCTCCCGAGACCTGTGTCACGCAGCGTGTTCGCGATCTGCTCGTGATAGACGGCGACGAGATCGGGCTCGA
>JADGRF010000021.1 GCA_017881055.1 Sandaracinaceae bacterium
AGCGGCGAGCTGGTGATGTATCGCAGCATCGACCCGGACACCGGACAGAACCGGCTGTACCTGTTCGACCGGCGGTCGCCGCACGACGACGAGCTGGTCGCGGCCGATGGCGTTCCGGGCTTCGAGACCTTGCACCCGGTGGCCGGCCGCAACTTCGATCTCAGCGACCATGCTCTGGCGTTCGTCGCCCAGGATGGCGGCGCGGACCTGATCTACCAGCAGCGCTTCGTGGAGTCGGCGATCCCCGAGCCGTGCGAGCACGACAAGACGCGCACCTGCAGCTACGACGTGAACATCGCGCTTGGGGCACGTCGCGCGTTCGCGCTCGCCAAGCGCGGCATCGACGCGGTGGAGACGATCGCGGTCGCGCCGGATGGCAGGCGCATCGCGTTCGTGGGGTTGTCCGCGGGCGGGCAGAAGGACGTGTATTTGCTGACGCCGCACGACACTGACGGCGAAGACTTCGAGCTGACACAACTGACGAACGACGTGTACGCCGAGCGCGGCATCGCCTGGGGCCCTTTTGGTATCGTGTTCAGCTCGGATGCGACCGGTCACGGCAAGTACAACCTGTTCCGCGTGGACCCGGCCGCGCCGGCGGCCATCACGCGGCTCACGACCGAAGCGCGCGATGAATACGATCCCGCCGTGCTGGCTGACGGCACCGTGCTGTTCAGCGCGTACGACAAGAGCGGCTCGAACGTGTACGCGGTCGCGGACGGCGCCGTGATCAAAGAGACCGACGTCGCGACGGGCCTGTTCGACGCGGCGCCCGGTCCTGACGGAACGATCTGGGCGCTACATCACTACGCAGCCGAGCGCTTGCCGGTGCGCATCGCCACGCAGCGCTTCGTGGCGCAGAAGATCGCGACGCCACCCGACGCCGCCCTCGCCGAGCCGCCGGGCCTTCGCTCGCTGTCACTCGCGAAGCCGTACGATCCGCTGAAGCTCGAGAACTGGCAGCTCGGCAGCATCTTCCTGGTTGCCGGCCTTTCCGGCAGTCACGTCTTTGGGCAGGTGATCGCGACAGCCAACGATCGCCTGCGCGATCACGGGCTCTTGCTGTCGCTGGCCACCTACGGAGACACCGCGCTCACCGACGCGAGCCTCGTGTACATCAACGAAGAGCACCGCGTGATCTGGGGCGGGGGCCTGTTCAACAGCATTCGCTCGCGCGTCGATCGCTCGTTTCAGACGAGTGACGATCTGTGGTTCGTGTCCTGGGAGCGCTACTTCGGTGGCGAGCTGCTCGCACGCTATCCGTTTTCGCGCTTCGTGTTCTTGCAGGGCTCGGTCTCGGCTGGCGGCACCGAGTACTTCCTGCTCGACGATGTGCAAAACGACCTCGCGCATCCCAAAGACGCGACGAGCCGCAACCTGTACGCGCCCTGGCTCGCCGACAACGCTGGCCTGCGCTTCCAAACCGAGGCGTCACTCTCGCTCGGCTACAATTCCATCGGCATGCATCGCGCCACCGGGCCGATCCGCGGCAGCTCGGTGCTGCTCAGCCTGGTGAACGGTGTGCAGCCCTTCAACCACATGAGCTACGACCAGCTGCGGCTCGATGCGGAGCACTACTTCCCGATCATCGGCGCCGTGAATTTCTTCGTGCGCAGCGGCGCGGGCACCACCTTCGGCGACAGCCACGCGCCGCAATACTTTCTGTCGAGCTTTCACACGCTGCGCGGTGTGCCATTCGGACAGATCGACTACCTGCTCGGGCGTCAGTTCGTGTACGCCACGGGCGAGCTGCAGTTTCCAATCTTCGAGTTCGTGAGCTTTCCGCTGATCGATCTCGAGGGCATCTTGGGCGCCGATACCGGGGCCGTGGCCGATCAGCTCGATGCGCTGTGGCGCAGGCGCATCCTCGACCTCGTGTTCGGGACCAACGTGGGCTTCGGGCCGATCGTGTTGCAGCTGCACTTTGCGCAGCCGGTGAGCATCGGTCCGATCGCCACGCCGAACCACAAGAATCTGACGTTCAACCTGTCGCTCAACTGGCGTTACCAGTGAGCCGTTACAAGCGTTCGATGATCGTGCAGTTGGCGGTGCCGCCGCCTTCGCAGATGGCTAAGAGGCCGTACTTGCCGCGGGTTCGTTCCAGCTCGCACAGCAGCGTGGTGATCAGCTTGGCACCGGTTGCGCCGAGCGGATGACCAAGCGCGAGCGCGCCGCCGTTCACGTTCAGCTTGCTCGGATCGGCGTTCAGCGCTTTGCAAAAGGCGAGCGGCACCGAGGCGAACGCTTCGTTCACTTCGTAGAGATCGATGTCGGAGATGCGAAGGCCGGCACGCGCGAGCGCTTTTTTCGCGGCCGGGATCGGTCCGTCGAGCATGACGATCGGATCGGAGCCGACCACGGTCAGCGTGTGGATCCGGGCGCGCGGTGCGAGGTTGTGCTCGCGCAGCGCGCGCTCGCTCGCCACCAGCACCGCAGCGGCGCCATCGCAGATCTGGCTCGAGGTTCCGGCCGTGATGATGCCGCCCGGCGCCAGCGGCGCGAGCGCACGCAGCTTGTCGAGCGCGGCATCGAAGCGGATGCCCTCGTCCACGGCGTGCGTCAGCTGGGTCGGCTTGCCGTCGACTTCGAGCGTGACCTCGAGCGACAGGATCTGCTCTGCAAAACGTCCTTCGCGCGTGGCGCGCGCCGCCCTTTGGTGGCTCTCGAATGCGAACTCGTCCAGCTGATCGCGCGTCAGGCCATGTTGCTTCGCGAGCAGCTCGGCGCCTGCGAACTGACTGAATTGCACGCCGGGGTAGCGCGCCTTGATCGCTTCGCCGTTCCACGGCTGACCATGGCCCTGCTTGAGGCCGTCGATGATGTTGGAGCCGATCGGTACTTGGCTCATGTTCTCGACGCCGCCGCCGATCACCAGCTCTTGCGTGCCCGACAACACGCCCTGCGCGGCGAAGTGCAGCGCTTGCTGCCCCGAGCCGCACTGGCGATCCACGGAGGTGCCGGGCACGCTCTCGGGGAACTTCGACGAGAGCACCGCGTTGCGTCCGATGTTTGCAGCTTGCGCGCCGTTCTGACTGACGCAGCCCAAGATCACGTCGTCGACGTGCACCGGGTCGAGCCGCACTTGCGCCATCAGCCCGTCGAGCACCTTGCCCGCGAGATCTGCGGGATGCACCTTCGCGAGTCGACCATTCTTGCGACCGCCTGCAGTGCGCAGCGCGCCGACGATGTAGGCTTCAGGACTCTGATTACCCATCCGCAAATGCTACTGCGGGATCACGAATCCACAATAGCCGGCGATGCACGAGTTTGCCTTGTCGCAGCAGTCGGCTGCGGTCTTGCAGGCTTCGTCGAGCTTCGCGCAGCGCGACACGGTCGGCTTTTTGCACATGCCCACCGAGTTCGCGGTGAATTCGCTCTGACCTTCGGGGAACTCGCAGAAGCCGCCGCAGCAGTCGATGCCGGTCTTGCAGGTGTTGCCTTCGGCCTTGCATGGCGTGAGCGCCGTGAACGCGCGGTGGTTGCCGGTGCCTTCTTCTTGGCCGGTCAGGAAGAACGGTGGATGGCTGGGGTCGCTCGTGTACTTGCCGTTGGCTGCAATCGTGACCGCGGTGCCCCACAGCTGACGATGCAAGCCGCGGTTGCCGTAGTGGCGCTCGCTGTCGAAGAACACCCAGAAGTAGCCGCCAGCCGCGACGGGTGAGACGGTCGGGTAGTAGCTCATGTCTTTTTCGTCAATCGCGTAGGGCAGGTACGACTTGCCCGCAGCTGCATCGGCTTCGGTCGCGTAGCCCATGGCTTTTGCGAGCATCACGGGCTTGCCGGAGTCGAGATCGAGCAGGTACAGGTTGCCCCAGGGCCCGGTGGTGGGCGCCGTGCCGCCCGCACCGCCACCGCCGCCGAACAGGCCGCCGAAGAGCGCGTTCGCGAGTGGCGTGATGCCGACGTTGCCACCGGAGAAGTCGTTGGCTGCACCGAGATGGAACACCACGCCCTTGTTGTCCGGCAGGATGAACGGCCAGCCAGGCAGGTGATCGGCCGCGGTGTTGGAGTAGACCATCCGGTAGTTGGTGGCCGTGTGCTTGGTCGCGTCGTAGTCCATCATGGCCAGGCCGTGGCCAGTGCCGATGGCGTTGTCGTTGAACACGAGCAGCGAACCGTCGGGTGAGAACGTTGGCATGACAGCGGTGGTCGGGATGCCAGTGCCTGTGATCGTGGTGCCCGTGTCGGTTTGCACGAGCATTGACGTGTCGGTGGTGCCGGCGCGCATCGTTGGCGGCTTCTTCGCACTGGTCAGGTACGCGTCACCGGTCGGCGTAAGCCCGACGAAGCCGGCGCCCGGGTTGGTATGCAGCACCGGCGGCATCGGCGCTGTCGTCGGAGTGAGCGCGAACACATTGGCCATGCCCTGAGGCACCAGATCGGTGACCAAGCGCGTGCCGTTCGCCGACATCGCGTGGCAGCCGTTGCAGTTGTCGGTGAAGCTGTTGCCCTTGATGAACACATCCACGTTGCTGCCCGGCACGATGCGCAGCACCGAGCCCGCGCCCGGGGAAAGCTTCGAGGCGTAGCTGTTGTAGAAGATCGAGCCCTTGAGCGTGGCCTGCGCGATCACCACCGACTCCTTGATGGGCCCCGTGGCCACGCCGCCTTTGATCACGTTCAGCTCGATCACGAACGGGTCGCTCGCGCCCTGCGTCGCGGCCTCCGCCTTCGCCCAGACGTCCTGCGGAAGTTGCAGCTGACCGGGCGCCGTGGGTTTGTAGCAACCCTTGAGCTCGTACAGGCTCGACTTCACGTGCACGTAGACGGCTTCCGCGTCGTCCGCGCCGTCCCACATCAGCACGGGCGCGATCAAGCCGCGCGGGAAGATCGTGCCGTCGTAGGGATATACGTAGTGCATGGTGGGAGCGCCGCCGCCGGTCATCAGCGTCTTCAGGTCGGCGTCGTTCAAGCCGGACATGTTGCCCGCGCCGCACTGGTCGATCGACACCGGTCCCGAAATGCCGCCGTCAGCTGCAGAGCCGGTTCCTGCGGTTCCGCCTCCCGTCGTGCCGCCCGTCACCTGGCCGCCGCCGCTGATGCCCGCGGAGCCGTTGCCGCCGAGGCCCCCGTCCGTGGTGCCGTTGCCGTTGCCGCGGTGCTTCGGACCGTTGTTGGCGGAGCAGGCCAAAAGGAGCGCGAACAACCCGAACCGAGCGACATGTTTTACCGGCATCGAGATCACCTTTACAGGAGCCGGCCATGCGACGCCAGCCAACGCCCGTGACTTGAAGCGTTCGCTTGCATCGCATCGCGCGGCGCGCTTCACATCTCCCCCTGTGGCGGCAGATCGCGCGCTCGGCTCAATGAGTGCACGGCAAAGTAGCCGACCGCCCACATTGCGGCCTGCTCTGGCGCGCGTGAACGCCGCCGTCAACAGCGCCGAGACAGCCCGAGCTTCGGCACGCCGCTACCGATTGCGCAGTTTCTCACGCGCTTCATCATGCACCTGTGCGCGCCCACGTTCGGGTTCTTGGCTGGCGCCTCGGGTGCGCTGAGCGCCGAGCGACGAATCGCGCAGGGGCGGGCGGCAAGCACGGTCGACCGCCATCTCGTCGCGAGCGGTGCGTTGATCGCGCTGCTCGTTGCCGTGGCTTGCGATCATGATGCTCGGCTGGGCGTTCGGTCGGGCGCTGGCGTTCGACACCTCGCGTTCTTGTTCTCGCGTGAGCGCGACGGCCGCAGCGTGCCCGGCGCGATTGTCGTGTTGCTCTATCCGGCGTGTCTGCGCTACGACGCGTACAAGAAGGCGCATCCGCATGGCTTCACGCGTTACATCTGAGGTGGGTTGGTTTTCCCGCACGTGCGAGCCCGTGGGTTGGTTTTCCCGCACGTGCGAGCCCGTGCGGTGGCGGTAGACGCGACACGCGAACGCGTGAGCGCGGAGCTGGCCGGGCGAACGCTGGCGGATCTGGTGCGCAGGCTCGCGCCGGGCACCTCGTGGAATGCGGCGCGCGAGCTGTGCAAGCGCGGCAAGGTGCGCATCAACGGGCAGGTAGTGGCCGACGGAGCGCAGCGCCTCAACGAAGGCGACGAAGTGGAGCTGGTGCCGAACGCGCCACGCATCCGCGAGCACGTGCTCGACGAGGCCGCGCTCCTGTACGTCGACGCGGACGTCGTGATCGTGAACAAGCCCGCCAACCTGATGAGCGTCCCGTTCGAAGACGACGACAAGAACACGCTGGTCGACCGGCTGCGGTTCTTACTGCGCCGCAAGACAGGCTTTCAAGGCGCGGAGCTCGGCGTGGTCCAGCGCCTCGACAAGGACACGACCGGCGTGATGGTCTTCGCGCGTAATCTCAGCGCCAAGCGCGAGCTGCAGCAGCAGTTTCGCGTGCACAGCATCGAGCGCCGCTATCTGGCGATCGTGCACGGCGCGCTGACGGCCGAAAAGCGCGCCGAGACGTTGCTGATCGCCGATCGCGGCGACGGCCTGCGCGGCTCGTACGGCGTGTTCCGCAGGCCCAAAGGCGCACCCCCGCGCGATGCCCAGCGCGCGATCACATACCTGTCGCCGAAGCAAGCGCTGCGAGGCGCGACCCTGATCGAGTGTAAGCTGGAAACCGGACGCCAGCATCAGATCCGCATTCACGCGGCCGAGAGCGGCCATCCGATCGTGGGCGAGCGCGTATATATTCGCGACTACCAAGGCCCGCAGCTGCCAGCCGCAAGGCCGATGCTGCACGCCGCCGTGCTCGGCTTCGCGCACCCGCGCACCGGTGAGCCGATGCGCTTCGAAGAGCCGCCACCAGCCGACTTCACCACGCTGCTCGGTTTGCTCGGCCAGCTTGCGAAGTGAAGAATCTTTCTTGTGACGTACTGCCGGGTGCGTGCGCGGATCGTCGTGCTCGCCGCTCGTGGCAATGGCGTCGGTGGCCCGCGCTGGACGGGGGCTGTTAACGGCGTGTGCAAGCGCGTGCGGCGTGGTGCTTGGCGCGTCCGCAGGCCATTGTGCACTTCCACGCCCGGCTGTGCGCGTCGACCCACGCCCGCCCCCTCGCGTCACCGCGAGCTGCGATCTTCGCAAGCCGCCCTCGTTGCTGGACGGGTGACCAACGTAGGCGTCGCTCTCGATCGCAAATGCCTTAGCGAGCAGATGCAGCTGACACGTGTCCAGCTGTCCAGGAGCGAGTGGCGCAGGGACGGGCGGCGCAGGGGTCGGCGGGGCAGTGACGCGCACAGCCGGGCGTGGAAATGCACAACGGCCAGCGGACACACCACGCTTACGGCATCAGATCAACCACCGACGGCTCACAGCCCTCGGTCCGCGCGGGCCACCGATGCCGTTGCCACGAGCGGCGAGCACGACACTGGCTCGCCGGCACCGCTTAGGTCGGGCTCATCCCAGCCCCCGAGCGACTTGCGGTACGGAATGACAGACGCAGCGCGCAGTGGGCCTTCTCGGGCGGTGCGCCGGCGGGTGCCACGTAGCCGACAGCACCGGGCTGACCGTCGCGCGTGAACGCGCGTATGTTGCACACGATGCGCTCGCCGGCGAAGCATGGCTTGCGGTACACGATCTCGATCGCGGCTGCATGCAAGCGTGTATCGAGGCCGTGCTCCGACAGGCGCCGTAGCGCGCTGTTCTCGAACAGTGTCGCGTACACCAGCGAGTTCACATGCTGGTTGTGATCGGTGTGAACCATCCCGAACACCCAAGGCGCGACGTCGGGCGCGAAGCCCGCGTCGAGCAGCGTGTCGCCCGGCTCAGGCGCGAGCAGCGCGGGCAAGAGCTTGCGCGTGTGCAGGGCCTCCGGAATGGCTGGCTGTCCGGGGATGTCGAAGCTGAGCACCTTGCGCTCGCCCGCCGCTGCAAAGGGCTTGGTGAACGTGTGCTCGGCGAACACGCGCGCCAAGCGCACACGCTTGCCGGCGCCCTCGGGCTGCGGTCCAAAGCTGCGTCCGAGTGGACCCGACACCTCGGAGAACATGTTGAGCACGAGCGCTTGCACCTCGTGTGTTGCGTTCTCTTCGCGCGCGATCTGCATGCCGCCCTGCGCCCTTAGCGGTGCACCGAGCCGCGTCGGTGAGGCGTCGGTGTGAATCACCAGGCGCGTGAGAATCGGCAAGATGCCTTGTGCGAACGTGGCGATCAGCGGGTGCTTCACCCAGAGCTGCGCAAAGCCCGTGCTGCCGACGGACTGCAGCAACGACGCCAGCTTGATCTGCCCATCCTGCGTGAGATCTTCGTAGCGCAGCGCGAGCGGCGCCTCGGCGCGCGCCGCTGGCTCGTTCTCCAACACGACCGGAAACGACGACATGACGGGTACCTCGACTGCTGACACTTGTGTAAATAGCGAATCTACGCGGGGAAGCAAGCGAGATCGTGCGGCTACTTCGCGAGCGTCGCGGCGATCTTCCCGGCCAGTTCTTTCCCTGCCGCGTGATCGAAGCTTTGCGGTTTCCAGCCGATGCCGAGCCCCGTTCCGTCGTCGTACTTAGGGATGATGTGGAAGTGCACGTGGAACACGGCTTGGTGCGCGAGCGCGCCGTTGTTCTGCAAGATGTTGAACGCGCTCGCGCCCGTCGCGCCCAAGACCGCGCGGCTGATCCGAGGAAGCACGCGACCGATGGCGGCGCTCGCGTCATCCGACAGCGCATCCACGGTCACCGCCGGTTCCTTCGGGATCACCAGCGTATGGCCCGGACTGAGCGGATTGACGTCCAGGAACGCCAGCACGTGCGCGTCCTCGTAGACCTTGTGGCATGGGATCTCGCCGCGAATGATCTTCGAAAAAATCGTGTCCGACATGGCGAGAGCGTACAACAACTCGGGGTCGCTCGGGTGCTGGGATGGTCGGCTAGCTTGACGGTGCCGGCGAGGCAGTGTCGTGCTCGCCGCTCGTGGCAACGGCGTCGGTGCCGCGCGCTGGACGAGGGCTGTGCACCGTCAGCGGTTGGTCTGAAGCCGCAAGCGTGGTGCGTCCGCTGGCCGTTCAGCACTTCCACGCCCGGCTGTGCGCGCCACTGCCCCGCCGACCCCTGCGCCGCCCATCCAAGCGCCACTCGCTCCTGGACATCTGTCAGCTGCATCTGCTCGCTAAGGCATTTGCGTCCGGGAGCGACACCTACGTTGGTCACCCGTCCAGCACCGAGGTGGGCGGGCGAAGATCGCTGCTGGAGATGACGTGAGGGGGCGGGCGTGGTCGACGCGCACAGCCGGGCGTGGAAGTGCTGAACGGCCGGCGGACGCGCCAAGCACCACGCCGCAAGCGCTTGCACACGCCGTTAACAGCCCCCGTCCAGCGCGCGCCACCGACGCCGTTGCCACGAGCGGCGAGCACGACGACCCACGCCCGACCCCGTCACCACGCCGCAAGAAGGACATCTTCACCCGAGCGCTGAGAAATCCACGCCTGTGCGCTCGACCGAAATGTCCCAGAGCTTTTGCATCAGCTCGCGGTCGTGAGCCAAGCGGCGCGCGCGCACGTGCGTGGGTTTGCCGCGCCACTCGTAGAACACGCCGCGCGGGCCGATGAAATCGCCGTTCTTCGCGTCGGGTGCCGTTGCTGCGTACAGCGTGGGCCACGCGCCGGCTTCCGCGGATTGCGCGAACAGAGCGTTGCTCACGTTCATGGCCAGCTTGGCGAAGCTCGAGTGCTCCATCGCGGGGCCCACGAATTGCAGGTTCGTCGCCGCGTACCCGGGATGGCAGGCGAGACTCGCGAGCGACACGCGTTTTTCCTCGATCCTGCGCGACAGCTCGAACGTGAACAGCAGGTTCGCGAGCTTGCTCTGACCGTACCATTGCCACTTCTCGTAGCGTCGTGCGCCGTCGAGATCGTCCCAGTGCATCGTGCCCATGCGGGCGGCCAAGCTCGACACGTTGACCACGCGCGCATCGGGCGCGGCGAGCAAGCGATCGAGCAAGAGACCTGTGAGCGCGAAGTGGCCCAGGTGATTCACGCCGAGCTGCAGCTCGAAGCCGTCAGTCGTCAGGGTGCGCGGGATCGCCATCACGCCGGCGTTATTGACCAGCACGGACAGGCTCGAGCGCCGCTCGCGAAACTGCGCGGCGAAGTCGCGCACCGACGCCAGACTGCCGAGATCGAGGGACCACACTTCGAGCTTCGCCCCTGGCACCTCCGTGCGGATCCGTCGCGCGGCATCCTCGCCTTTGCTCGGCGTGCGCACCGCCAAGATCACGTCTCCGCCCCTGCGCGCCAGCTGCCGTGCGGCCTCGTAGCCGATGCCGCTGTTCGCTCCCGTCACCACGAAGCTGCGCCCCGAAAGCGCCGGCACATCTCGAATCGACCAACTCATGCGCGGGACTCTAAATGACCGAGCGTGATTCGGGAACGGTGGATCGCGAAGGACCGGGCGGCGCGATCGAGAAGGAGCGCCGAAAGACACGAAAGCGCTATTTCGCTCCGCACGCCAACCATTCGCCAAGCTGCACGCGTTCACTCATCGCGACGGAGCCGACGGGCGGCATCAAGTGGTTCTCGTCGCCTGCGCGCTCCCAGATCTTCTGGCGCAGCGCTTGAATCTCGGCCTGGTTGTCGAAGAACAGGCCGACTGGCGCGCCATTGCGTGCGAGGCCCGTCATGCTGCTGGCGTGACAAAGCTCGCAGTGATTCGCGAAGAACGCTGCGCCGAAGCTCTGGTAGCTGAGCGTGCTGCCAGGCGGGCACGGGCGATCTGCGAACGTGAGGAAGTGGCCGCTGGCGTCGAAGCTGGGCAGCGAGCTGTCGGCCGACGGATTGCCGAAGTCGTTGCCGCCCGCATCGAGTGGTGACTGCATGGTCGAGGGCTTGGCGCTGCTGGTACAGGCCGCGATGCAAAGAGTGGCGATGCAGCTGACGAGAACGAAGGCGGCCGAGGTCGTGGTGTGATGCTTCATGAGGGTCGGCTCGAAATCTGGACTGGGATCGTGACCGGCCCTCGGGCTTCGAGCAAGCCGGGGTACACGGCCAGGGCTTCTTCCACCCGCGAACCGAGCTCCAGTGCGCCCCAGGTCACGGACAGGTAGGCGAGAGGCTCCGGAAACAGCGTCCAAAAGAGCGCGATGCCGAAACGCTAGTTTTGCATATATCATCGCAGCGAGCCCGCCCTGAACCATGCGCGACCAGGACAAGACACACGAGGAGCTCCTGCAAGAGTTAGTCGCCCTACGGGCGCGCTTCTCGCGCTTGGTGCGGGGCGAGGAAGCCTCGGCGGTGGAGAGTCGCGAGCCGCGCTTGCGCACGCTACTCGAGAACTCGCCCGACATCATCACGGTGCTCGACCTCGATGCCTACGTGGTCTATCAGAATCGTACCGTGGGCGATCGGCGGCTCGAAGACTCGCTCGGCACGCGCTCGATCGACCACATGGCGGCGCCCGAGGCCGAGCGCTTCATGACCGCCTTCACGGCGGCCCTCGGCACGGGCGAAACGCAGCAGTTCGAGGTCAGCACGACTGCGGGCTACGTGTGGAATACGCGCCTCGTGCCGCTGCGTGAGCACGGTCATACGTTCGCGGTGATGGGCATCGGTACGGACATCACGGAGCGTAGGCGCGCGGAAAAAGCGCTGCTCGAGAGCGAAGAGAAGCTGCGGCTCGCGGTGTCCGCGACGGGCATCGGTCTATGGCGCTGGAACCCCGAGACCGGCGGCATCACCTGGGACGGCACGATGGCGGAGCTGCTCGGCGTTCAGCCGTGCGAGCTTCCGCGCGACCTGCGCGCCTACGAAGAGCGCGTTCATCCCGAGGACCGCGCGCGCGTGGCCGCGGCCTTTCACGACCTGCGCGAGCGCGGCGTGTGCGACGGCCTGGAGCATCGCGTGGTCACACCCGCAGGCGACGTCCACACGTTGGTCTGGAAGGGCTCCGGCATTCGCGGCGCCGACGGCAACCTGAACGTGGTGCTCGGTGGTGTCTACGACCTGACCGAGCGCAAGCGCCTCGAAGAGCAGCTGCGTCAGGCGCAGAAGATGGAAGCGCTCGGCCAACTGACGGCCGGCATCGCGCACAACTTCAACAACATGCTGACCGTGATCCTGTCCAACCTGCACCTCGGCATGCCGATGGCGGGCGAGGCCGTGCGCGGTCGCCTCAAAGATGCCGAGCACGCCGCCAGGCGTGCAGCTGACATGGTGCGCGAGTTGATGGTGTTCGCGCGGCGCTACCCGATTGCCAGTAAGCGCACGCTCGACGTGCGCGAGGTCGCGATGCGTACGGTGGAGATCTGTCGCACCACGTTCGACAAGAGCATCGAGGTGCGCTTCGACGCACCGGCACAGCAGAAGTTCGACGTCCTGGCCGATCCCGGGCAGCTCGAGCAGGTGCTGCTCAATATTTGCCTCAACGCGCGCGACGCGTTGGAGACTCAAACCGAGCCACGCCCGCGCATCGAGCTACGCCTCGATGCCGTGACCGTGGTTGCAGCTGACGGCGGCAGCGCCGAGCGCGTGCGGCTGGTCATCGAGGACAACGGGCCCGGCATGCCGGAAGAGGTGCGGCGCCGCATCTTCGAGCCGTTTTTCACCACCAAGGAAGTGGGTCGCGGCACGGGCCTGGGCCTGGCTACGGCGTACGGCATCGTGGTGGACCACGGTGGCCAGATCGAATGCGAGACGCGCAGCGGCGGCGGCGCAAAGTTCCGTGTGTGGCTGCCGCGCGCACCCGAGAGCGAAGAGGCTCCCGGCGCGTTCTCCGAGCGACCCGCGAGCAACACGAGCGAGCTTCTGCTGTTGGTCGAGGACGAGGACATGGTGCGCAAAACGACGGCCGCCGTGCTCGCCAGCGGCGGCTACGAGGTGCTGCAGGCCAGCAGCGGCGAGCACGCGCTCGCGCTCTACGAGCAGCACGCAGCCCGTGTGCGCTTGGTGGTGCTCGATTGGTCGATGCCGCGCGTCTCGGGCGAGCACGTGCTCGCCGAGCTGGTGAGGCGCTGGCCCCAGGTGCGCGTGGTCTTGTTCAGTGGCCAGTATCCCGACGGCGTGATGCCAGCCAACGTGCGCGGCATCATTCAAAAGCCTGCGCCGGTGGAAACGCTGCTCGCCACGGTTCGCGACGCTTTGGATTCTTGACAAGATTGCCCGCGAATCGTGAGAGTCCCAAATACGCGACCCTAGACTTGTGCGGCGCGCGATGGCAGAGTCGTAGCGTGTTCGTAAACGTGTTGCGTGCGCTCGAAGCGGTCATACTGACGCCGAAGTTCCTGCTCAATCCGAGCCCCGCCAGCTACTACGAGTATCTCGGTGACGACGTCATCGAAGGGCAGCACGGCAAGTTCGTCGACACGAAGAAGCCTCTGTGGCTGAACCTGGGCTATTGGAAAGTCGCGCGAACGTATCCCGAGGCGGCGGCGGCGCTCGCGACGCAGCTCGGGGATGCCGCCGCGCTCGGCCCCAGCGACGCTCTGCTCGACGTCGGCTTTGGTTTTGCCGAGCAAGACTTCTTCTGGATCGAGCGCTACGGCGTCAAGCACATCACCGGTGTGAACATCACCGCGATGCAGGTCGAGCGCTCGCAGGCGCGCGTGAAGGATCGCGGGCTCGAAGGCCGCGTCGAGCTGCACGTGGGCTCTGCGACCAAGCTCGAGTTCGGCGACGCGTCGTTCGACAAAGTCACCGCGCTCGAGTGCGCGCACCACTTCGACACGCGCGAGCAGTTCTTCCGCGAAGCGTTCCGCGTGCTGAGGTCCGGCGGTCGCCTGGCCACGGCCGACGGAACGCGCAGCGTCGGCGAAGGCAAGCTCACGTTCATCAACAAGCTCTCGCTCAAGCGCTGGTTCGTGCCGCTCGCGAACATGTACGACCGCGACGAGTACCGCCGTAAGTTGGAAGCCATCGGCTTCGTGAACGTGCGCTGCGAGTCCATTCGCAACTACGTGTTTCCGGGCGTCGTGAAGTACCACGCGCTACGCAACAAAGGCGTCACCATGCAGGACGCCGTGATCGAGCTGTCGCAGGACGAGATCGATCGCTGCGTCGGCATCGAGCTGTGGAAGCTTACAGGCCTCACCGACTACGTGATCTTCTCCGCCGACAAGCCTTTGTAACATACCCGCGGAGCAGCGTTCGGCTCTCCGCGTAGTAACATACCCGCGGAGCAGCCTTCGGCTCTCCGCGTAGTAGAAGGTTTCTCGATGCTCGCGGGCTTCCGGATCGTCAAAGACACAGTCGCGTATCGGCTGCGCAAGCTCGAGATGGCGAACATGGCTGCGGCCATCTCGATCGCGTTTGCGCTGCGTGGTGGCAACGGGCTCGGCGACACGTTCAGCAGCGTGTTGCACTCGATCCCGGACATCGCGCTGCGCATCGGCTTCGCGTTCCTGCTCAACGTCGTCGTCTATCTCAACAACGACTACATCGACATCGACATCGATCTGAAGTCCGCCGACAAAGACGCGGCGAAGGCGCGCTTTCTCGCCGATCACATGAGTGCCGCGCTCTGGGCGCAATGGGCGATCGTGGGTGTGCTCGCGCTGATCGCGCTCGCCTACGATCCCGGCCTACTCGTGGCGCTGATCGCCGGCGGCGGCGTGTGCTGGTGGTATTCGGCGCAGCTCAAGCATCGTCCGTACCTCGACATCCTCGCGATGATCGTCTGGGGTATCACCATGCCTCTGGTCGGTTCGCCCGCCACGAGCGTGCTCGGCTGGGCGCTCGCGCTACAGCTCGGCCTTTTCTCCGGCGTGTTCGAGAGCATTCAGGTCATGCGCGACGCCGACGAAGACGCCGACGAAGGCGTGCGCACCACCGGCGTCGTGCTCGGCAAGAAGAAGACCTTGCTGCTCGCGCGCGCGATCATGGTCGCGTCCAGCGTGTACGCGCTCCTGTTCATGCATCCGCTAGCCGCGCTGATCAGCGTGGCGGCGCTCTTCGTGCCCTTCGCCGAAGACAAGATCGAGCTGTACTGGACGCGCGTGAAGCTGGTGTACGGCATCTCCTGGCTCGTGATCTGCGGCTGGCTGTTCTTCCTGCAGCCGCACACGGCGGGTTTGCTGATGGCGATCGATCACGCCGCGAAGTTCTGAGAGCAGGGTCAAGAAGTCGAGCACGTGCTTGCGCTCGCGACCGTCGCGGAGGCCACGCCTCGGCACTGCGTTGCTACACGTGGAGCATCCGCCAGAGCAGCATGCTCCACGCCGTCAGAATCGCGAGCACGCTCAGCCCTGCGAAGGTTGCAGCTGCGCGCTGCATCGCACCGCCACCCATCACGAAGGCGTTGATACCGAACCCGCGCAGCAGATAGGGCAGCGGATTGGCCCAGCCTCCGAACACGAGCAGCGCAGCGACCGGCATGGATTGGGTCGTGGGCCAGCGCGCCATCATGAAGCTCGCGCCCCACTGCATGAAGGCCAGCATGTACCAGTCGAGGTGCGTCGCGAGCAGCGACTTCATGTTCACGCGCCCCGCGAGCTTGCGCCCCCATGGCTGTAGCGGGATCAGCATGAAGGTCCCGAGCAGCGAGGAGACGAGCACCTGTGCGGCGCCGTTGCATGCGAGCGCGAAGACGGGATCGAAGTGCATGCAGGCTGCTCTCCGGGTACGTAGTCAACCCGTCTTTGCCAGCTTCCGCTTTTCCGGAATGAAGCTCATCGCGCGCTCGGCTAGAGCGCAGATCGACAGCGAAGGGTTCACGCCCGGGTTCGCCGAGATCGCGGAGCCGTCGATCACGTATAGGCCGTCGTAGCCGTACACGCGGTGGCGATGATCGATCACGCCCGTCTCGGGCGAGTCGCCCATGCAGCAGCCGCCGAGGATGTGCGCGGTCGTGGGGATGTTGAAGACCTGCTCGTAGAACGTGGAGCGCGCGATGCCGCCGGTCTTCTCGGCGATCTTGAGCGCTAGGTCGGTGGCTTCCGGCATCGACGCGCTCGGACGCTCGCCGTCTTCGACCGTGGTGTTCATCCTACCGAGCGCGCCGCGCACGAAGCGCAGCGTGCCTTCGGTCGAGCGCATGTACAAAAGAATCATGGTGGTGCGTGCCCAGTCCGACACGAAGAATGCGCGCAGCATGAGCATGGGATGCGCGAGCGTGGCGAGCAGCATGCGGAAGATCATCATGAAGCCGGTCGCGCCGCGCAGATGCGGTGCAGTCACGAGCGCGCGGAAGAAGCCGGAGCCGGTGCCGTAGCGGACCATCTCGAGGTGCGAGTGCTCGTCGGTCTGCAAGAGCGAGTTGATCGCGATGCCCTTGGCGTGATCTTCCTTCGCGCCGGGGACCGTCACACAGATCAGCGACTCGGAGTTGGTGCGCACGCGCCGGCCGGTGCGCTCGGAGAGCTTCGGCAACGCCGTGGGGTCGGCCTTCAAGCGCAACAAGAGCGCGTTGGTGCCGAGCGCGCCGCCCGAGAAGATCACGTTCTTCGCGCGGTACACGGTCTCGTAGCGCTGGAAGAACGACGTGCCGACGAGCGTGCGAATGCGGTAGCTGCCGTCTGGCAGCTGCGCGACGTGCGTGACTTCGGTGTCGGCCTTGAGCGTGAGGCCGTGCTTGCGCGCGAAGTACAGGTAGTTTTTGTCGAGCGTGTTCTTCGCACCGTGCTTGCAGCCGGTCATGCATGCGCCGCAGCGGATGCAGCCGGTGCGCGCGGGGCCTTCGCCGCCGAAGTACGGATCGGGCACGGTCTTGCCCGGGTTCTCCATGTACACGGCGACGTGCGGCTTCTCGAACGCTTCGGGCTTGCCGAGCTCGCTCGCTAGCTCTTTGAGCAGCGAGTCCGACGGCGACAGAAAGTCGGTGGGCTTGGCGCCGAGCATGCGGCGCGCGGTCTGGTAATGCGGCGCGAGCTCGCGCTCCCAGTCGGCCAGGTGCGCCCAAGCCGGGCTCGCGTAGAAGCCGCGCTTCGGGATGGGTAAGGTGTTGGCGTAGGTGAGCGAGCCGCCGCCGACGCCGGCACCCGCGAGCACCAGCACGTGCGCAAATGGACGCATCTGGAACAGGCCGCGCCAGCCGAAGAACGGCGCCCAGAGCCAGCGGCTGAGGTTCCAGTTGGTCTCCGGGAAGTCCTCGGCTTTGAGCTCGCTGCCCTTCTCGAGCATCAGCACGTCGTATCCCTTTTCGGTCAAGCGGTGCGCAGACACGCTGCCGCCGAACCCGGAACCCACGATTGCGTAATCGTACACGTGCGCTTCGGACATCGTCACCTCGGGCTTGCTGGGGTAACCTGGCGTCGCGTGAAGGGCAAGAGCGATGTCCTGGTCGTGGGCGCAGGTCCTGCGGGCTGCGCGGCGGCGATCGTGCTGGCGCGCGCGGGCGCCGACGTGTGCGTGGTCGATCGCGCCACGTTTCCGCGCGACAAGACCTGCGGCGACGCGGTCTCGAACGAGGCGATCGAGCTGCTCGGCAAGCTCGGCGCGCGCAGCGACGTCGAGCGTGCGCCTCATGCTCTGGTGCGTAGCGCTGCCGCCATCTTTCCGAGCGGACATAGAATCGCGCGCACGTACGACAAGCCCGGCTACATCGTGCCGCGCTATCACTTGGACGAGTGCTTGCGTCGCGCTGCCGAGAACACCGGCGCTCGTCTTGTGCAGGGCACGCGCGTGGCCTCGCTAGTCAACGACGGAGTGCGCATCACCGGTGCCCGCGGCGACGACTTCGACTGGCATGCGCAGCTCGTGATCGCAGCCGACGGCTACGGCTCGGTCGGTTTGCCTGCGTTGAAGGTGTCCGGCCCGCGCGGTCGCGAGCTGGCCGTCTCCGCCACCGTGTACCTTCGAGGCGTGCGCTTTCCGTTTGGCGAAGACGTGGCGGATCACTTCTTCGAGCGCGAGCTGCCCTGTGGCTACAGCTGGATCTTTCCCGCGGTCGACGGCGTCTCGAACGTGGGCGTGTACCTGCGCTCGGACGCGTACGCGCGGACCGGCAAGAAGCTCGATCGCTTGCTCGAAGAGTTCCTCGTGCGCCACGCCGATCGCCTCGCGGGCTGCGAGCGCGTGGGCAAGACGCGCGTGTGGTCGCTGCCGATTGCTCCGCGCCGCATGCCGCTGACGGCGGCAGGCTTGATCTTGGCCGGAGACGCCGCCGGCTGCGTCGACCCGCTCTCCGGTGAAGGCATCTGGCAAGCGCTGCGCACCGGCATGCTCGCTGGCGAGACCGCCCGCGCCGCGCTCGCGTTCGGCGGGCTCAACCCCGCGCTGCGCACGCGCTACGAGCACACCTGCGCGCACGAGATCGGAAAGCCCAGCTACCGCAAGCGCTGGGTGCAAGATGCGCTAGACGTGATCGTCCAGCGCGGCCTGTATCGCAGCACGGTCGTGCGCTCATTGCTCGCGTTCGGCTACGAGCACCGCGCGCTCGAAATGACCAAGAGCTAGTCGAAAGTTGCCCACGTGAGCTCAGCCCAGAAAGCCCCTACCGAGAACCGAGCCGAAGCCGCCTTCATTCGCATGCTGGAGCGGCCGCGCCTGGTGATCGGCCTGGTGCTCGCGTCGCTCCTGCTCTCGTCGTCGGCGCTGTTCATCGGCTTCTACTTGGACGACTACGTCGCGCGCTACATCTACACCGATCTCGACGGAGCGCACCGCTTGTTTCGTTTGCTGAACGGCGGCTACGGCCTCGCCACCGGTGTGCCCGCTGAAAATCACTGGCAGATGGAGCAGGGCTACGCGCCGTGGTGGATGTACGAGCCGCTGCGGCTGTCCCTGTATCGCCCGCTGTCGTTATGGACGCACGTGGTCGATGCCACGCTCTGGTACGACAACCCGTTCCTGATGCACCTGCACAGCTTGGCGTGGCTCGCGTTGTTGGTCGTCTGTGTCACGCGCCTGTATCGCTCGGCGCTCGGCCTGCGCATCGGCGGCATGGCGGCGCTCTTGTTCGCGGTCGACCATACGCACGGCTTCGTGGTGGGCTTCATCTGCAATCGGCACACGCTCGTCACGGGCGTGCTCGGCGCGCTGTGTTTGCACGCGCATCTGGCTGCGCGTCGCGCTGACGATCGCCGTCTGCTGCTCGCCGCGCCGATCGCATACCTGCTCGCGCTGCTCTCGGGTGAAGCCGCGATCGCCATCGGCGGCTACATCTTTGCGTACGAGCTGCTCGCCCACGAAGGCTCGCTCCTGCGTCGCGCGCTGGCGTTTGCACCGTACGCCGTGATCACCGTGGTCTGGCGCGTCGTGTATACGCGTGCCGGCTACGGCGCGAGCGGCTCGGGCCTGTACATCGATCCGGGGCGCGAGCCGCTGCACTATCTCGCCGAGCTGGCCGTTCGCGGGCCCATCTTGCTCTGGGGCTTGTTCTTCGGCGCACCCGCCGAGCTGTATATGATCGCCAGCCCCGCCGTGGCTCGCAGCATGCTGATCGCCGCCTGCATCCTCGTGCCTGCGCTCGGCTTCGCGCTCGTGCCGCTGTTTCGCCAGAACCGACTCGCACGTTTCTGGGCCGCGGGCATGCTGTTCTCGCTCGTGCCTGCGGCCTCCACGTTTCCGCACAGCAGGCAGCTCCTGTTTGCGAGCTTCGGCGGCCTCGCGCTGATCGCCCAGATCTGGCACCTCTATGCCGTCGAGCTGAAGGGGTTCCAGCTGTCAACTACGCAGCGACTTGGCGGCTTCATCGGCACGATGGCGCTGTTCGCGCATCTGGTCATGGCGCCTTTCATCAAGCCGGTCGCCACTGCCAGTGTCGCGTTCGCCACGCCGCTGCAGCGTGGCGTGAAGAGCGTGGGCGACGAGCTGGCCGGCAAGGACGCGATCTTCATGACCGCGCCCGATTACTTCGCGACCAAGATCGTCCAGCTCTCGCGCCGTGCCGACAAGAAAGCCTTGCCGCGCCGCTGGCGCACGCTCTCGTTCGGCCCGCAGGTCGTGCACGTCACGCGCGCGGATGCACACACGCTCGTGCTCGACTACGAAGGCGGCATCCTCGCCACGCCGTTCCTCGAGCTGTACCGTGATCGGCGCCTGCCGATGCCCGTAGGTCAGCGTGTCACGCTGCAAGGCCTCGTGATCGAGGTGCTGGCCACCACACCCGACGGCCGACCCACCCGTGCGCGCTTTACGTTCGACACGGATCTCGATGCGCCGAGCTTCCAGTTCTACGAATGGCGCGACGGCAAGTTCGTGACGTATCACCCGCCCGCGATCGGCGAGGCCGAGGCCTTGCCGCCGGCCACGTTGGAGTGGGGCCTAAGCTGATCGCGCTCGCCCGCGGCCTCATTGCGCTGCCGGTAGCGCAGTGAGGACAGCGCGGACTCGACGCAGCAGCGAGTCCGGCGTGAACGGCTTCTGCAAGAGCTCGACGCCCGCGTTGAGCACACCGTGCAGGACGATCGTGTCGTTCGTGTAGCCCGACGTGTACAGAACTCTCATTGCGGGCCGGTCCCGGACCAGTTGCTCGGCGAGCCTGCGGCCGCTGACGCGCGGCATCACGACGTCGGTCAGCAACAGCTCGATCGGCTGCCCGAAATCCTTCGAGATCAGAAAGGCTTCGCCGCCGTTGGCGGCCTCGAGCACGGTGTAGCCGTGGCGGCGCAGGACGGCGCTGGTCACCGTACGCACGTGCTGCTCGTCCTCCACGAGCAAGATCGTCTCCGTGCCCCGCAGCAGTGGCGCGGGGTTCACCGAGCTCACTACGCTTGCCACCTGCTCGGTGCGAGGGAAATAGATTCTGAATGTGGCGCCCTGGCCGAGCTCGCTGTCCACCTCCAGGTAGCCGCCGCTCTGCTGCACGATGCCGAGCACGGTCGCAAGCCCGAGGCCGCTTCCCTTGCCGACCTCCTTGGTCGTGAAGAACGGCTCGAACATGCGCGCGCGGGTGGCGGCGTCGATGCCCGGGCCGGTGTCGCGGATCGCGAGCATCACGTAGGCGCCCGGCGCGCATCCTTCGTGACCGGCAACTTGCTGCGCATCGAGCTGGACGTTGCGGGTCTCGAGCGAGATCGTGCCGCCCTTGGGCATCGCTTCGCGCGCGTTCACCGCCAGGCTCACCACGACCTGCTCGATCTGTCCGGGGTCCGCGTGGATGCACCCCAAGCGCGGCGCCGGCAAGGTCGTGAGCTCGATGTCTTCGCCCAGCAAGCGACCCAGCATGGACAGCATGTCGGTGACGACGTCGTTGAGATCGATGACACGCGGCTGGAGCACCTGCTGGCGACTGAAGGCCAGCAGCTGCCGTGTCAGCTGCGTCGCGCGCTGGCAGGCGGAACGGATCTGCGCGAGGTCGTCGCGCATCGGGTCGCCTGGCTTCAGGCTATCGAGGGCAAAGGCCGCATAGCTCAAGATCACGGTCAGCAAGTTGTTGAAGTCGTGTGCCACGCCACCCGCGAGCCGGCCCACCGCTTCCATTTTTTGCGTCTGGCGCAGCTGGTCTTGCAGTTTACGCCGCTCGTCGATGTCCTGGAACGCGCCGTACAGGGTGGTGATCGCCCCTGCGGCGTCGCGTTGTGCCGTGCCAATGGCGCGCACCCAGATGCGGCGTTGCCGCCCCGTCATGATCGGCAGCTCGAGATCGAACGGCGAGCCATCGCGCGCGCAGGCATCGATCTTCTCACGTATGAGCTCGCGGACCTCCGGTGGGTACAACCGCATCGCCTGTTCCAAGGTCGGCTGCGTGCCCTCTGGAAACTCGAGGATCGCACAGATCTCTTCCGACCATGTAACTTCGCTCTGCGCTAGGGAGATGCTCCATCCTCCCAGGCGTGCGGCGCGCCCCGTCAGGCGCAACAAGGTCTCGCTCTCGACGACCCTCGCTTGCGCACGCTTGAGCGCGTCAATGTCCGTGCAGGTGCTGAACCACTTGATCACGGTGCCTGCCGCGTCATGGACCGGTACGCCCCGGATCAGCCACCACGCATAGGATCCGTCTGCGCGACGCAGGCGACACTCGATCGAGTAGGTTCCTCCGCTTGCAGTCGCCTGCTGCCTGGCGCGTTCCGCAGCCGGGAGGTCGTCGCCGTAAAACGGAACGGTCCAGCCGGCACCCAGACTCTCGTCCAGCGTGAGTCCCGTGTAATCGATCCAGCGCTGATTGACGTAGACGTTCGCGCCATCGGCGTCCGTGATCCAAACCATCTGAGGCATGGCTTCGGCCAGCAAGCGGAACTCGGCAGCGCTCGCGCGCAGTGCTTCGACTGCGAGATGGCGATCGGTGATGTCCTTCACGGTGCCGACCATGCGCACAGCGACCCCGCATGCGTCGCGCTGGACGACTCCGCGCTCGTGAACCCAGCGGATGCTGCCGTCGGGTCGCACGATGCGGTGCTCGACGTCGGCCGGGCTACCATGCTCGATCGCGTCGCGCGTCATGCGCTCGAAGCGCGCGCGGTCCTCGGGGTGCACGCGCTGGAAGAACGAAGTCAGCGACATCGCGACGCCCTCGGGCGCGTCGAAGATCCGAGCACCCTCGCGCGACCACTCGACCTCGCCGTCGGGCAGGAGGCTGGCGGTCCAGCTGCCCACGTGCGCAATGGCTTGCGCCTCCTCGAGGCGACGGTGACTCTCGCGCGAGGCGCCTTCGGCATGCACCCGCGCCGTCACGTCGTGCAAGTTGGCAACGATCGCGCGCACGTCTCGGTCCGCGCAGAGGTTGCGGCCCGACGCTTCGATCCAGCGAATCGAACCGTCACGATGCAGTGCGCGGAATTCCATCGTCACTTCGCCGACTTCGTCCAGCAGGCGGGCGTGGGCCGCGGCGACGCTCGCACGGTCCTCCGGGAACACATAGCTCTCCCGCTCACCCCCCATCAGCTCCTCCGCCGTCCAACCCAACAGGTGGATCACCGACGGACTGACGTAGAGCAGCGTGCCGTTGCGGTCCACGAGCAAGATCACGTCCGAGCTCTTCTCGGTCAGTGTCCGAAAGCGCGCCTCGCTGCGCTCCAATGCCGCCTGGGCTGCTACCCGATCGGTGACATCCACCATCACCGACAGGTCCAGCCCCGGCGCCACGTTGCTCACCGAGCTGAACTCCAGCGCCCGTCGTGTGCCATCCGCTCGCTCGAGCGTGAAGGTGCCGCGCATGTGGCCGCGCTCGCGGAAGCCGACGCCAGAAGTCTCGTCCGCGACCGCGGCGGCACCCAGATCCGAGCGATGGCGCCCCACCAGCTGCTCCCGCGGCACTCCATAGAGGTCGCACGCCGCACGATTGGCGCCGACGTATCTTCCCGCAGCGTCGGTGAGCACCATCGGTTCCAGCGCACCGTCGAAGATTGCGCGCAGCAGCTGGTGGCTACTGCGCAGCTTCTCCTGGGCCGCCACGAGCAGCACCGGCGTGGCGGAAGCATCGAGCCTGACCGCATCGACCTCGCCACGCACGAACGCCGCCAGCCTTTGTTCGGCGTCCAGCGCGCGCTGCCGCAGCTCTTCGTTCTGCGCGTGCAGCGTTTTCAGTTGATCCTGCAGATCAGACACCTCGCGGACGGAGGCGGCGCTCATGGCTCCCCCAGCGTCAGCAGTACCTGCTTGGTGTCACTGAGGTTGCCGGCAACGGCGGCGGTCGAGCTCGGCGCGTCGCCAGCCACGTACAAGCGCGACCCCAGGCCCAGCTTCGACGATGGTTCTTTTGGCATCAGCCGATAAGGATAGTCCCGAATCTGCCCGTCCGGTGGAAGCGCCAGCCGACGGGATCTCATCCCACGTGTCTGTCAATGCGCACAGACATAAAGTGCCGAAAACTCGCAGCTCGCAAGACGCCCGTCCCGGTCTCTGGCTCGCTCCGCCACGAGCGGCGAGCACGCCGATCCCCCGGGTTCCGGCTCTTGTTTCTCAACGATGTCGGACACAAAACCGACACGTACACGGCCTGTTTTCAAGCGTTAAACAGCGACCTACTTAATGCCGTTCAACATGGTCGTGCCTCGCTCGGGCGCGCTAGTCGACATGAAGCACGTCGCTGCGTGACACCCGACCAACCAGCTCCAGCGAGGTAATGACCACGATGCTTACGTTTCTATCCCTACAACACCGGCGTCGCTCGAGCTCCCCGCGAGGCGAGCCGGCTCGACTATCGTTCGCTGAGAAGTGCTCCCGTTTGGCGGGTCGCATGCGTGACCCGGAGTGGCAGCGCTTCGGTAGAACCTTGCTGCTCGGCAAGGGCTTGGGCCTGGTGCCAAGAACCCCGTCATCAATCCGATCAACACGATGTGGGTGCTGCTCGGCGCGTTCCTCGTGTTCGGCATGCAAGCGGGCTTCACGATGCTCGAAGCGGGCAGGTGTCGAAATCGCGAGACCGTGAACGTGCTCGTCGAGTGCGTGTTCGACACATGCGTGTGCGGCCTTCTGCACTGGGCGTTCGGCTTCTCGTTCATGTTCGGTGGCGGCAATGCGTTCATCGGCTGGCATATGCCCGGCGACCCG
>JADGRF010000200.1 GCA_017881055.1 Sandaracinaceae bacterium
AACCTGGACTCGCGCACCAGCATCGAGGTGATGGCGCTCCTGCAGGAGCTGGATGCGGCCGGCATGACCATCGTCATCGTCACGCACGAAAACGACATCGCGCAGTACGCCTCGCGCGTGATCGTGATGAAGGACGGCGGCGTGCTGCAGGATCGCCAGCAGACGCAGCGCGTGGCGCGCGCCGACCTCGACGAGCTCGAGCGCGCGAGCGGAAGTGCGTCGCCAGGCCCCGCAGCCCCGGAGCCCCAGGCATGAATCCACTGCAAACCCTGCGTATCGCGCTGCGTGCGCTGCTCCGCAACAAGCTGCGTTCGTTCTTGACCATGCTCGGCATCGTGATCGGCGTGAGCGCGGTGATCGCGATGGTCGCGATCGGCGAAGGCGCAAAAGCTCGGGTGCAAGCTTCGTTTGCGTCGATGGGCGCAAACCTGCTCGTGATCATGTCGGGCACGACCACGCGCGGCGGCTCGTTCGGTGGGTTCGGCTCGATGCCGACGCTGACCTGGGACGATCTCGCTGCGATCCGCACGGAGCTCACTGCCGTGCGAACGGCCGCGGCGAATCTGCAGGCCAATACGCCGATCATGAGCGAAGACCAGAACTGGACCACCACGGTGATCGGCACCTCGCCCGAGTACTTCGTGGTGCGCGCGTGGAAGATCGCGAGCGGCGAGCTGTTCGGCCAGTCGGACATCGACAGCGGCACGAAGGTCGCCGTGCTCGGTCAGACCGTCGCGGATCGCTTGTTCGGTGGCGTGGATCCGGTCGGGCAAACGCTACGCATCAAGAACATCCCGTTCACGGTGATCGGGGTGCTCTCTACCAAAGGCCAGTCGCCGATGGGACAGGACTACGACGACTGTGTGGTGATTCCACAGAGCGCGTTCATGACCAAGGTGCGTGGCGGTCTGCAGAAGTTCGTCGGCGGCTTCATCTACGCGAGCGCGGTCTCGGAGCAGGACACCGGGCGTGCGCAGCGACAAATTCAGGACTTGTTGCGTGAGCGCCATCGTCTGGCGCCGGGCGCGGACGACGACTTCTCGGTGCGCAACTTGGCCGAGATGGCGAGCGCTCAACAAGAAGGCACCAACACGTTGACCACGCTGCTGGCGAGCATCGCGGCGGTCTCGCTTCTGGTGGGCGGCATCGGCATCATGAACATCATGTTGGTGAGCGTGACCGAGCGCACGCGCGAGATCGGCATTCGCATGGCCGTTGGCGCCAAGCCGAGGCACATCCTCGCGCAGTTCCTGGTGGAGGCGCTGACCCTGTCGATCGCGGGCGGCGTGTTCGGCGTCGCGATCGGCATAGCCGTGGCGCAGCAGCTGGCAGCGCGCTTCGATTGGCCGCTCTTGTTGCGCCCGGACATCATCGTGATCGCGGTGACCTTCAGCGCGGCCGTCGGTGTCGGCTTCGGGTTGTATCCGGCACGCAAGGCATCCCAGCTCGATCCGATCGATGCCCTGAGGTACGAATGAGGCGCGCGTTCCACGCCGGCTATGCGCTCGCGCTCGCGCTGATCGTGTGGCCCGCGGCGACACGAGCCGAGGACGCGAAGATCCTGTCGCTCGCGCAGGCGTTGGAGACGGCCCATGCGCATGCGCCGGAGCTCGGCAGAGCACGCGCCGATGCGCGGGCGGCGCTCGCACACGTGGATGTGGTGGGTGCACCACTCTTGCCGCAGGTGCTCGCGTCGCTCGGGTATCAGCGCGCGACGTCGAATCCTGGCGCGCCGAGCCTGCCAGGCAATACGCGCTCCGACTTCGCCACGCAGGACAACTGGAACGCCGGCGTCACCGCTACGCAGCTGATCTACGACTTCGGCCGTACGCGTAGCTTGCGCGACGCCGCGCGTGCGACCGGCGAGTCGGCTGCGCAGGGCGAGCGCACCGCCATGTTGCAGCTCGACGCCAACGTTCGGTTCGCGTACTTCGTCGCAGGCGCGCAGAAGGCGCTGCTTGCCGTGGCGCGCGAGACACTGGCCAACCAAACGAAACACCTCGAACAGATTCAAGCGTTCGTCGAGGTGGGCACGCGGCCGGAGATCGATCTTGCGCAGGTGCGGACCGACGTCGCCAACTCGCGCTTGGCCGTGCTGCGAGCGGAGACCGGCTACGCCAAGGGCAAAGCCCAGATACAGCGCGCGATCGGTGACGGCGGCGGACCGGACTTCGACGTGACCGACGACCTGCTCGGACCGCTCGACGCGGAAGACGCGCCGTTGCCGATCCTGGTCGCCGAAGCCGAGAAAGCGCGACCGGAGCTGGCGGCGCTCGCGGCGCAGCTGCGCGCTCAGGAAGCCACGATCCGCGCCGCGGAAGGTGAATACGGACCGTCGCTGAGCGCCGGCATGGGTCTCAACGAAAGCGGACACAAGCTGGACGCCCTCGCGTGGAACTGGAGCGCGGGCCTCACGCTGTCGTGGTCGATCTTTCAAGGCGGTGTCACCAAGGCGCGTATTCGAGAAGCGCGCGCGTCGCTCGAGGGTCAGAAGGCGCAGCTGGCCGTGCTCGTGAAAGAGATCACGCTCGACCTCGCGACCGCGCGGATCGCGGTGCAGGGCGCACGCGACGCGCTCGCGCTGGCCGACGAGGTGGTGGTGCAAGCCAAGGAGCGCCTGCGCTTGGCGGAAGGCCGGTATGCAGCCGGCGCAGGCAACATCATCGAGCTGGGCGACGCGCAGATCGTGGTGCGTAACGCAGAAGTGGAGCGCGCGCAGTCCGACTACGACCTGGCGACCGCGCGCGCGCAGCTGCTCCTGGCGCTCGGGCGCTGACTGCCGACCCGGCAATCTTTCGCCACCCCTGCCGATTTGTATTGGCACCCATGCGTTCGTGGCCCTAGATTGCATGGGTCCCCATGCAATCGATCCCCTTCCCGTCCGCCGAAGTCACGTCCGTGCTCGACGACCTGCGCCGCATCGTGCGCGTGCTGCGTGAGTCCTCGCGCGAAGCCGAAGCCCGGCTCGGGGTGTCCGGCGCCCAGCTGTTCGTGCTGCGCGCACTGTCCGGCGCGGGCTCGTCGTCGCTGAACGCGCTGGCAGCCCGCACGCACACGCACCAGAGCACCGTGTCGGTGGTGGTGAAGCGGCTGGTCGAGCACGGCCTGGTAGAGAGCACGGTGTCCGAGC
>JADGRF010000201.1 GCA_017881055.1 Sandaracinaceae bacterium
ATGATCCTGGTCGTGACGTCGCCTTTGCCGACCCAGATGCCCAGCTCATCGACGGCGATGTGCGACGCGCAGCGCCAGACCAACGCGCCGTCTTTGTAGAAGATGCGCGGATGGATCTGCGTGCGACCGCTGCGGTGGTGCGCTTGCACGAGGTACGCGATGCAGAAGCGCAGGTGCGGATTCTGCCGCACCGTCGTCAGGTAGAAGCGCGTGCCCCACAGCTCGAGCTTGAAGCTCGGCGAGTATGCAGCGACGAGGCGCAGCGGGTTGCGCCGGGCTCTGCCCGCAGGCAGCACGGGTGCGCCTTGGTCGATGAGTGTCTGCAGCTCGCGTCGCACCAGGGCGGGGGAGAGGCTCGATGGGGAAATGCTCGGAACGATGCTCGTCGTCAGGAGGCTCATGGGCGCGGGAGCATAACAAGCCAGGGCCACCGCAGGCCACGACAGACCGCCTGGAGCGTTCAGAAGCGCTTCGACAGGCCGAGACACGTACGCAACGCGAAGCCAACTTGCGTGCGTGCAGGCTCAGGGCCCGTACGCTGCAGCCACAAGAAATGAGTCTCTGCTGCCAGGTCGAGTCCCGCGTAGACGCCGTGCGCGAGCTCGACGGCAACACCGCTGGTGAGAGCGAGGAAAGGCGCGACGGATTGCCGCGATGGGGCGTGGCCTTGCGTTTGGAACGCCTGGGTGAAGAGCGAAGCTCCGCCACCGAGACCTAGCTCGAGCGAAAGCGGGAGCAGATCCCACGCATGGTAGAGCCGCGTCTCCAGATCGTAGGCGTTGGTGGCCGCCTGCAAGGTCTGGTTGGCAAAGCCGCTCGCGCAAGCGCTGGCGCGTGCGCCAACGCCGAAGGCCGCGAAGTCTGCCGCGTAGCCGACGAAGCCGCCGAGGCATGCGGTGCTGGCATTGGGCAACGCCGTGCGCGCGCTCATGCCGGCTTCGAGCCCGTGCGCGACGCGCGATGCGCGACCTCCTTTGCGCACCAGGCGCGCATAGTCGCTGCGCCGCATTTGGCCGAGGTCGACCTCGCTGGAGGTGCCAGGCGCGGCGTCGCGTGTGCCCTCGTAGAGAACGTCCGGGCCGCGCGCGCGGATGAAGTAACGTCCCGGTCGCAAGCTCAGGACGTGACTCTTGCTGTCCTCTGCGACCTCGGCCACGACCGCTCCCTCGCTGCTGTCGCGCAGCACGAGAAAGCTGAGCCCGCTGGGAAAGTGCAGGCTCGCACGCTGCGCGGCATGGGCTTCGAGTCGGGTCAGCACGAGCTCGCCTTGCCCGCGCAGGTCGAAACGGAAGGTAGGGTGCTGCGTGCCGGCCAAGGTGCGGCTGGTCGCGCGCAGCGTGGACTCGTAGGCGTAGCCGTAGGCTTCGTCGAGCACCACCTCACCGTTGCCATCGCGATCCGCCGCGCCCAGCAGCCCTGAAACCAGTGCGTGCGTGAAGAAGGATCCGCGCAGCTCATCGGACTCTTGCGCGTCTTCGCTCTCCGCACTGGCTGTGAGATACGCCATGCCCGAGCCAGGCAACTGCTCCTCGGGTAGCGCGAAGGGCGCAACCACGCGCCCGCCCTTCAAGCGTGTCAACGAGCCCGATCGGCATGCGTCGAGCACAACCAGCCGAACATTGGCCGCCGAGCCACTCACCAGCTGGGCAAGCTCGCCGACTGCAAACTGGGTCGCACCCAGATGCAGATGCTCCGCGTCGGCGTGCCCGGAGTAGTAGACGAGGAGCACGACCTGCGTGTCGGGCTCGGACACGGCGCGTCGGATGCGCTCGTTGATCGCGATCAGTGTGCCGCGCACCACGTCGACGCCCTCGTCGTTCAACAGCACCATGTTGACGGGGGAGAACCCGCCGAGCTCGCGCAACACGTCGTACACGCGTGCGGCATCCGATTGCGCGTAGAGCAACGGCGTCTCGGAGGCCTGGCCGTGATCGTTGCCGATGATGACGGCGAAACGTTCGACCCGCGCGTGCACCGACGCGGGCCACAACATGCCGAGCAAGAGCACGACCGAGCTGAGCTTCACCTGCTCGGCTCCTTGTTGAGGGTGATCACGTCGATCTGACAACCTGGTGGTGCCGGCAAGCTGTCGGTGTTCGCCAGCGCGGCGCGCAGCGGCTCCACTACGAAAGCCTCGGAGCAAAACACCGCGTAGATGCGTTCAGGACCCAGGCTGGTGTCGAGCTCGACGCTGAAGGCGAGCGCCACGTTCGCGCCCTGCGCCACGCGAACCGCCTGGGTGCTGGCGGGATAGAAGGTGCTCGCCCCGCGCGCGTCGCGGTCGAGCAGCGCCAGATAGCGCGGTGCGTCGGTGGAATAGGTGAAGCGCAGGAGGTCGCCCGGTTGCACGCTTTGTCCGAGCGTGCCCCGCTCGACACGTTGCGCGTGCTTCACGAAGAAGTCGACGTGCGGTCCACCTTTCGAGCGGGTGGGTGGCTGCAGCTGCGGACCGAGCAGCGCCACGACCGCGCATGCGGCCAGCGCAGCGCCCAGCCACCACGCGCGCGCCGCGGGCCAGTGGCGCCTTTGCAGCTTGCGCCCCACGAGCACAGCATGGGCATCGAAGCTCGGCGCTGCTGCCAAGAACGCCTCGCGTTCGCGCTGGAAGGTGTTGCGGCGCGACGCGCAGCGCTCGCAGGTCGTCAGGTGGGCCTGAACCCTGGCCATCGACTCCGGCGCTAGCTCGCCCGCGGCCAACTCGTCCAACACGAGGTCGGAGATGCAATCGTCTGCCAGGCTCAGCTGACGCATGGCTCGCGCTCCTCTGCGTTCACCCAGTGCTCGATACGCTTGAGCAGGGCACCCACGTGGCGGTGCGAGCACCCGAGAATGCTCGCAATGTCTCGATGGGTTAGCTCATCGAAGTAGTAGTAGACCGCGACTTGTGCGAGCTCGTGGGGTAGTTGCTCCAGGGCGGAGCGCAGCACACTGGTCTGGTCGGGTTGCGCGATGGGCGCGACGCTCAGCGTCGGTGCCTGTTTGAAATGTTGGAGCGAGAGCCGCGTGCGGGTGTTGTGGTTGCGGATCCGATTCAGACAGGCGTGTGTGACGGCCGCATAGAGAAAGGTGCTCATACTGCTGTTGGCTGCGAATTGTCCCGGGCGTTCCCACAGCGAAAGGAAGACATCGTGAACGACCTCGTGCGCATCGGCATCGCTGCCGAGCAAGCGCCGAGCGCGCCGAAACGCACCCGGCGCATGCCGGCGGTAGAGCTCATCGAAGTGCTCGCGGGAGAGGGTCACCAGGGGCCGCTCGTGGGCTAGGGTCCGGCGTCGGCGACCGGCGAGGCGCTCGCCGAGACGTCCGTCTTGTTCAGGCTCTGCTGGTCCCACGGCTCGAGTCCGGAACCGATGATCACCGTGATCTGTTCGTGCGCCGGGTCTGCCACGCGCGTCGAGCGGATGTTGGCGTCGGAGCAGCGCGTCTCCACTTTCACCTGCGTCACCACCTGGCCGTACGCAGCGATCTCGGCCTGGCTGGCAGCGGGCGGGCACGTCGCCGCTGACGGCGGCGGGCAATTGGGTTGGAGGCAGGGCCGGCAGGTCTGCCCCGCGATCGCCAGGGTGTCGTAGCTCGTGCCGTGGGCACGGTTGAAGCGCACCAACGCCTCTGCTTCGGCGTCCGCAGCGCACTGCGACTGCCGCGCTTGTTCGGCGCTGGTCAGCGGCCGCAGCGCCAGCAGGTTGTAGCCCTGGCTGAGCGCATCGAACGTGCCCAGGGCCAGCGCGCCTTGCGTTCCGGCGGCGAGCGGTGCGCTGAGGTACACGATCGCGTAGTTCTGCGAGATCCCGGCGAAGGACTTAAAGGGGTCGTCCGTGAGCGAGGCGTCACCCGTGTGCGTGACCGTACACGCGGACGGCGGACTGTCGGGCTGTGGGCAGGTCACGGTTTCCGTATAGCAAGTCTTGCCATCGTGGGTGCAAAGGGAGGTCTGGTCTACCGTTGGGCTCGTGCCCGCGTCTCCACCAGGGCCGCTGCTGGTCCCTGCCGTGCTTGACGCGTTGTCCGCGTATTGGATGACGGTCGGGTGAGCCGCGGTGACCGCCGTGACGTAGGCGATGGCCATCCGCCGTTCAGCGCTGTCGGGGGTCAGCTGAAACAGCATGCTCTCGGGGGGCGGGTCATAGACATGAATCGTGAACGCGGCAGGGAACTCGCCTTTGACCTCCGTATCTACGAGCTGGATCTCGCTGCGTGCTTGGTTGACGAACGCGAGCGCGGGGCGCAGCGCACCCTCGGTCGAGTCGTGCACGATGTGCACGCTGCCGTTCATCGTGAGCAGTGCCTCTCCCGCGTACACGGGAGAGACTTGCGCGTCACAGGCGCTGAGTGCCGCAAAGCTGCTTAGCGCGAGCAGGCAGGGCAGCCAGCGCGCGGCATCTGCGTGGAGTTTCGAGGGCATCGGGGGCTCCTGGTGGGTGAGTCTATCGGATTAGGACCGCCAGACCCGCGCTTTGGGCACGCGCGCTGCCATTACGCCCCCCGTATGGTGCCGAAACTCGATCGCAGCGAAATCCGCGAGATTCTAGGCACTTGCGTGCCGTGTAAGGCACTTGCGTGCCGTGTTAGGCACTTGCGTGCCGTGTAAGGAGGCCCTTTCGGCTCCG
>JADGRF010000202.1 GCA_017881055.1 Sandaracinaceae bacterium
GGCGACGACATCGCCTGGATGCGCGTCGGCGAAGACGGACGCCTGTGGGCCGTGAACCCCGAGGCCGGTTACTTCGGCGTCGCGCCCGGCACCAGCATGAAGAGCAACCCGAACGCGATGCTCAGCATGCGCAAGAACACGCTGTTCACGAACGTGGCGCTGACCAAGGACCGCGACGTGTGGTGGGAAGGCAAGGACGGCGAAGTGCCGGAAGAGCTGACGGACTGGCAGGGTCGCCCGTGGAAGAAGGGCTCGGCCGACAAGGCCGCGCACCCGAACTCGCGCTTCACCGCGCCCGCGTCGAACAACCCCGCGCTCTCGAAGTTCTCGGACGATCCGCAGGGCGTGCCGATCTCGGCGATCATCTTCGGCGGTCGTCGCGCGACCACCGTGCCGCTCGTCGTGCAGTCGTTCAACTGGACGCACGGCGTGTACTTCGGCGCCACCATGGGCTCCGAGACCACAGCAGCTGCAACGGGCAAAGTCGGCGTCGTGCGCCGCGACCCGATGGCCATGCTGCCGTTCTGCGGCTACGACATGGGCAGCTACTTCCAGCACTGGCTGGACATGCAGAAAGCCATCCCGATGCCGCCCAAGATCTTCATGGTCAACTGGTTCCGGCAGAACGCGAAGGGCAAGTTCGTGTGGCCAGGCTTCGGCGAGAACATGCGCGTACTGCGCTGGGTGACCGACCGCGCGCGCGGCAAGGTCGGCGGCCAGGAGACCATGATCGGCTGGGTGCCGCGTCCGGGCGACTTGGATCTCTCGGATCTCGACATCTCCGAGGAAGACGTGCTCGAAGCGACGAAGATCGATCCGGCGGAGTGGCGCCAGGAGCTGGAAGCCCAGGGCGAGTGGTTCGACTTCCTCGGGCCGACGGTGCCGCGCGCGCTGAAGCTGCAGCGCGAGATCCTGATCGAACGGCTTCGTTGATGTCCTGCGAGGGCCCGTGCGTTCGCTAGTTTCTCTTGGCGAATCGGGCGGGCCCGAGCAGGCGACGCTTTCCGACCTGACGGATTGGCGGGCGCAGGTTCGCAACGCCGTCACGTCGCTGGAAGGCCTGGAAGCGGCAATCCAGCTGACGGACGACGAGCGCGCGGGGGTGACTCGCGCGCTGTCCGGTGGCTTTCCGCTCTCGATCACGCCGTACTATCTTGGCCTCGTGGATGCGCGTGATCCGGCGTGTCCGATTCGGCGCCAGTGCGTGCCGCGCGACAGTGAAGGCCACGAGGGGCGCGGGGACCTGCGCGATCCGCTCGGCGAAGAAGCACACACCGTCGCGCCGCATCTGGTGCAGCGCTATCCGGACCGGGCTCTCTTGCTCGTGAACGATCGCTGCAGCGTGTACTGCCGGTTCTGCACGCGCTCACGCATGGTCGGACAGGGCGGCGGCGCGCGCTCGCTGGCGGAGCTCTCGCCAGCGTTCGCGTATCTGCGTGCGCATCCCGAGGTGCAGGACGTGATCGTGTCCGGCGGCGATCCGCTGGTGATGTCGGATGCGCGCATCGCAGGGGTCCTCGGCGAGCTGGCGAGCATCGAGAGCCTGCTGTACGTGCGCGTCGCGAGCCGCACGCCGGTCACCCTGCCTCAGCGCATCACGGACGACTTGTGCCGCGCGCTGCGCACGCACCACGCGCCGTGGCTGATGACACACTTCAACCACCCGAAGGAGCTCACGCCGCTGGCGCGTGCCGCCTGCGCGCGCCTTGCGGACCACGGCATCCCCGTCATGAACCAGACCGTGCTGCTGCGCTCAGTGAACGACGACGCGAGCACGCTCGAAGCGTTGTTCCGCGGCCTCGTGCGTGCGCGCGTTCGGCCGTATTACTTGCTGCAGATGGATCCGGTGCGCGGCACCTCGCACCTGCGCACGCCGCTCGAAACCGGGATTCGCATCATGGGCGAGCTGCAGGGGCGCGTGAGCGGGATCGCGTTGCCCAAGCTGATCGTCGACACGCCCGGCGGCAAAGGCAAAGTGCCGGTCGGGCCCGAGACCATCGTCGCGCGCAGCGAGTCGACGCCGCGCACGACTACGCTGCGAACGTTTCGCGGTGAGCTGGTGGACTATCTCGACCCCGATCCCCACGATCCCAAGGAACCGACGCCATGAGCGCAAGCAGCAAGACGTCGTGGATCGCGGCCGGCGCGCACGTGCGCGTGGTCGCCCCGTCGAGCCCCTTCGACGCGGAAGCCTTTGCGCGCGGCATCGAGCGACTGCGTACACGCTACACGGTGACGTTCGACGAGCGCGTCCTGGAAAAGAAGGGCTACTTCGCGGGCGGAGATGCGCGGCGCTTGGCCGAGCTGCAGGGGGCGATCACCGACCCCAGCGTGCATGCGATCATCGCGGCGCGCGGCGGTTACGGGGCCACGCGCCTACTGCCGAACCTGTATCTGCGCGCGGAGCGGGACAGGCCCAAGCTGCTGGTCGGCTTCAGCGACATCACCGCCTTGCATGCGCTCTGGGCGCGGGCCCGCATCGCGTCGCTGCACGGGTCGATGGTAGCGACGCTCGGGACGCTCGGGGATGCGTTGTTCGCACGCTACTGCGACGCCTTGGAAGGGCGTGGCCCTGCGTCCGTCAGCTGCACCACGTTGTTCGGCGAGAACGCGCAGAGCGGCTTGCTGCGTGGCGGGAACCTGTCGGTGCTCTGCGCGCTGCTCGGCACGCCGCATTTCCCGGTGCTGAAAGACACCGTGTTGTTCCTCGAAGACACCAACGAACGGCCGTACCGCGTCGATCGCATGCTGACCACGCTGCGCAACGCGGGTGTGCTCGAAGGCGTCCGCGCCATCGCGTTAGGTGCATTCAACAACGCCGAAGTTGGCCCCGAAGGCGTGAGCTTTACCGACGTGTTTCGCGATCGCCTGGAAGACCTCGCCATTCCCGTAGTCACCGGCGTCCCCGCGGGCCACATCGAAGACAACCTGGAGCTGCCACTCGGCACGCGTGTAACCGTAGATGCCGTGCGCGGCGAGCTACGTTTCGACGAACGCTCATGACTCTCGATCGGCTCGCCTGACGGGGCCGGGCAGGCACTGTCGTGCTCGCCGCTCGTGGCAAGGGCGTCAGTCGCCCGCGATGAACGGGGGCTGTTGACCCTCAACGCGGGGCTGACACAGCATGCTCGGCGCGTCCGCCGGCTGCAGTGCACTCCACGCCCGGCTGTGCGCGTCACTGCCTCCCCGTCCCCTGCGCCGGCCATCCAAGCGCCACTCGCTTGGTGACGACTGAGACAATGTCAGCTGCATCTGCGTGCTGGCGAGCTCGTGGCGTTCGGGAGCGGCGATGAGGTGTTCGCCAGTCCACCACCAAGGCGACGTGGGAGATCGCTGCTCGCGATGACGCGAGGGGGCGGGCGTGGGTCGACGCGCACAGCCGGGCGTGGAAGTGCAGAAGGTCAGCGGACGCGCCGGGTCTTCTTCCTCGAAGCCCCTACTCTTCGATCTCGATGCCCATGGGATCACCGCCCGGCGCGGCTGGCAGCTGACTCACGAACACGGTCTTCTGCTTCGGCAGGCCCACGAACCACGAGAAGAACTCTTCGAGCTGCACTTTGCGTTCCTTGGAGAGGAAGTCGAAGTTGCCGCCGCGGTCGGTGATCTCCCAGTACTCGGCGGATTGCACGCCGAACAGCTCGTCGCGGATCGACGCCAGGCGCGTGTGGTCTTCGCCACTCATGTCTTCGTAGACCAAGCGCGCGCGCGCCGTGTCGCCCTTCACGAGGTAGTACGTGGCCAGCTTCACCTGGGCTTTGCGCACGCCACGCAGGCTGGCTTCCTGCACCTCGCCTTCGCTCTCTTTGTCGACGCGCAGGAAGATCCGGAGCAGGTCGTCGATCACGGGCGCGTTGCGATCGAGCGCGGTCTCGTTCAGCGTGCACAGGTCGTACGCGACCGTCTCCAGGATGAACGGCAGCTCGACCGAGAACGAGATTAGCCCGTAGTACTTGAAGTAGCGCGCCACCTCGATCGAGTAGCTTCCCTTCCTGAAGTCGAGCAGCGCCTCGGCGAGCAGCCGGTACTGGTTGAACACGTTGTACGCGGTGCGCACGTCTTTCGCGTTGATCGCGGCGCGCAGGTACGTGTTGAAGAACTTCATCGCCAGGTGCAAGAGCTCGAGCTGCTCGGTCTTCGCGGCTGCTTCGGCGAGCAGGCGCGTGTTGATCGCGATCACGTAGGCGAGGTCGCGCGTGCCGTGGAGCGCCTCGGCGTAAATCATCTGGTACTGACGCAGCACCTTCATCTCGAACCAGATGCGCCGCGCGGCCACCTCTTCGAGCGAGCTGCCGTCCATCGAGACGAAGTCCGGGTTCTGGGCGAGCTCACCGTCGAGCCGGAACCAGTCGGGCGAGAGCGTGCTGCGGATCTTCTGGTAGTCGATCACCAGGTCCTTGAGCGCGTTCACGCTGGCCATCGAGACGCCCTTGTCGCGATGCTCCATCGCGTTCACGGCCACGTCCGCGAGCTGCTCCACGCCGCGGCTCGCTTCCAGCTTACGCGCGTCGAGCTCGCCGGTGGTGCCGCCGATCACCTCCAGCGTGTGCGTCGAGATGCGCGCGACGATCTGTACCGGGTTCAAGAACGCGAACACGAAGTTGAAGTACGGCAGCAAGATGAGCAGGCACACCGTGAGCATGCTCATGGTGATGCCGATGCTCACGTACGGCATCGCGGCCGCGCCGCCGTTCGGGTCGATGATCATCGTGACCCAGAGCGCTTGCACCGCCGTGACCACGAAGAAGCTCATGACCACGAAATTGGTCGTCTCGGCGACGAACAGCTCGGTGACGCGATGCGTGTAGCGGTTGCTCGCCAGCTCGACGATGATCGCCACGACCGTGATCGCGATCGCGAGCACGGCGGCAACGATCTCACCCGCGTTGCCGAGCGTGTTCGCGGCAGCCGCCGGGTTCGGGTGCACCACCGTCCAGAAGATGTGCACGGGATCGTGCAGGAGGCTCGCGTCGATCAGGCACGTGAGCACGAAGATCGTGAGCGCGATGCCCCCCAGCACGGACAGCGGAATCAGCCAGATGCGAAGGGTAGACGGGGGGGCGTGGACCATGGCGAAGCTGGAAGGCGCATGATACCGAACGCGCCCCGAGTTTGCGCGAGCCTGGAACTCACGTTAACTTGAATGTTTCGCCCAACGGGACGCCGTCCTGGCCCGCCGATGCTCAATAAAACCGCCTTCGAAGCCTCTGAAGCACCCCAAGCTGCCGGTCAGGCCGGTAGCGCTGACCTGGCCGCACCTGCCCTACCCGTCGACACCTCGCGCGCGATCGCGGCGCTGGCTTGGGCGCGGCTCGTCGCGACCGAGGCTCCCGAGGCTCTCGCGACCCCGCCGGAGCTGCCTACGCTGGAAGAGGCGCGCGCGGTGCCCGTGTCCGTGCTGCGCGAGTACCTCGATGCGCTGCTCTTGGGGCGCAACACGCAGGAAGGTCTAGACGCTCTGCTGCTCGCCAACGTGCTCGAAGCCTGGCTGCCCGAAGTGCACGCGATGGTTGGCTTCGGCGACGGCGAGTGGCGACACAAAGACGTCTGGAAGCACACGAAGCAAGTGGTGTGGCAGTCCGTGCCGCGCTTGCCCGTGCGCTGGGGCGCTCTGTTGCACGACATCGGCAAGATCAAGACGCGCAAGATCGAGGCCAGCGGCGAAGTGCACTTCTTCGGTCACAGCGAGGTCGGCGCCGCGATGTTCCGCAAGCGCGTCGGCAAGCGCTTGGGCTTCGAAGGCGACCTCTACGATCGCGTGCACTACTTGATCTTGTATCACCTGCGCGCGAGCCAATACGACGGCGGCTGGACGGATTCCGCCGTACGCCGTTTCGGTAAAGAAATGGGCGATGGCCTGACCGACTTGCTCGATCTCAGTCGCGCCGACATCACAACCAAGCGCCCCGAGAAGAAGAAGAAGGGCCTGCGGCAGATCAGCGAGCTGTCGGACCGCATCGAGCAGGTCGAGAAGGACGACGCGAAGCTGCCGCCACTGTCGAAGGGCATCGGCACGGCGATCATGGCGCACTTCGGCCTTTCGCCTTCGCGCAAAGTCGGCGACCTCAAGAAGCGACTCGAGGACGAGATCGCAGCTGGAACGATCGAGGCGCGGCGCGAAGACGCGTATTATCTCGCGTGGTTAGAAGGCAAGCGCAGCGAGTGGGAATAGCGCGGCGCGCTCGCGTTCATTAGTTCCGGGGGCCGGGACTGCAGCCTAACCGGCCATTTCCCGCTATAAACGGCGGGCCGTGACAAGAACCCTCCCAGAGCTATTCAGCGATCGCGCGCGGTCGTACCTGGTCCCCGTGTTCGCCTGCCTGGCGCTGCTCGTCGCGAGCCCGGCGGCCGCCCAGAAGCGAACGGCGGCCGATGACGAATACACCACGCTGATCAAAGCAGGGCTCTCGGAGTTCGCGGCGGAGCACTGGGTCGAGGCCCGCTCGCTGTTCGAGCGCGCCCACGTGCTGCGTCCGAGCGCACGCACGTTCCGCGGCATGGGCTTGGCTGCGCGCATGGAGCGCGACTACGTGCTGGCTGTGCGCTACTTGAAGCTGGCGCGCGACGACGCGCGACAGCCGCTGACGCCCGCGATGCGCGAAGAGGTGAACAGCGTGCTGCAGATCGCGAGCGGGTTCATCGCGCGTTACCTAGTAACTGTGAA
>JADGRF010000203.1 GCA_017881055.1 Sandaracinaceae bacterium
GCCCTGATCGCATGCGCGTGCTGGCCCAGCGGCGTATAGTGGCCTGCGAGCCATGGCCCCCAAACTGCAGCGCCGAGAGTTCCTGACGCGCGGCGCGAGCGCGCTACCCGTGCTCGCGCATGCAGGTTTCGCGCAGGCTCGATCACCGGAGCCGGAGAACGAGGCGACGCGGCTGGTCGCCGACCCGCAGCATGTGCTCGATCTGCCGTCGGGCTTCTCGTATCGCATTCTGTCGCGCAGCGGTGATCCGATGAGCGACGGCTACCGCACGCCCGGCAATCCCGATGGCATGGGCATCTTCCGTGGCGCACCGGGGGAGCTCGTGCTCATGCGCAATCACGAGATCATGCCCGGAGATTTCTCCGGTGGTCCGTACGCGCAAGGCCAAGCGATCGCCAAAGAAGCCTACGACCCTGACGGCTTCGGTGGCGTGACGCGCGTCGTGCTCGACGAGCACACCTGCGAGGTGCGCAGCTCGAACCTGGTGCTCACGGGGACGCACTGGAACTGCGCAGGTGGGCTGTCGCCTTGGGGCTGGCTTTCCTGCGAAGAGCTGTTCGCGCCGAACCACGGCTACGTGTTTCTGTGCCCGAGCGATGCGAACACTGTGCAGCCCGCTCGACCGATCAAGGCCTACGGCCGGTTTCGCCACGAGGCCGCGACCACCGATCCGGATTCGCTGATCGCGTTTCTGACGGAAGACATCGCCGACGCCGCGTTCTATCGCTTCGTTCCACACGACCGCGCTGCACCGTTCGACGGCACGCTGCAAGCGCTCGCTGTGAAAGGCAATCCGCGCTTCGACACCGCGGGCATGGCCTTGCACGATCGCATGCCGATACACTGGGTCGACGTACCGAATCCTGATCCCGACGAAGACACGGTCCGCCTGCAGGCGCACGAAGCCGGCGCAGCAATCTTCCGGCGCAACGAAGGCCTTTGGCTACACGGCGACGAGCTGTTCCTGTGCGCGACCGCCGGCGGCCCAATCGGACGCGGCCAGATCTTTCGCGTCCGACACCGACCCGAAGCCGACGCACACCTCGAGTTGATCGCGCACACCACGGATCCCGAGGTGCTCGATATGCCGGACAACCTCACCGTCTCTCCGCATGGTCAGCTGTATGCGGCCGAAGACGGACTCGACGGCAACTTCTTGCGTCGAATCACGATGGCTGGGCGCGTCGTCGACTTCGCGCGCAACGCTCTCAGCACCAGCGAATTCGCCGGTCCGTGCTTCGCGCCGGACGGCAAGACCATGTTCGTCAACATCCAACACAACGGGCTCACGCTTGCGATCACCGGGCCGTTCGAAGAATTCGGCAAGCACGCTGCGCCGGCGTCAGCTGCCACGAATCCCACGCACGCCTGGAGCGACGGGCTCGCCGGCATCGCAGGCGGCCTCGCGATCCTGGCCCTTGCTGCCCTGCGCCGGCGCAAGACGCTGGTGAGCGCGGCCTGAACGCCGGTCGCCCGCCTACCCGCGCAGCACGTCCAAGTAGGCGCGCACGACATGGTCGAGTCCGTCGAAGATCGCGCGTCCGATCAGCGCGTGCCCGATCGAGACCTCGTCGAGGTGGGGCAGCCCGCGGAACAGCACGAGGTTGTCCAGGTCGAGGTCGTGCCCCGCGTTGATGCCGAGCCCGCAGGCATGAGCGTGTTCAGCCGCGCGTACGTACCGCGCGAAGCTGGCGCCCGCCTCCACTGGGCCGCGCTCGAACGCACGTGCAAAGGGCTCGGTGTAAAGCTCGACGCGATCGCCGCCGATCGTCTTCGCCCAATCGATCGCTGCCGTCTCGGGATCCACGAACAAGCTCACGCGGATCCCGCGCGCTTGCAACTCCTGTACGATCGCACGGAGCTCTCCTGCATCGGTCGCGGGACTCCAGCCCGCTTCGCTCGTGATCTCACCGGCTCGCACGGGGACCAACGTCGCCTGCGTCGGGGTGATTTCGTGCACGAGCTCGAGCCAGTCGGCGCGCGGGTCACCTTCGATGTTCAGCTCGACCCCCGCAGCACGCTCGCGCAGCCACGCCGCGATCTCCCGCACGTCGCTGCGACGAATGTGCCGCTCGTCGCCGCGCGGATGCATCGTGATACCCGGCGCGCCCGCGGCGACGCAGGTACGAACTGCTTCGAGCACGCTCGGGTAGTCGCCGCCGCGCGAGTTGCGCACGGTGGCGACCTTATTCACGTTGACGCTGAGCTTGATCACGATGCGACTCGCGACAGGTCGAAGAACGACCCGTCAGCCAACACGTGCAACCACGTGCCCGACGAAGAACGGCCCCATCTGCTGCATGAACTCCGCCGTCTGACGAGTGCGACGCATCGATTCGACCACATGCGAAAGCGGGTGAAGGTCCTTGCCGATCAGCCCAATCACGAACTCGTTGTCCTTGGCGTCGAGCCCGTAGCATGCGAGGCGCACGTCGTGAGCGAGGTCTTGCTCGCCGTACGCGCGACCGATCTTGCCGTGCTCAGCCATGATCGAGCCACGCTCTTTGGGCTCCAGGCGCGCGAACGCACCGACGCGACGCAGCGGATACCACACGGCCCAGGGCCACGCGGCGTTCTGCACCGTCTCGCGCGGCCGATCGAGCAACCAGAAACGCAGGTCGGTCTCGAAGCCGGTCGCGTACGTGCGTCCGAGCATCGCGAAATCCTGACGCGGTTTCAACTGCTCCAGGCCGCGCGCATTCAATGCCGGTCGTACGCGGCTCACGAAGTGGGTCGCGTCCTCGCTCCACGTCAGCACGCCGAAGCCACGCGGGTCGTTCACGTCTTCGTAAATGACGGCAGGACCACCGCTCGCAGCCAGCGATTCCTTCAGACGCGAAAGTGCACTTGCGGGCGTGAGCTCTCCCTCGCAGGTGAACACGAGCAGCTGCATGAACAAGCGCGTGTTCAGCACCTGCGGCTGCCCTGTGTGCATCCCCGCGCGTTCCGATACATCCAGCGCGACCGCCTGCTCTTGGTGCGCTGCGTCGTGCGCTGCGTGGTCTTTCGGTTTGCCTGGCTCGCTCATGGGTCTCCTCGCGGCTAAGACAACCATGCGCGAGCCCCGGCGTCGAGGCCTTACACGCGGCTAGGCCGAGCCGAGCTTGCGCTTGCTCGGGCGCACCTTGTCGCTCGCCTTGCGCGGACCCTTGATCGCCCGCGGCAGACTCTCGCTCGTAGTCTTGGCCGAGGCTGCAGGCTCCTGCGCCTTCGCGCTATGCGCAGCTGTCTTGGCGCGCTTTTCGCTCGCCGCACCTTTTGGGTCAGCGCCGCGCAAACTCTGCTTCAACGCCTCGAACAGATCGATGATCTGCGCCGTCGGCTGCTCCGGTGCAACCGTAATCTGCTGGCCCGCCGCTTTCTCGTCCGCCGCTTTCGTCACACGCTCGACGTATTCGTCGTGAAAGCGCTCGGGCGCAAATGCGGGCTGCGACAGCTGCTCGATCAAGCGCGCCGCCAAGTCTTCCTCGCCCGAGCTGAACGCGTAATCCGAGCCGATGTCCACGTCGTCGTACGAGCGCACCTCGTTCGCGTAGTACACCTGGTGCAGAATCAGCCCCTTCTTGTACGGCCGCAGCAAGACCAGCTGCACCTTGCCGCGCGACCAGTAACGACCCACGGCGATGCGCTCCATGCGCCGCATCGCTTTGACGAGCAGCGTGAAAGCTTTGTCGCCACCCTTGTCCGGCCCGAGGTACTGACTCTTCTCGATGTAGATGAAGTCGACCGTGCTCTCCGGGACGAACTCGACCAGGTCCAACGTCGGGAAGCGCTCTGCGTCGAGCGCACGCAGGTCCTCCTCACTGAACTGCACGTACTGGTTCTTCGCGACTTCGTAGCCCTTCACGATATCCGCGCGCTCGACGTACTCGTTGTCGATCGGACAGAAGAGCTTCTGCTTGAGCCGGCCACCGCACTTTGCGTGCAGCTGGTTGAAGTGAACGTCCTGCGCGCTCGTGGCCGTGTAGATCTTGATCGGGATCGAGACGAGCCCGAATGAAATCGTGGTGGAGCTGGTAGGGCGCGCGGTCATGGCTGTGTAAGGATACCGTGGGCCCAGGAGCATGGCGAAAAAGCTCGATCGCTATCGCGACAAACGCGACCCGAAACGCACGAACGAACCGTTCGGGGCTGAACCGGTGCGCAGCGTTTCGACCACACCGGCCGGCCGTTTCGTCGTGCATCTGCACGATGCCACACGAGAACACTACGATTTACGCATCGAAGTCGGCGGCGTGCTGCAGAGCTTCGCCGTGCCACGCGGACCGAGCCTGCGCCCAGCTGACAAGCACCTCGCGATTCACACCGAAGCCCATCCGCTCGGCTACCTCGACTTCGAAGCCGTCATTCCTGAAGGCAACTACGGCGCAGGCCCGATGATCCTGTGGGACCGCGGCGCGATCCGCTTCCTCGAGATGAGCGCCGAGGAAGGCTTATCGCACGGCAAGCTCGACTTCGTGCTGCAAGGCTTCAAGTTGCGCGGTCGCTTCGCGCTCGTGAAGCTCGCGAAGAAAAAACAGAGCTCCGACCAAGGCAAGGAGTGGCTGCTGTTCAAGAAGCGCGATGCCTACGCACGCGACGACGGCGACATCCTGGTCGACGAACCACGCAGCGTGCTGTCCGGTTTGCGCATCGACGAGCTGCCACGCGCCGTCCAGATCGCAAAAGAGATCGAGCGCGACGCCGAGAGCCTCGGCGCACGCAAACGCACACTGCACGCGAAAGACCTGACACCGATGCGCTGCTCGGAAGACAGCGGCAAGCTCGACGACCCCGACTTCCTCTACGAGCTCAAGCTGGACGGCGTACGGATCCTCGCGGAACGCAACGGTGACAGCGCGTCGTTGCGCTACCGCACGCAGCGCAACGCGACGGCTAGCTACCCCGAGGTCGTGCGTGCGCTGCAAGCGCTAGCGACGCCGCGCGTGATTCTCGACGGGGAGATCGTGACGTTCGACGAACACGGTCGCCCGAGCTTCGCGCTCTTGACGCGTCGCATCCAAGCGCACGGCGGCAGCGACATCCGCAACGTGATGCGTGCCTTGCCGGTCGTGTACCTGGTGTTCGACGTGCTGGCGGTCGGTGAGCTCGATCTGCGTGCGCTGCCGCTGCACGCGCGTAAGCAGCTGCTAACCCGCATCGTTCCCGGCAAGGGGGTGATGCGCGCTCTCGATCACGTAGTTGGGCATGGACAGGTGCTACTCGACTTCTGCGAGGCACAAGGCCTCGAAGGCGTGATCGGCAAGCGCGCCGACTCGAAGTACGATTCTACGGGCGCGCGCTCCAAAGCCTGGTGGAAGCACAAGCGCGTGTTGCAAGACGACTTCGTCGTGGTCGGCTTCGTGCGCGGTGTCGGCAGTCGCAAAGCCCTGGGCTCACTCGAGCTGGCAAGCTACGCGGGAGACCAGCTCGTCACGCGCGGCCGCGTGGGCAGCGGCCTCGACGCAGCTGCGATTGCGGAGCTGCAGGCGCGCTTCGCGGGCTTGGAAGTCGACGCTTCCCCGGCACGTGGCGAGCTGATGGCTGCACCGTCGAGCCGCACCTTCGTAGCACCGCGCGTCGTCGTCAGCGTCGAGCACGCCGGCTTCACACCCGACGGCCGCTTGCGACACCCCGTCTACCGCGGCATACGCGACGACGTTGCGCCCGCAGACTGCAACGCGGCCCCGCAGGAAGAGCGGGAGCTGGCGCAACTCGCACGTGTCGCGGAGAACGGCACACGCGGTGGCGCGATTCCCGGCGCCCACGTCACCATCAGCAACGCCGATAAAGTCTTCTGGCCCGAGCAGGACATCACCAAAGGTCAGCTCTGCGAGTACTACGCGACCATCGCCGACACGTTGCTCCCCTACCTGCGCGATCGCCCGGTACTGATGGTGCGCTACCCCGACGGAATCTCGGGGAAGCACTTCTTCCAATGGAACGCACCCGCCGGCGTGCCGGACTTCGTTCAGACCGAATCGCTGCACTCCGAAGAGCACGGCCGCGACGTCACGTTCCTGCGCGTCGAGAGTCTCGACGCGCTCATGTATGTTGCAAACCTCGGCTGCATTCCGCTGCACGTGCTCGCCGCGCGCTTCGAAGATCTCGATCGCTGTGACTTCATCACGATCGACTTCGATCTGGGCGAATCGCCGCTCGCGTTCGCGGTCACGCTCGCCCGCTCGCTGCACGAGCTGCTGGGCGACCTCGAGCTCCACGGATTCCCGAAGACATCGGGTCAAACGGGCCTACACGTGCTGATCCCGGTCGGAGGCGTCGGCTTCGAGATCGCGCGCGCGCTGGTCACGCTGATCGGGCGCATCCTGCACGAGCGTCACCCGGAGATCTCGACCATGGAACGCAGTCGAAGCAAGCGACGCGCCGGCACCGTGTACATCGACACCGGTCAGACGGGGCGCTCGCGCGCCATCGTCGCGCCCTACAGCGTGCGCGCGTATCCAGGCGCCACCGTCTCGACGCCGCTCGAGTGGGACGAGGTCGGTCAAAGCCTAGCTCCAGCCCGCTTCGACATCTTCGCCGTGCCCGACCGGGTGGCACAGCACGGGGACCCCATGTCGACGATGCTCGGTGCCGAACCCGACCTCGGGCCGGCCATGGAGAAGCTCGAGGAGCTCGTCCGCTTGCGGCCACGTGCACGCTGACCTACACCAGAGCGGTGAGTCTGCTCGACCAGCTCGGACGCCCGCTGCGTAACTTGCGCGTATCCGTCACCGATCGCTGCAACTTCCGCTGCGGGTACTGCATGCCGCTGTCGACCTTCCCCGACGAGTCCAAGTTCATGGCGCCGTCGAGCTTGCTCTCGTTCGACGAGATCGAGCGCCTGATCCGGCTGTTCGTCGATCGGCTCGGCGCGCGCAAGATTCGTATCACTGGCGGCGAGCCGCTGGTACGTCCGCAGTTACCACGCTTGATCGAACGCTTGGCTCGCATCCCCGGCGTCGACGACCTCACCCTCACGACAAACGGTTATCTCCTCGCCGATCAAGCTCGAGCGCTCGCCGACGCAGGTCTCACACGCCTGACCATCAGTCTCGACAGCTTGGACGCCGACGAATTCGCGCGCATGAGCGGCAACACGCGCAAGCTCGAGCGCGTGCTCGCCGGCCTCGACGCAGCGGTTGCCGCAGGCCTCACGCCGCTGAAGCTGAACTGCGTCGTGATCCGCGGTCAGAACGAGGCTGCGGTAGTCGCGCTCGCACGCCACTTTCGCAACACGCCGCACGTCGTGCGGTTCATCGAGTACATGGACGTCGGCACGCAGAATGCGTGGAACCCGCGAGAGGTCGTGCCTGCGACGGAGATCCTGCGGAACATCGCAGCGCACTTCCCGCTCGTGCCACTCGAGCCCAGCTATCCGGGCGAGGTCGCGCGACGCTACCGCTACGCCGACGGCGCCGGCGAGCTCGGCATCATCTCCTCGATCAGCGATCCGTTCTGTGGCACATGCCATCGCGCGCGCCTCTCAGCGGATGGCCGCTTGCTGACCTGCTTGTTCGCCGCGGACGGCCTCGATCTGCGCGCACACCTGCGTGCCGGCGCGCGTGACGACGAGCTCGCCCGCATCCTCGAGGGCACGTGGCGCGCGCGTCGCGACCGCTATTCCGAAGAGCGCAGCAGCCGGGCGCAGCCTTCTGGCCGGCGGCGTCTAGAGATGTACCAAATCGGCGGGTAATGACATGCCCGCAAAGCAGCCTTCGGCTCTTTGCGCGTGACATCTTTGCGCCGCGGCGCAAGATGGCGCCGGCACGCACCATGCGCAAACTCCAACGCTTCGACGACCCCAGGCCTGCCCGCGTTCTACGAGAGGCGCTGCGCTCGGAGGACATCGCAAGCGAGCTGCGTGTCGAGCAAGACGGCGCTCACACGCTCTGGGTCCTCGTCGAGGAACAAGTGCCCGCAGCCAACCAGCTGCTGGCAGCCTTCGTCGCAAACCCCGACGCGCCCGAGTTCGATGCAGCGCGCCGCGTCGTGAACGCGCGAGACAAGCAGCAGGCCACGCCACGTCCCTCGGCACCTCCGAACGTGGCTCCGCCCCCTCCGCCGGTCCGCATACGAGTCACGTTGCGCGCACGCGCAAGCGGCGCGCCGGTGACGCTGGCCCTACTCATCGGCAGTGCCGCGGTCGCGATCGCAACCGACTTGGGCACGCACGAAGGGGCAGTTCGTCACTTCACGATCGCCAGCTTCAACGCGATCGGCGGCTTCCACGGCTACGACGACGTGCGCCACGGCGAGCTCTGGCGCCTATTCACGCCCATCCTGCTGCACTTCGGGTTCCTGCATCTCATCTTCAATTCCTTCTGGCTCCTCGATCTCGGCGGCGTCATCGAACGCTTCCAAGGCTCACGCCAGTTCGCTGGCTTCGTGCTGCTGTGCGCGCTGGTCTCGAACGTTGCCCAGCTCCAGCTCGGCGGCTCGCCGCTGTTCGGCGGTCTGTCCGGAATCATCTACGCGCTCGTTGGCTACCTCTGGGCACGCGGCCGCTTCGATCCCCTCTCACCCATCGGTGCTCCCCGACAGCTGATGACCTTCTTCATCGTCTGGCTCGTGCTCGGCTTCACCGGCGTCCTCGGCGGCGTCGCCGGGCCGGTGGCCAACTATTGCCACCTTGGGGGCCTTCTCGCCGGCGCGGTTTACGGCTACGTCGCTGCTCGCCTCGCACGCGCACCCTTGCGAGGCTGAGCAAAGCAGCATCATGGCCATCCTGATCTACAACGTCCTGCGTGGGCTCCAGCTCATCATCTTCGCCGACGCCATCCTGTCGTGGCTGATGACGCCCGAGCAGTTCCCGCGCAGCTTCACCACGCGCATCACCGATCCCTTGTACGCGCCGATCCGCGCTGTGATCGGCCCCGACAAGACCGGCGGCATCGACATCTCGCCGATCGCCATGCTGCTCCTGCTCAACTTCATGCAGAACATGCTGACGCGGGGGCTCTGATACAGCGCGTCTGCGGCTCAGCTCAGTTCAGCTCTACACCGCTGCTCGCCAGGGCATCCTCCCCCGGCGTGAGCGCAATCGCCTGATCCGATCCGTAGCTGAATGTCACCGCGAAGCCATGACTGTCGAGCGGTACACCCGCATCCAGACGGAACGCGTAGCGATTGAATTGCGGGAACAGCACGCGCAACCCTGCACCTGCCGCGTGATGCAAGCGTGCAGCTGACAGCTGCGTGTACGTGGTGCCCGCGTCGTAGAACGCCACCGCTCCCAGATGCACCGACTGCAGCTTGAGCGGGCGCGACCGGTACTCGAGGTTGCCGAGCACGTAGCTGCCGCCGAACGAGAAGAAATACTGGCTCCGATAGCCACGCAACCCGCTGTTGCCGCCGAGCGCCACCAGCGTGTTCTGACTGTCGTGCCTGCGCCCGTCCCAGATCACGCGCATCACGAAGCGCCCCTGCAGCCAATCGGTCGAGGGCGTGGCCGCGCGCACCCGAAAGACGGCTTCCTCGTCTATCACGTACTGATTCTCCACGCGTCCGGCAGCTTCGACGACGACATCGACGAGGGCGTCGTGCCCCCCCCACACGTAGCCAGCGAGGCCGTGTGTCACGAAGCCGTCGCTGGACGAGCCAAACTCCGTGAGCGGCAAGGCGAACCGTGCATCGAGCCGTGGACCCGTCTGCACGGTCTCGCTCTGACCGAACGTCGCGAGGTTCGTGAACGTCGCGAAGCGCGGCAACGAAAGCCGATAGCGCACGAACGGATACGCTTCCCGGCGCACGCGGGGCAGCACCTCGTGGAGGAACACCTGTTGGAACGACGCGGGCAGCATCGTCTCCGCGTTCGGCGCGACGCTGCGATCGGCAAAGCCCGCACCCACCGTGAACGTCTGCTTGTAGCGCTCCCCGATCCGCTCGTTGAACGCACCTTCGAAGCGCACCCGCTGATCGTGAAACACGCGCGGGATGCAGCCGGGCGCTCCTGGCTGACACGACTTGCCGTGCCTCGGTCCGTTCGCTGCATCGAAGCCCGTCACCACGCCGTTGGGCGCGTCGCGATAAACGTAGTCCGCATAGTGGGCGAGTAAATCGAAGCTGCGCTCCTGCGCGAGATCATGAAACGGCATACCCCACAGCAGCGTGCCGACGCTGCCCTCGGTCTTGCCCGACTGCCGATTCACGATCACATCGAACGCTTCGTACAAGCGCAGCTTGCCGCCGAACATGCGCGGGTCGAGGTACGTCTGCCCCGCGCTGTACGTGAGCGGGTCCAAAAAGAAGCGCGTCTCGAGCTGCTTGTTGCGGCCCAGGAAGTTGCGCTCCACGAGCGACACGCCAAGCGAGAACGTCGAGCCCACGCCGGCAAACGACTGCTCGAGCCGCAAGCTCCACAGGTCGCGCGTGTAGACGACCACGCCGACCTGACTTGGGTCGTCGGTCTTGACCGCGACGATGCGGACCAGCGAGAAGATCCCCAGCTCGCGCAGATTGCGCATGCTCTCTTCGGCGCGCGCCCCTTCGAACGGCTGTCCCGACCGCAGCAACAGCTCACGGGCAATCGTGACCTCTTCGGTCAACCAGTGAAAATGGTTCGGCCAGGTGGGAGAGAAGCGCGGCAACACGACCGGCACGAGCAAATCGTCCCCTTCGAACACCTCGCTACGCTCGTAGCGGATGTAGGCAATCGTCTTGCCCTCGGGCGCCGGCTCCACTCCGAGGTGCTCGCGCAGAAGCAGCGCGTCGAGGCGGCTTTGCTCGTAGGTACCGGCCGGCTGTGCGCGGACGCCGTTGACCCAAAGCACCAAGGCGAGCCACGCCGAGGCCACGGCGACGAAGGCCGACATCGCACCCCGTCGCGCCGCGAGCATGGGCCCGAATGTAGGGAAACTAGTGGAATATTGCTAGCGCGAGGCCGGTCGGCAGAGCGTGCCCAAGGCTGGTGAAAGCGCTGGATTCGGGTCGCAAAGTTCGTTAGAGCTGCCCGTCCTTCGAGGGACGCGTGACCGTTGCTCCGCTAGCTGAATAGGTCCATTGTACGCGCGTCCAAACCCCGGAATCTCCGTACGTAAAAGGTGACAAGTTCATGATTCGCAAAATCATCGCCGCCTGCCGTGTTTCGCCCGTGAAGGCCTGCAGCTCGGCAGTAGTCGCTGCCATGATGCTCACGCTGCCTGGCGGTCCGACCAGCGCAACGGCAGAAGAGACCCAGTTCATCCGTATCGCGACGCTCGCGCCGCGCGACTCGGAGCTCGCCAAGGGCTTCATCAAGATCGACAAGGGCCTGAAGGACGCCACCAAGGGTGCATGGGGCGTGAAGCTCTACCCGAGCGGCGTGGCCGGCGACGAAGTCGACGTCATCCGCAAGATGAAGGTCGGCCAGATGGACGCCTCCATCATCACGAGCACGGGTCTCGCGCAGATCGTGCGTGACGTGAACGTGCTCAACGCGCCGGGCGTCATCAACAGCTACAAGCAGCTCGACGCCGTTCAAGGCGCGATGCAGGCCGAGTGGGGCAAGAGCTTCGACAGCGCGGGCTTCAAGCTACTCGCGTGGGGCGAGACGGGTCAGTACCGTTGGTTCTCGAAGACGGGCATCACGAAGCCATCGGATCTCAAGACGATGCGTCCGTGGATCTGGCCCGCAAGCCACGTCATGAAGGAGATCTTCTCGACGGTCGGCGCCAACGGCGTTCCGCTGGGCTTGCCCGAGGTGTACGGCGCGCTGCAGACCGGCATGATCGACATGATCATCGCCAGCTCGCTCGCTGTCGTCGCGCTGCAGTGGCACGCGAACCTCAAGCACGTCACCGAGCGCACCAGCGGCGTGCTCGTCGGCGCGATGATCATGAACAAGCAGAAGTGGGACTCGCTGCCACCTGAAGTGCAGAAGCAGGTCCAGCAAGAAGTCCGCAAGGCAACCGAGGGCGACAAGGAAGAGACGCGCAAATCGGACGACCGCGCGTACGCCAGCTTGCTCAAGCGTGGCTATGTCGCCGACAAGACCGATACGAACGGCGAGAAGGAATACCTCAAGATGGCCGAAGACGTCCGCAAGCACATGGTCGGTCGCATCTACCCGGCGGAGCTCCTCACCCGCGTCATGAAGATCGCCTCCGACGCGAAGTGATCGAATCAAGTACCTGAAACGTAAACGCCGAGGAGAAATCCTCGGCGTTTTGCTTTCCGTCTTGCGCGATGGACGAACGCGAGCGTCGCGATTTGGGATGCAGCCGCGCGCGCGCCCGCAGCTCGGCGAGGGAGCGTACTTCCCGTACGTGACCGACCCGAGCGAGGACGTAAGCCGCGGATGCGCCCAAAGCGCGGCGCGGTCAGGTCACTCGGCTGCGGCGTCGTCCTTCGGAAGGTAGATCTCGCCGCCCTGTTGAAGGAACTCGCGGGACTTGTCGGCCATGCCGCTCTCAGCGGCGGCGAAGTCGCGGACGTCCTGCGAGAGCTTCATCGAGCAGAAGTGCGGGCCGCACATCGAGCAGAAGTGCGCCTTCTTGGCGCCTTCGGCGGGCAGCGTCTCATCGTGGTACGCGTACGCGGTCTCGGGATCGAGCGCCAGGTTGAACTGGTCTTTCCAGCGAAACTCGAAGCGCGCCTTGCTGAGCGCGTCGTCGCGATCGCGCGCGCCGGGGTGACCCTTCGCGAGATCCGCCGCATGTGCCGCGATCTTGTACGTGATCACGCCCTGCTTCACGTCGTCGCGATTCGGCAGGCCCAAGTGTTCCTTCGGCGTGACGTAGCAAAGCATCGCGCAGCCGAACCAACCGATCATCGCGGCGCCGATCGCCGACGTGATGTGATCGTAGCCGGGCGCGATGTCGGTGGTCAGCGGACCGAGCGTGTAGAACGGCGCCTCGTGGCAGTGTTCCAGCTGCAGGTCCATGTTCTCTTTGATCTTGTCCATGGCGACGTGGCCAGGGCCTTCGATCATGACTTGCACGTCGTGCTCCCACGCGACCTTGGTCAGCTCGCCGAGCGTCTTCAGCTCGCCAAACTGTGCTTCGTCGTTGGCGTCCGCGGTGCAACCGGGACGCAGGCCGTCGCCGAGCGAGAACGAGACGTCGTACTTCTTCATCAAGCGGCAGATGCGATCGAAGTCGGTGTAGAGAAAGTTCTCGCGGTGATGCGCGAGGCACCACTTCGCCATGATCGAGCCGCCGCGCGACACGATGCCAGTGACGCGCCTGGCGGTGAGCGGCACGTAGCGCAAGAGCACGCCGGCGTGGATCGTGAAGTAGTCGACACCCTGCTCGGCTTGCTCCTCGAGCGTCTCGAGGAAGATGTCGATGTTCAGCTCCTCGACCTTGCCCTTCACTTTTTCGAGGGCCTGGTAGATCGGCACGGTGCCGATCGGTACCGGCGAGTTGCGCACGATCCACTCGCGCGTCTCATGGATGTCTTTGCCGGTCGACAAGTCCATCACGGTGTCTGCGCCCCAGCGCGTGGCCCAGCGCAGCTTGTCGACTTCTTCTTCGATCGACGACGTCACCGCCGAGTTGCCGATGTTGGCATTGATCTTCACGAGGAAGTTGCGGCCGATGATCATGGGCTCGATCTCGGGATGCTTGATGTTCGCGGGTATGATTGCGCGGCCGCGTGCGATCTCGCCGCGCACGTATTCGGCCTGGACGTTCTCGCGCAACGCGACGAAGCGCATCTCTTCGGTGATCACACCGGCGCGCGCGTAGTGCATCTGGCTGAGGTTGCCGTCGGACGTCTTCAGGCGTTCGTCGATCCAGGCTTGGCGGCGCTTCGGCAAACCTTTGCGTGGATCGATGCCCTCGGGGCCGCTCGTGTCGTAAACGGTCAGTGGCGCTTCGCCGTCGGACAGCGCGATCACGCGCATCGGGACGCGTAGCTCACCCTGCTCGACCTTGCGCGAGCTTGGGAAGCTTTCGACCAGCGGACGCGCGGCAGCGAGCTCACGAGCGTCTTTCGCAGCCACGGGCAGTTTGCGCGAACGGGTCTCTTCCATAGGGGCGTAGACTATAGGCCATCGCTCGAAACCTGACACCCCGCGTGCACACAGAGCCCTTCTTGGGGGGTTGACTGGCCGGAAAGGGAGCTTAGGTTGCGGCCCGACGATGCCCCATGGGGCGGTGTCGCAAGCTCGCGCTCCCCCGACAGACTTGGGGAAGCCGCATATTTGGAGGAACTTCACGATGGCCATTCGCCCACTGCAGGACCGGATTCTGATCAAGCGTGTGAAAGAGGAAGAGAAGACCAAGGGCGGGATTATCATCCCGGATACCGCCAAGGAAAAGCCGATGGAGGGCAAAGTCGTCGCCGTCGGCAACGGTGCCATCCTCAAGGACGGCTCGATTCGCAAGCTGGAAGTGAAGAAGGGCGACACCGTCCTCTTCGCCAAGTACAGCGGCAACGACATCCGCATGGACGGCGAAGACCACCTCATTCTGCGCGAAGAAGACATCCTCGCGATCATCGAGCGCTGAACGGAATTACGGAAAAATAGAACATGGCAGCCAAAGAAATCACCTACTCCGAGTCCGCACGCGATCTGATCCGCGCCGGCGTCGACAAGCTCGCAAACGCAGTCAAAGTCACGCTCGGCCCCAAGGGCCGCAACGTCGTGCTCGACCGCGGGTACGGCTCGCCGCTGATCACCAAGGACGGCGTCACCGTCGCCAAGGACATCGAGCTGGAGGACAAGTTCGAGAACATGGGCGCACAGATGGTGCGCGAAGTCGCCAGCAAGACCTCCGACGTGGCCGGTGACGGCACCACGACGGCAACCGTGCTCGCGCAAGCGATCTTCCAGCAGGGCTCGAAGCTCGTCGCCGCGGGTCACAACCCGATGGCCATCAAGCGCGGCATCGAAGTCGGCGTGGAAGCGATCGTGAAGCGCCTCGGCGAGATCTCGAAGGCAACCAAGGATCCGAAGGAGATCGCCCAGATCGGCGCCATCTCCGCCAACAACGACATGACGATCGGCCAGATCATCGCCGACGCCATGGAGAAGGTCGGCAAGGAAGGCGTGATCACCGTCGAAGAGGCCAAGAGCCTCGAGACCACGCTCGAAGTCGTCGAAGGCATGCAGTTCGACCGCGGCTATCTGTCGCCGTACTTCGTGACGAACCAAGAGCGCATGCAGGCCGAGCTCGACTCGCCCTACATCCTCGTATGCGAGAAGAAGATCAGCAACATGAAGGACATGTTGCCGCTGCTCGAGGGCGTTGCACGCGCTCAGAAGCCGCTCTTGATCATCGCCGAAGACATCGAAGGCGAGGCGCTCGCGACGCTGGTCGTGAACAAGCTCCGCGGCACGCTGAACACGGTGGCCGTCAAGGCGCCGGGCTTCGGCGACCGCCGCAAGGCGATGCTGGAAGACCTCGCAATCCTGACCGGCGGGAAGGTAATCGCGGAAGAGCTCGGCATCAAGCTGGAGAGCATCACGATCAATGATCTGGGCCGGGCGAAGCGCATCGTGATCGACAAGGACAACACGACGATCGTCGACGGGGCGGGGAAGAAGTCGGACATCGAGGGCCGGATCAAGCAGATCCGTGCGCAGATCGACGAGACGACCTCGGACTACGACCGTGAGAAGCTGCAGGAGCGGCTGGCGAAGCTGGTCGGCGGCGTGGCGGTGATCCGCGTCGGGGCGGCCACCGAAGTGGAGATGAAGGAGAAGAAGGCGCGCGTCGAAGATGCGTTGCATGCGACTCGTGCGGCCGTCGAGGAGGGCATCGTTCCGGGCGGCGGCGTTGCCTTGATTCGTGCCTCGAATGCCCTTGATGGGCTCAAGGTGAGCGACGAGGAGGCGGTGGGGGTGAAGATCGTGCGCCGGGCGATCGAGGATCCGCTGCGGTGGATTGCAAACAATGCCGGGTGGGAAGGCTCGATCGTGCTCGACAAGGTGAAGAACAACAAGGGCGCCTTCGGGTTCAATGCGGCGACCGA
>JADGRF010000204.1 GCA_017881055.1 Sandaracinaceae bacterium
GGCTTCAAGCACTCGGTTCGCGTCTCAGGCTCGAAGAGCGCGCAGCTGTACAGCACGAGCGTGGCGGCCGTGGTCAGCAGAACCCTAGAAAGAAGCTTTGAGCTGCGCATATGCGGAGTCTCCATCGGTGGAAAGGGAAGCCCGGATCGGAGTCTTGACGATCAGCCACGTTGCGCCGGCGAGCGCCAGAACACCGCCGACCAACTGCAGCCCTGCCCTCGCGCCGAAATGGACACGCTGGCAGGCGACGTTATTCGGTCCATCGAAGCAGTCGCCGCTTCGGACGGCGGTCAGCACGGGCGTGACTACCAGCAGCGCGCCTACCCCGCCTAGCGTGCCGCCGAGCGCGTAGTCCCAACTCGGCGTCGCTTCGCGCTGCGCAAGCGGCGCGGTCGTGACGCGGGCCGAGCTGGAGGTCGCGCGCTCGAGCGCGATGTGCACAGGCACGGGTCCGTCGGCCCCTCGCGGCAGCTCCAGGTGCTGTGAAGTCGTCACGTAGTCAGGGTAGCTCGCAACAATCTCGTGGGCGCCTGGTACCGCCCTACCCTTGACCGGGCTTGTGCCCAGGAGCTCGCCGTCGAGTCGGACCTCGGCGCCGACGGGCAGCGTGTTGATCTGCAGCTGCACTGCTTTGCCGTTCTTGAGGTCCTGCAGGGCGCTGGCGACGAGCCCGGGAACACGCTCGTTGACGTCCGCGTCGAGCTTGCCCTTCGCTGTGCCGACGGCGTCGGCGCTCGTGATCTCGATCGTGATGTCGGCGGGCGTCCGACTCCACCAGATCGCTACCAGCACGACAGCTCCGAGATCGAGCGCGTTCAGCACATCCTTCGGGTCGCAGTTTTGGACACCGGACGGGCAGTTGATGCCGGAGTCAATCAGCTTCTGGATCACCTCTGCGCGTGGGATCACTGTGTAGCCGAGCTGCCGCAGCGACTGTTCGACGGACGTGACCGCGGCCTGCATGAGCCGGTCGTCCTCCCGCGTATTAGCGGTGGTCCGACCCACCTCGGATTGAAAGATGATGCCGACGGGCCGCGTCGGCGGAAGAGGACGCGCGGCGAGCTGCGCATGGGCGGTCGCGGTCATCACCAGCATCGCGACCAACAAGACGCGCGTGTAGAAGAGCCTCATTTCTTTGTCCTCGGTTGCGGCAAGGCTTCGCCGTCCGTCAGGTCCGGCGTGAGCTGCGCGTACAGCTCGTGAAGCTTGCGACGAAGCAACGCCTTCGGCGGCAGCATCGTCTGATACTCGGCCACGAGCGTCGGTGAGGTAGTGCGCGCCAAGGCGTATTCGACGACCTCGTCGTCCTTGGTCGCGCAGAGCAGCACGCCGATCGAGGGGCGCTCGTGCGGCTTCTTCACATCGCGGTCGAGCGCTTCGACGTAGAAGCTCAGTTTGCCGAGGTCCTCGGGCTGGAACCTGCGAATCTTCAGCTCGAACGCGACCAGGCACGACAGGGTGCGATGAAAGAAGACCAGGTCAATGGCGAAGTCCTGGTCGCCGACCTGCACTGGGTACTCCGACCCGACGAAGCAGAAATCGCGGCCGAGTTCGGTGATGAAGCGGCCGAGATTGCGCAGCAGGGCGCCGTGGAGATCGGCCTCGGAGTGACCGTCGGGCAGGCTCAAAAACTCGAGGTTGTACGCGTTCTTGAACTCATCGAGTGCCGTCGGATGCGTTTGTGCCAGCGCCGCCGACACTTTCTCTCGATCGAGGCGTCGGCGACGGAAGGCGTGCGTCGCAAGCTGGCGCTCGAGCTCGCGAGACGACCAGCGGCCCTTGAGCGCCGCGAGCATGTAGTACTCGCGCTCCTCAGGAACCTTCGCCTGCCCCAGGATGAGCAAATGATGGGTCCACGGCAATTGTGCCAGCAGCGCTGACACTTTCTTCTGCCCCCTGTACGCCTCGTAGAACTGCCGCATCCTGAAGAGATTGCGCCGCGTGTAGCCGCGCATGCCGGGGTACTCGCGCGCGAGGGTGGCCGCGAGCTCGTCGACCACACCGTCGCCCCACTCGGCGCTCGCGATCTTGTTGCTGATGTACTCGCCGAGCTGCCAGTACAACCCGACCAGCTCGCTGTTGACGGCTTGGTAAGCCCGTCCGCGCGCGGCCTCGATGAGCGCGAGAACCTCGTCGAATCTGCCCGTAGTGGCGCGCGCGGTCGAGGGTCGCCGCGGTGGGGCGACCCTCGGGCCGCCGGCCATTTGTCGCGCTAGCGGTGCGACTTTCCTCTGCCCCTTCTTCGCAGGCTTCTTGCCGAGGTTTGCCATGTCCTTCAAAACCTTCCGCTCAGCGCGATCGCGCCGCCGGCGGGCAGGTAGCTCGCGCGGGCTTCGAGCTCGTGGGAGCCGAGCAGAGACCGGACAGCGTACGTGAGGGGTACGGCGAGTAGCGGAGCACTGTCTATCAAGAGCATCTGTCCGAGCGAAACGTCGACGCGATTGGGGTCGCACTTGCTGAACGAACAACGATCCCCATGGCTCCACAGCGCGATGCCGGAAGCCGCGGTGGCGGCACCGGCCGTGCCGACGAGCCACGACCACACCGGCACGCCCTTGATCTCGGGCAACAACGCCGGCAGTGCGGCAACACCCAAAGTGGAGCCGAGCACAGCGAATACCTGGGTCAAATCACCGAGGGTCGAGTACTGCGCAAAGGACTGGATGCAGATCACGTCAACGCCGCCTTGGCCGAGGGCGCAGGCGTGCCGCGAGGCCACCTGGTCTCGCAACTGCATCGCTTGCGCATAGACGACCCACCCGATCGTCAAGGTCGCGACGCTGCCGGTCGCGAGGGCGATACCGCCGTAGAGACTTCCGCGATGGCGAGACCTCGATTCACGGTGGGACCGTTCGATCGTGTGAGCTTCGCTCGCGATGATGCGCCCCGAGCGGCTTGTGGCAAGCGCTTGTGCGGCGGCCGAGATCTCGTCCGCGTTCGACTTGGCCGCGATCACGATCTGCGACACGAGTTTTTCGTCCTGCGTTCCCAGGCGCTGAAACGACAACATGCCGTCAGCCGTCTTCTGCACCAGCAGCAGGTCGCTTGCTCCGAGGAGCTTCGCGAGCGTGAGCCCATCACGTATTTGCGAGCGCTTCTCTTCTTCTTCGGCGCCGTAGTGCAGGCTGAGATAGCCGTCGGTTCGGACGATGCTGTCGAAGCGCAGATCGACAATCAGCGAGTTTCTGCCGGGTTTCAGATGCACCACGTGGATGCGCCCTGGGCGCTGGCAGTTGACTTGCACGCGCATCGGCACTGGGAGAAGCCCCGTCTCGCGATACGGCAACGTGCCCTTCGGAACGCCGTTGACCACGGCGACGCATCCGTCGGCCGAGCGCGGCGGACCGTTGATGTCCACGTCTAGGCTCGCCTCGCCTTGCGCGAGCAGTTCGGCCTTCACCTGGGCGTGCAGTTGGATCACGTCTTCGGGGGTGTCTTTCGTGCTCGGCGTCCGGTCCGGGGCGCTGTAGAAGCAATTGCGCATCTCGTCGCGGGCGGCGCCGTCGCGGCCGGCCGCCAGCATGAAATGCACGGACATGAGGCAGTACAGGCTGATGTCGCGCGACAGGTTGAGCTTCCAGGTGACGTAGTCCTGGACCGGCTGGCTGAGCTCATCGAAGCTGCGCACGAGCTGATACGCGGTCTCCCATTGACCGAGCGCTGCCGCTTCGAGCGCTTTGCGAAAGCCGTCGCCGAGCGCGCGCAGCTTGTCGTCCGGCACTTCGACGGGCGCGGCCGAGTGCAGCTGCTCGAATTGGCGGGCGGCGACACCGGGGTCGATGAGACCGACGTGCTGCTGGGCGCGCAGCGCCGTGGCGACTGCATTGAGCACAGCGAGCGTCTGTTCCGAGTCGCCGGCTTGATCCACGACGACCGGTGCCCAGCGCGGCTCGCCACGGCCGTCGTTGGCGAGCGCGCGTGGCGGCAACACCACCGAGCCCAGTGCGAGCGCGGCGACGAACGTTGATTGAAGCTTAGTGCGAAGGTTTGCCATCACGTAGATCCAGCACCACTGCGTGCACTTCGGGCGTTACGACGACGTTTCGCTCGGATCGGAACTCGGGATTTCGCCCCACGATCTGGTGAGGACCCGCTGCGAGCTTCACGAGCACGGGCGCAACGCCCGCGCGCTTGCCGTCGATGGAGACGCTGCCATACGGGATAAGGCCGACCGTGAGCTCGACGAGCGGACCCTTTGGCTCTGCGGGCTTCGCTGCAACTTTTCGCGGCGTGGGCGTAGCCGGCCGCTGGCTGGCCCCATCGGCGACAACGTGGCTGGTCGAAGGGCTTTGAGGTGCAGCTGGCGTCGATTCGGAAGGCTGCGGCACGCGTAGCGGCTGGGCCGGCGGTTGCGGGGCGGCCGAGGCCTCGAGTGTTGGCACAGCAGTGACCGAAGCCGCCGGTGGTCGCTGAACCTGAGACCGCACATGCGGCTTCGCGGGCGAGCGCAGCGGCGCGAGCGCGAAGACTGCGCCCACGGTGAGACCAGCGCCGACGAGCGCGACCGCAGACCACGCGCGCCGTCTCTTTGAAGGCATCGCGACGGTTGCAGCGCGTCGAGGCTCGCTGGGTGCCTCACTGGGCGGTGGTGGATCGCTCGTCAACTTCGTCGAGCCCGGTTGAGAGAAGCCTCGAATGGTCCTGCGTGGCCGTCGTTGCGCCGCGGTGGGAAGAGACAGCGGCGTACCATCGAGCACCGTTGGTGGCTCGCGTCCCTCCAGGACTGTCTCCTCCCGCTGGCGAGGCGTAGGTCCTTGCACAACGCGGGTCACAGGCTCTGCGGTGTCCGAGCCGTCCGGACGACGCGCGATGTGGCTGTGACGGCGCTCACGCGCTTGCTTCACAAGCAGGCTGAGATCGTCCATGACCTGGTCCCGCACGTGATTGCTCATGCCGCCCGGCATCGCGTCGCGAACTTCTTCGGCAATCACGTCGGGCGTTTCGAACCGCGTCTGGTGGCGATGCACGTCAGCGACCACGGTCTGCGCGCCGTGCCCTGACTTGACGAGCAGGTCCTCGTCCGACGCAAGGAGGCGACTGTCCGCCGAGGCCTCGCGAGCGGCGCTGGCGATCTCGCCGATGTCGTATTCGAACCCTGAAGCTTTCGCGCCGCAGCGCAGCGCGGTCCGAAGCGCAGCGGCGGACTGAAATCGCCGCTGCGGGTCGGTATGCAGGCAGCACTCGACGATCGCCGCCAGGTCCTCGGACACGCCGAACTGGCGCAAGTCGTACTGCGGCAGGCCACGGAGCACGTTCTTGCGAAACTCGGCCGGATCGTCGTCATGAAACGGATGGACCGTCGCGAGCAGCTCGTAGAGCACAACACCGAGCGCGTAGAGGTCAGTGGACGGGCCGAGTGGCTCCTCGCGAATTTGCTCGGGCGCCCAGTACCGTGGAGTTCCCACGCCCACGGTGAAGTCGGCCGCGTGGCGGGCGTTCGCTTTGGCGATCCCGAAGTCCACGAGCTTCACCTGACCATCGATGCCGACGAGGATGTTGTTTGGCTTGATGTCGCGGTGCAGCACATCGTGCTCGTGGGCGCACTGCAGCGCCGCAGCGACTTCGAGCCCGATGCGCCGAGCGTGCTCCGGCGACATCCCCTGCCCCAACGGCTGCAGCGTCAGCACTTCGCCGATCGTGGCGCCATCGACTAGCTCGAACGCCAAGAACCACACGTCGTTGAACGCCCCGCTGTCGAGCAGCCGCGCGATGTTCGGGTGGTGAAGCTGTGACACGATGCGGGCCTCGTGGCGGAGCGAGTCGATTGCCTCTCGGCGCCGAGCGCCAGTCGCCGCTTGGAACTCACGGCCCATGATCTTCAAGCAAACGAAGGTGTCGGCGTGCTCGCCCCGCTGCGAGCGCGCCACGTACGCCTCGCCGATCCCGCCCTGGCCGAGGGTCTCGAAAAGGTCGTAGTCGCCGAACACAC
>JADGRF010000205.1 GCA_017881055.1 Sandaracinaceae bacterium
GCGGGCTCGAGCGCGAGCGCATCGATGCCTGGTTTCGTGCGCGGCGCGTGCTCCCCGAGATCTACGCCGAGGTCGACGGCAACGAAGCCATCATGGCGCTGGTGGCGCTCGGCTGCGGCGTCGGGATCGTGCCGGAGCTGGTTCGCCAGGGCAGCCCGATGCGCGGCGCGATCACGAAGCTGGACGTGGGCGATCCACCAAGGGGCTTTCAAGTAGCGCTGTGCGCGAAGGCGCGAGCGCTCGAACGTCGGACCACGGCCGCGTTCTGGGAGCTGGCTCCCGTTGCAGCTAACGCTGGCTGATCGGCCCGGCGCCTGCCGCTGTCGGCGGCTTGGTTGGTTTCGTTGGTTTCGTTGTGGCCGCCTTTGCCTGCTTGGGCTTCACGGTACGCGTGGCGTTCGGGCCGTGGAACGAGTGCGTGACGCGCTGGCGCCCCAGGCGCGTCGGGGGGAACTTCGCGCGACGCAGGATCGGCTCGACGCAGGGCGCGAGCGACGTCGGCGCGACGAAGATGCCCTCGACGCCGCCGGCACCGTCGATCACCATCGAGACGCGTCCGGTGCGCGGATGAGTCGCATCGCTCGCCAAGCATCGACTCAGCTCCGCTTGCACGGGCATGAGCGCGCTGCGCACGACCGCGGCCGTGAGCGAGTATGGACGCGGATCGGTCTGGACCTCATCGTCCTCCTCCGATTCCTCCTTGGCCACGCTCTCGGTCTTCGGTGCGGGTACGGCGTCGATCGCCACGATCGCCTGGCGCGCTTGCTCACGCACGGCAGCGACCGTGAAGGCGTCCTGTGAGACCGCGAGCAGTGTGTCCCGTTGGGCGCGAGCCTTGAGCGCACCGAGCGCATGCAGCGCCGCCGCGATCGCCGGTGCCAGCTCGGAGCCGGCCGGCTCGGCGTGGTGCAGGCGCACGAAGCGCTCGATGTCCGGAGTCGCGCCGCGCATGTTCAGGCGTTCGAGCGCGTGGAACGCCTGGGCGAGGTCGTGCGCGGGGGTGTTCGGGTCCTCGACCTGCGAGAGGATCAGCGGGCCGGCTTTTGTCAGCTGCATCTTGGCGGCGGCTTCTGCGAGCGCGCCGACCGGCGGGGCAGGGGTGTTCTCGAGGAACGACGCGTGCTGGCGCAGCGCCTCGATCACCTCAGTGCCGCCGCTATCGCGCTCCGCGAGGTGTGAACAGGCCGCCAAATGCACCGGCTCCGGGCTCTTGCCGTTCGAGCACAGCGCGAGCAGGTTGGCGGTCACATCGCTTGCGTTGAAACCCGACAGCTGCTCGATGGCATAGGCTCGAGCGGCGCTCAGGCGATCGTCGTCGAGCGAGGCTGCCGCGAACAGCTCCGCACGCAGCGCCTTTTCGGGATCGGCTGCAGCGACTGTCGGAGCAGCGGCGGTCACGACGCTCGCGGGCAGCTGGCCCGCTGGACGAATCGCGATCACGCGCAGCTTGCGGTCGAGGTCGCGGTTCGTGAGCTCCGTTCCGCTCGGATCGAGCACGCGCAGGATGCCGGCGTCGTCGACGAAGATCACGCCGCCCGGCACGATCGCAAAGCCGACCAGATCGTGATCGTACGCACGCACCCAACGCACACGATCCTCGCGCGCATCGAGCGCGAACAACAAGCGATAGAAGCGCAGCCAGAGCGCGTCGTTCTCGGTCGCCAGCTCCTTGCCCTGCGCCAGATGCCAGTCGAGCTCGAGTCGGTGGTGCGCGCTGTCGGGCTCGGGCACCGGCTCGTAGCCGTCGCGGAGCAGCGCCGGCTGTCCCGCGAGCTCGCGCTTGCGCGGCGTGTAGGGTTCCAGCTTCGCCTCCGGGTGCGCGAGCAGCTGTTCGGTCACCGGTAGAAGCCCAAGCTGGCCGACGTAGAGCCGACCGCGATCCACGATCGCGTGCCCGAGCACGCTGCTCTTGAAATGAAAGCGAGCGAGCTCCTTGCCATCTGCTCCAGCGAGTATCGACAAGCGCTGCGTGGCCCACGGCACGACCACCTGATCGTTGGCGATGGCGGGCGAGCCCACGGGCAGATTGAGGGGCTGTTTCCAGCGTACATGGTTGCCGGCGATGTACGCGATTGCGCCGCGCGGATTGGGCGTGTCGTACGCGACGGACACGACCACCGAGTCGTCCTCGGCATCCGCTCCGACGAGGTGCCCTTTGTCATCCACGATCGTGCGCACTTGACCGGTCGCGAGATCGCGCACGACCACGCCCTCTGCTTCTTGCATCACGATCGCCGAGCCGACCACGAGCGGTGCGCTCTTCGCGACGACCGGCCGCTCCCAGAGCAGACCCGCGTTCAAGTCCCAGGCACACAGACGCATCGGGTCCTGGGTGATGCCGACCGCCACGGCGCGCTCTTGCCGCGGCTTGGGCGTGAGCGCGGGTCGCGCCATGGCTTCCGGCGTGGGTGCGAGGGTTGGACGAAACTGCGGTTGAAACGAGCTCGCCGCGCAGCCTGCGAGCGTGATCGCGAACACGGACGACCAGCGCCACGAGAAACAAGTGCTCATGACTTGCCTCCCGTCGTTTCGACGGTCTGCTTCTTCGCGGCCTTGTCGAGCTCGTCGAGTCGCTTGATCGCGTCGAACAGCGCCTTGCGCAGCTGTGCGGGCCCCGTGGTCTTCACGGCGTCCAGCCAATGCACGAGGCAGGTGCGTGCGCTCGGTGAAGCGAGCTGATCGAGCTCGTGCACGATCCGCAGCTTGCTGAGGGGCGGCATGTCCTTGCGCCCCATCATCGCAGATAGCGCGGGCTCGATCGCACTGACGTCGGCGTTCTGCACGCGCGCCAGCAAGGTCGGCAGATCGCGCGTGCTGGCGATGTTGCCGATCGACGCGAGCGCACCGTCGACGTGACGATCCGCGGCCGTGAAGAGCGCGGGCAGCACGCGTGCGTTGCCGATGCTGCCCAGCGCCGCGACCGCAGCCATGCGTACGTCCGGGCTCGGGTCGTCCAGCGCAAACAGCACGGCAGACTGTGCGCTGCGGATTTGGAGCGAGGCGAGGGCGTCGATCGCGCGTTTGCGGATCGGGACGCGACTGTGCTGCGTCAGCTCGAGCAGCGCCGGGGCCGCGCTCGGTCGACCCAAAAGGACGAGCGCGTCGACCGCCGCTTCGGTCAAGAGTGGCGGAAGGCCGCGCCGGAGCCGCGCGACGACCAGCTGCGCTGCGGCGTCACCGCCCACGCTGCTGAGCATGTTCAGGCCCTGGCGCACGCTGTCTTCGTCGGCACGCTCGAGCTTGCCCTTGGCGATCTCCATCGTCTCGGCGTGGGCTGGCGCTGCTTTCTTCTCGGCCTTCGTCGGCGGAGTCGCGGGAGTTGCAGCTGCTTCCGCCGAGACGCTCCGGGGCCCTGCGGCCAGCACCAGTAGCGTCAGGAATCCTGCGAATCGGGCTCGAGTGATCTTCCGCATAGTGCAAATGCTACTCGCGACTTTCTGCGGAAAGCGATGTTTCCGTGTTTCATGGTGGGAGCACGTCAGGGTTTGGTTGAAAACGACTGGTGTCATCTGCACACCTCGCCTGGCGTACCTCGACCCACTTCCGCGGTCATCGCCGCTCCGGGGATGCCTCGAAAAGCGACCACGAACGCCGCAGCCCAGTGCGATGTGAACGCACTTGTCAGCCCGCGCGGCCCGGCGTAGATCGGCGCCGTGCCTCTCCACACCCGTATCGTCGCTCCTGGTCCTCGTCCCGGAACCGTGCGCACCCAGCAGGGCGAAGTCTTGATCGTGCCTGCGGGTTGGGCGCTCTTGCCGCCGGGCGATGCGGGCCTCACCGGTCGTGTGAAGAAGGCGGGGCCCTCGTGGACGGTGCAGGAGAAGCGCGGGCGCAAGCTGTTCTCGCGCGGCGTTTGGGCGCCTGCGGAAGCCATCACGGCGGTGCGCGCGGCGCTGCTCACGGAACGCGAAGACCCGTCGTACGCGCGCAAGCTGGAGAGCGGTCGTCGCAAGCGTGCTGTCGAGCAGGCGCAATACGAGGAAGACTTCGAGCAGGCGGTGTCGCGCTTCTTGGGTTTTGCACCGCTGCATGCCGAGCTTTGCGGGCGGCTCGCGCGAGCCATCGCCGCGCACGCGGTGCCCGTGGGCAGCGGCACCGTGGCGCGCACCAAGCGCATTCCGATCGAGCAGCGTGCCGAAGCCGCGACGATTGCCTGGTTGCGGCACGCGACGACCGGTTACGACAACATGCAGATCCCACGGGTCAAAGGCATGCGCCGCGAAGTGCGCAGGTTGCTGGCCGAGCGCTCGCGCCTCTTGCTCGCTCGCTATCGGCGCGGTGAGGCGATCGCAGCCGAGAGCTGTCTCTTGCGACGCGGCCTGCGCGCCCCAGCGATCACGGCCTGATCACTTGCCAGCGTCGTTGCCGGTGCGCCCTGCGTCGTCACCTGCGTCTGCAACCGGCTGCATCGCGATCACGAGCGCGCCGCAGCGGCTGTTGAACGTCGCCTTTTCCTGGACGCACGGCCCCGTGCTCCGCGCGGTGGAATAGAGAGAAAAGTCCGCGCAGGACAGCGCGAGGGCGCATTTGTCGAGCGCGCGTGCAGCGGCTTCGCAGCGGGAGAGATACGTGCTGCTGAACCGCCGCTCGTGAATCGTGGCCTTGGTCGCGGCGGCGGTCGACCACGTCGTGCGCCCAACCGACGAGCGAGATAGTCTTCATGGCCGGCGCTTGTATAAAGAACCTGGATGCCACGCAAGCGCGTCGATGGCACAGTGCGAGACACTGCCGAGACGCGTCCGTCATGTCCGAGATCCGCGAACCCAGCACACGCGCACGCAAGCTCCCCGCGGCTGTAATCGCGCTTGGCGTGACGAGCTTCTTCTCCGACGTGGGCTCGGAGATGATCTTCCCGCTGCTGCCGGTGTTCGTGGCGTCGCTCGGCGCGAGTCCCGCCTTCCTAGGCCTCGTGGAAGGCTTGGCCGACGCCACCTCGAGCGTGCTCAAGCTGGCCTCCGGCTACGTCGCGGACCGCGCGCGCACGAAGAAGCCGCTGAAGCCATTGGTGTTGCTGGGGTATGGCGTGGCAGCTGTCGTACGCCCGTTGGTCGCGCTCGCGACGGCGCCTTGGCACGTGCTCGCCGTGCGCGTGACCGATCGCATCGGCAAGGGTATTCGCACATCTCCGCGCGACGTGCTGATCGCCAACGCAGTCCCTGCGGCCGAGAGCGGTCGGGCGTTCGGTTTTCACCGCGCGATGGATCACGCCGGCGCCGTGGTTGGGCCGCTGGTCGCGACCGCGCTGCTCGCGCTCGGCTGTCCGCTGCGCTGGGTGTTCGCGCTCGCGGTCGTGCCCGGCGTCTTGTCCACGCTCATGGTCGCGACGGTGCGCGAAGAGGCCGTACCAACTGACGCGTCAGCGACCCGTGAGGCCGCGCATGCGGCCATTCCGAGCAGGCTGCCGGTCGCGCTGCGGAGCTACTTGGCGATCCTCGCGCTCTTCTCCCTCGGCAACTCGTCGGACGCATTCCTGCTGCTGCGGGCGCGCGACCTCGGTGTTCCGATTGCGCTGCTACCGTTGCTCTGGACGGCGTTTCATCTTTCGAAGGTGATCAGCTCGTACTTCGGCGGTGACCTCTCCGATCGCGTCGCGCGCCCCAGGCTGATCGTGCTCGGCTGGGGCGTGTATGCTGCAACGTATTTGGCGTTCGGCATTGCCAATAGCGCGTGGCAGGTCTGGTTGCTCTTCGTCGTGTACGGCGCGTACTACGGCCTGACGGAACCCGTGGAGAAGGCGCTGGTTCGAGACCTCGCGCCCGAAGAGGTGCGCGGTCGTGCCTACGGCTTCTACAACTTCGTGATCGGCGCGACCGCCGTGCCTGCGGGCCTCTTGACCGGCTTTCTGTGGCAAGCCGTGAGCCCGCGTGCCGCGCTCACGACCGGCGCCGGAATCGCTGCCGCGTCGTCGTTTGCGCTGATGGCTTGGCAGCGCACACGCCGCACGTAACGCCCGCGCAAAACTTGCGTCCTCGGCCATCGAGGCTGCAAAACCTGCGGCCAGGGCGATGTCCCCCGCGGTTTTCGGCCCGGAACAGCGCCAGCGCCGGCTCGGCACGAACGTTGCTTTGGCCTCGGCGAACACGCACGCTAGGGCGCCGTCGCCTCAAAGGAACTACCATGCAACAGAGCCGGACGAGTCAACTCTTACTGTGTGCAGCAACGTTGGCAGCGAGCTTGATCGTGAGCATCGCGGCGCCGCCGAAGGCCGCCGCGGTGCCGTCGTTCGCGCGCAAGTACCAAACCAGTTGCACGACGTGCCACACGGTCTACCCGATGTTGAATTCGTTCGGCGAGGCGTTTCGTCGCAACGGCTATCGCTTTCCGAGTCAGAACGGCAGCACTGACAGCGACACTACGCTCGCGGCTTCCGTTCCCATGGGCCAGTCCGAGTACATCAAGCAGTTTCCGGAAGCCGTTTGGCCGGACAAGATCATGCAAGGCGTGCCGCTCAGCGTCTGGGTCAACGGCGGCGTTACCGTGAACGTTCCGAAGTCGGACGCTGCGGCCGCGGCAGGGAACACATTCACGTGGAACAACATCCTGAGCGAGATGCACCTGTTCGGTGCGGGCTCGTTTGATGACCGCGTCACGTACTTCACGCAACTCACGTTCGCCAGCGACGGCCTGGATCTGGAGACCGCGTACCTGCTGTGGAACGACGTGCTCGGCGCCGATCAACACGCGCTGAACTTGTGGGTCGGTCGGTTGATGGCGCCGTCGCTGAACAGCTTTGGCGGCCACAGCTCGTACTTGAGCGACACCGCGTTGCCGGAGGTCTCGCTCGCGGGTCTCTACAACCCGAACGGCAGCTTCATCATGGGCCTCGGGCACAACGATGGCGTGGAAGCGAACGGTGTGCTCGGTCATCGCGTCGACTGGTCGCTCGGCTGGCTCGCCTCGATGCCGAGCAGCGGCCTGAGCGTTCCCAACGCCGAAGACGTCTATGCACACGTCGGAGCCAAGCTCGGCGGCATGTCGCTCGATGGCGAAGGCCCGGGCGGCGTGCTGGTCGATAACGCCAAGCGCCCGTGGGAGGAGACCTCGCTCACGCTCGACGTGTTCGGCTACCACGGCCTCAACGTGCTCGACAACGGCACGGGTGCTGCGGGAACCGCGGTCGGCCAGCGCAGCGCCATCAACGCGCTGGGTGGCAGCTTACGCGGCATGCTGGGTTCGCTGATCGTCAACGCGGGTCTGCAGTTCGAGCAGCACGCGCATCCGTATGCCGGCTCGGCGGCGACGGCTACGGCGAACGGCACACCGGATGTGCGCGGCGGGCATGGCTTCACGCAGTTCAACGAGGTCGACTACGTCGTGTTCCCCTGGCTCGTCCCGGGCGTGCGCACGGAGCTCACGCACTTGGGTGACTCGTCCACCGTGCCGGGCTCGGCAGCAAGCCTGCTGCGGGTGCTGCCCGGCGTCGCGATGTTGATTCGCCAGAACATCAAGGTCGTCGTCGTCGCTGACTTCGAGCTCGCGCACAATCTGCCTCCCGTCGGTGGTTGGGATGTGGCGGGCGGGACAAGCGCGCCCACCTCTAGCAAGAGCAAGTTTGCAGCACAGCAGATCAACGCCAACGCCGCGTGGGCGTTCTAAAGGGATGTCGAACATGAAACGCTACACAACATTGATCTTGATCAGCATGCTCGCCGCCGCCTGCGCCGGTGCGGTACCACCGGCCGCGAGCGAGAACAACGCCGCTGCAGTGCAGCTGACGCCACCGGTGGCTCCAGAGGTCGCGCCCGCCGCGCAGCCTGCGCCCGCCGCTGCAACGTCTGCACCGGCCACGCCTGCGCCGAGCAGCCCGCCAGCCCCTGCCGTGTCTGCTGCACCAGCTCCTTCACCCACTGCCGCCGCGCCGGTCACGCCTGCCGCGGCACCCGCTGCGGCCGTTGCTGCCGGCAGCATCCACGGCACGATCACGTCGATGCCCGCGGGTGCCGCGAAGTCCACGGTCGTGTACCTGCAGGACGGTCCGCTCGCGGCTCCGGTCACGGCCACCGTCACGAACAAGCAGATGGCGTTCGCGCCTTACATCGCCGTGGTGACCGTGGGCGCGAAGGTCACCTTCACGAACAAGGATCCGTTCCCGCACAACATCTTCTCGCCTGATCATGAGAAGTGGGACATCGGGCAGATCGATCAGAACGGCACGAAGCAAAAGACGTTCAGCAAGGCGGGCGCGTACACGCTGCTCTGCAACCTGCACCCCAACATGAAGTCGTATGTCTTGGTCGTGCCGTCGAGCTACTTCGCGAAGAGCGACAGCAAGGGCGCGTTCACGCTCAAGGATGTGCCCGCGGGTACCTACAAGGTCACGGCGTGGACTCCGGGGCTGCAGACCGTGACGCAAACCGTCACCGTCAACGGAGATTCGAGCGTCAACTTCGAGCTGCATCGCTAGGACATCGCCATGAACAAGACAAGTTGCGCTGTGTGTTCCGTGCTGTTGATGTTTGGCTGTGCGAAGGCGGCGGAACCTGCCGCTCCTGCCGAGCCGGCACCGTCCGCTCCGTCGGCACCCGCGGCACCTGCGGCGCCACCGCCACCTGCTGCTCCGGCACCGGAGCCGGCCGCGGCGGCAGCGGAACCCGCCGCGGCCGGGGCAGCTCAGCCCGCGGCTGGCGTCGCCGTCAAAGACGATGGCAAGCCGATCGTGGAAGCTCACATCACGGTCAGCGGCAGCACGATGACGTACGACGTGACGAAGATCGCCGCGGCCGCGGGGCAGCGCGTGCACATCGTGCTCGAGAACAAAGTGCCAGGCATCCTCGGGCACAACTGGGCGCTGGTCCGGCCCGGCACGGAAGCCGCTGTCGCAGCCGCCGGTCTCAAGGCAGGTGCGGCTGCGGGCTACGTCGCGGAAGGCCCGGACTTGCTCGTGCACACCGAGCTCGTGCCTCCCGGCAAGACCGGCGAGCTCACCTTCAACGCGCCGGCCGCCGGAACCTATCCGTACATCTGCACCTTCCCGGGCCACTACATGATGATGAAGGGCGTGCTCACCGTGACCCCCTGAAAGCGCGGGCTGAAACCCAGGGCGCGTGCGGTCGGATCGCGTACCATGAGCGCGTGATCGCCCGAACCCAGACGCGGTTCTCCGCCGAGTTCCGCGTGCAGATCGTCGCCCAAGCGAGCGACATCGACGAGCTCGATCACGTCTCGAACATCGCCTACGTGCGCTGGATTCAAGACGTCGCGCTGGCGCACTCCGCGGCCGTGGGCCTGTCTTGGGCGGACTACGAGCGCATCCGCGGGATGTTCGTCGTGCGGCGGCACGAGATCGAATACCTGCGCTCTGCGAAGCTCGGGGACGCCATCGATCTGGTCACCTGGGTCGCGGACTTCCGCGGCGCCGCATCGCAGCGCCGTACGCGCATCCTACGCAGCGACGGCGGCGAGGAGCTCGCGCATGCCACCACGATCTGGGCGTACTTGGCGCGCGAGACCGGTCGACCGACACGCATTCCGCAGGACGTGATCGACGCGTTCATCCCGCGGGAGGAGAAATCGCTGTGAGCGAGCTCCTGTACAAGATCATGTCGCGCAGCGAGTGGTACGCCGCAGTCGCTGCCGGGTGCTACCCAGGCTCCTCGGACGACCGGCGCGACGGCTTCATCCATTTCTCGAATGCGCAGCAGCTCGCAGGCACGGCCGAGAAGCACTTCGCCGGCCGCAACGATCTATTGCTGCTTGCGGTGGATGCCGCGTCCCTTGGCCCTTCGCTGCGTCACGAGCCTTCGCGCGGTGGCGACCTGTTTCCGCACCTGTACGGAGAGCTCGCGCTCGATTCCGTATGTTGGGTGAAAGCACTGACGTGGCAGAACGGCTCGTTCGTGTGGCCAGGCGAGCTGGATCACGGCTCGGCGTAGACTTTGCTCACCTTCCAGCCCACGTCTTTCAGCTTCTGTAGGCCGATCGCAGCGTGCATGGGTCCGACGGCGGTCATGAGCGCCAGCGTCACCTCGGCGTGATCGCCGCCGGTGATCTCGATCTTCTTGCTGCGCACCGTGATCTCCGTGCCGTAGAACTGCGCGCCCATGGCGCTACGGAACGCGCCGATCAGCTCGGCCGAGCGCGCGCTGTCGAAGACGCCGCCGACATGCGGTACGCGCACGTCGATCGGTAGGTCCTGCATGTGCGCGTAGCCGATCGCGCGCTCCACGAGCAGATCGTTCACGGGCCCGGTCACTTCGGTCACGAAGCGGTCGAGCAAGTCTTCGTCGCTCGGGCCTTTGTGCCGGCAGCCAACGGCGGCACTTGCGAACAGGAGCATGAGAGCAGTCAGGATGGTGAGCCGTGCAACGTGGCGCATGCCGCGAGCGTACCGCACTGCCGGTGCTTCGGAGAACCGCCGCTCGCGTTCAGCGCGGAAGCGCCGGCTTTGCCGGCTCGGGTCGCACGCGCCGGGTGCCGAGCCAGATCGTGTTGCGCACGCCTTTGGCCTTGGTCCGGCTGCGCACGCTGAGGCGCTCCACACCGAAGCCCGCGCGCTCCATGCGCGCAGTGAACGCTTGATCCGGCCCCGCCGACCAGACCGCGAGCACGCCGTGATCTCGCAGCGCGGCGTGCGCGGCCGCGAGGCCGTTCGGTCCGTAGAGCTTGTCGTTGCTCGCGCGCGTGAACGCCTCGGGGCCGTTGTCGACGTCGAGCACAATGGCATCGAACGCGCCCTTGCGTTCGCGCATGACTTGGCCCACGTCGAGCTCGCGCACACGCACCCGTCGATCGGCGAGCGGTGTCGCCGCCAGCTCCGCCAAGTGCGTGCGGTTCCAAACGACCACTTCGGGCACGAGCTCCGCGAGCACGACCTCGGCGTCCTTCGGAAGCACGCGCAGCGCGGTGGCAAGCGTGAAGCCCATGCCGAGCCCGCCGATCAATACGCGCGCGCGTTTTGCCCCTGCGATGCGTGCGCAGGAGAGCTCTGCGAGCGCGTCCTCCGAGCCGTGACTGCGACTGTTCATCAGCTCGAGGCCGTCGCAGCGAATCGAGAACTCCGTGTCGCGGCGATGCAGAACCAGCTCGCTCTTGCTGCCGGGCACGCGGGCGCGAGCGAGTGTCTCCCATGGAATCATCGCGCCAATCTACCAGGCCATGTGCCATGTTTCGAGCCCGTGAAAAGCGCCGCCGGGCTCGTCGCGCGCGCACGTTCGCGTGGTATGCGATGCGGATGGCGGCACCGATTCTCGCGATCTTTGCCTTTGAATCCGAACCCGCACCGAGCACCATCGCCCCCACGGGTTTCTTTCGCGTGGAGAGCATTCGGGCCCAGCGCGGCGCCACGCTGCCGGACGCGCGCCGCTTGCAGCTGCACGAAGGTACGCACACGCTACCGGCTGGCGCGCACGCGAGTTACGTGCTGCGCGGCAGCACCGGCCACGTGCGCTATGTGACCGACACGGAGAAGGTTGCACTGGCCGTTCATCCGCCTCTGCTCGAGCGACCGGTCGCCACGCGCGCATCGCTGATTCCGATTCGCAAGTCGGATGCGTGGTGGGAGTTGTCGCAGGACAAGCGACGCGCCATTCTCGAGGAGCGCTCGCACCACATCGCGATCGGACTCGAGTACGTGCCCGCGATCGCGCGCCGGCTCTATCACGCGCGCGAGCTCGGGGAGTCGTTCGATTTCCTGACTTGGTTCGAGTACGCCCCGAGCGATGCCGGGCGCTTCGCCGAGCTGCTGAAGGCGCTGCGAGCCACCGAGGAGTGGAAGTACGTGGAGCGCGAGGTGCAGGTGGATTTGACTCGACTGTAGCCGTCGCGCGTTCGTGCGCATCATTTCGCCTGATGCACACGCGGTTGTGATCGATTCGTCACCATGGTCGCTCACGCTCTCGTGGGCAGCATGGAGAACGTTCGCCGGCGCGTCACGCGGCTTCTGCTCGCCATCGGCATCGTGGCGACGCTGGGCTCGAGCTTCGGTCAAGCGCGTGAGCGCATGGACGACGCGGCTGCAGTCGTTGGCGGCGCATACGCATCGCCGGCAAGCCTGACCCGTGTGCCCCACCGCGCGCCGGCTCGCTGCGTCGTCGTCGTCACGCTCGATGGCGTGCGCTGGCAAGACATCTTCGACGATCCGAGGCGCGTCCCGAACCTGCGCTGGTTGATGAGCGCGGAGGGCGCCGCGCTGGGCGCGCCCGGTCGTGGTGCGCGGATCAGCGCTTCCGGTCCAAGCTTCGTTTCGCTGCCGGGCTACCTCGAGCTGATGACCGGGCGCAGCGACAGCGGCTGCAAGAACAACGACTGTGCGTCCACCCTCGTTCCGACGGTGGCCGACGAGATCGTGGAGAGTGGTCGCGGGGACGTCGCGGTGTTCTCGTCGTGGTCCGGCATCGATCGCGCCGCCAGCGCAGCCGCGGAGACGGTCGCAGTCTCGGCCGGTCGCTACGGGGGCCGCGGCCGCGCACTGCTCGAGCAGGACTTCAGCGTTGCAGCCAAGCTACGCGCGGGCGAGCACGCCCCGAGCGAGCTCGACGGCGACGACTTTCGGCCCGACGCGGCAACCGGCGAGCTCGCGCTTGCGTATCTCGCGGCGCACCGCACCGGATTCACGTTCGTGGGCTTGGGTGAGACCGACGAATACGCCCACCTGCACGACGTGCCGGGCTACGTGGCAGCGCTGCGGCGCGACGACGCGATCATCGGACGCATCGCCGAGCTGGTCTTGGATCGCAACGCGCACGGCGTTCCGACCACGCTGATCGTCACGACCGATCACGGTCGAGCCCACGACTTTGCGGACCACGGGCGCGAGCACCCTGAGTCCGCGCGCATCTGGTTGGTGGCCGCTGGCGCCGGCATCGAGGCACGCGGCCGAGTCGACTCCCCGGCAGCTCGCCACCTCGCCGACATCGTTCCCACGATTCGTTCCCTCATGCAGTTGCCAGCTGCCGGCGCCACGTCGTCGCGCGACCGCGCGGCCGGGCACGTGCTCACGGAGCTGCTGCATGGCTCGCGTTGAAGGCGCATTACTGAGCGGCTACTGAGCGGTCGCGCTCGTGGCCGCCTGCGATGCGCTCCAGGATTCGATACAAGTCCAGGTGCGGCATGCGCTTGCTCCCGGCCCACGCTGCAGCGGCCAAGTGTCCGTCGTCCAGCAACTCCTGCAAGCGGTCGCCGATCACGCGCGGATTGCGCTGCTTGAGCGCGACGCCACTCTCGCGCGCGAAGCGCAGGTTGTAGCTCTCGTGAACCCCGATCGGATCGGAGAGCAGGAGCGGTATGCCGAGGCCCGCGTAGAAGACCATCTCGCTCGGCTTGGTCCACAGCACGTCGGTGTGCGCGAGCAGCTCGTCGAAGCGGTCGAAGTACGTATCCAGCTGCGGTTCGAACAGGATCTCCACGCTGCGTCCGAGCTCGTTCGTGAGCCGGGTCCGCTCGAGTTGAGCCTGGAACGTGGCGAGCACCTCCGGTCGCACGCCGGCTACCAACGTCAGCCGCGCGCGGCCGTCGCGCAGGAGCGCGGCGAGGCCGGGCAGAAACAACGCGGGCAGCTCGGCTTGAGCGCCGGCGCCTCCGACCGCGAACACGACGTGCACCGGCGCGCTGCTCTTCGGCAACGGCTCAAACGCCGCCAAGTCTTCTCGGAATTGCTCTCGGAACGCGTGCTTGGGATCGAGGCGCGCGAGTCGAGCGGCCAGGTTGCGGCGCAGCACCGGTGCGTCGACGCCACCGACCAAGCCGTGCGGCAGCGGAAAGCCCGTGAGCTCGATCGAGTCCTTGTTCACGCCGTACGCGCGTAAGCGCCGCACGACGCGGCCGCTTGGTGCGAAGTAGTGGATCTTGCTCGAGCCAAGTGTGATCGGTGCCCACACGCGATTGACGTCGGAGTCCGTGACCACGCAGAAGATTCGATCGTATCCGTGAAAGTCCGCGAGCACGGCGGGCGAGTAGAACGTAGTCACCAGCGCGAGGTCGCGCTCCTGCAGGTGCGACACGATCGACTGGCCGAGCCCACGTCGCGCCGCGCGCTCCAGCATGCGCGTGCCGAGATTGGGTGACGAAAGATCACGGAACGGATGCAGGTGCGGAATGTCGGTGAGTGACTCGAGCAACATGCGAACCGGCTGCCCAACCACCGGTAAGCTGGAAACGCGCGATACGTTCTCGTAGAAGCGGCGGATCGCGGACCAGCGTGAGCGCTCTTCGGCGTCCGCGAGTGGTGCGCGGTCGGCGTGCAGCACCGATACACCGAGCTGGTTCGCGATCGAGCGCGCCGGCCGCAGGTGTCCATACCCCATGTCGATGGCGACGACGGCGGCGTTCATGTTCGGCGCGCTCTCATCGTGCGGCGATGGCCGTGCCCGGTCGTAAGCTGGAGCCACGACCTGTGCGAGAGACACGCGTGCCTGCGCCGATGCGCAAGCGATTGCCACGCCACTCCACGGTGCGCCGGAACAGCGCGATCACCCAGACGAGCAGCAGCAGAGCATCCTTGAGCGGCAGGCACGCGAGCGCCGACAGCGGTGGCCAGCGCCCGGATACCGTGCGCGCGAGGTACGCGTCGTTCACCAGGCGCAGGGCGAGTAGCCCTGCCGTTAGCGGCAAGAAGCGCGCGGAGTACAGCGCTGGCGCTACGAGCCAAGGCGTCGGGTAGAGCAGGGGCTCACAGGCGTACGCATCGAGCGCTACCCAGCGTCGCAGCTGTGCCCAGCGCAGGTGGCGCTGCAGGAAGCGTCGCAGCGACAGCTTGCGGTTGTGCGTGGTCACCGGCACGGCGCACAGGGTCACGCGCTGGCCCGTGCTCGCGTAGCGCTGGCCGAGCACATAGTCCTCCGCGAGCACGTCGCGCATGCTGGCGAGACCGCCGAGCGCCGTCAGCTCGCTCCTGCGCATCAGCATCGACTTGCCGATCACGACCGGTCGTCCGAACACGTCGGCCATGCACACGCCCGCGGCCACGAACGTGTTCAGGTGTAGGTTCTCGAGGCTCGCGCCCAAGCTGGCTTCGCTCTCGCCGATGATGACGTTCGAGACCAGCGCCACACCGGGCTCGTCCATTGCGCTCGCCAGCTGCCTCAAGTAGTCGGGGGTGGCGCGAACGTTCGAGTCGGAGATCAGCAGGTGCTCGTGGCTCGCCACGCGCAGCATGTTCAAGAGGTTGGCGATCTTCGGGTTGGCGGCGCTGGCGCGCGCGGGCCGCACCACCACGCGCATCGCGACCTCCGGGTGCTCGTGCAGCAGCCGACGCACGACGCGCAGTGCGGGATCGCTCGGGTCGGTGACGCCGAAGATGACCTCGAACGCCGGGTAGTCCTGTTGCACGATCGACAGCAGGTTCTCGTACAGGTCTTCGTCGAGCCCGCACAGCGGCTTGAGCACCGAGATCGGCGCGAGCGGCGTGCTGGTTGCAAGCGGTCGTGACCGCGCGCGCTTCTGCCCATGCAGCAGCTGGCGTGCCGTGAAGTGCAACACGAGCGTCGCGAGGAACGAGCTTGCACAGGCCACGAGCAGCACCACCTCGAGCACGTCGAGCGTGTTGCTCGTAGTCATCTATGCAAACACCGGTGTGGCCGCGAGCAGCGGCGTGTGCGACGTGTTCACGGAGCCGACCGGCTGCAGTGTCGGCGCACCGAGCTCGCGCAGCGTGCAGTCTTCGGCTTTGTACAAGCGCAGCGTCTGATGCTGATCGCGCACCGACGCGGTACAGAAGACCTGCGCGTGCTCGCGGCCGCACAGGTTGCGTGTGGCGCGCGCGTGCACGTGGCCATGCAGCACGTGCAGACGTGTTCGTTCGAGCAACAGGTCGTGCAGCGCGCGGCCATTCTCCACGCCATCGAACCACTCGAGACCCGCCCAGGCTGGGCTGCCGAGCGGATGGTGCTGCGCGATAACCAGTGCGCGAGTTCGCGACACCGTGTCGTTCGCCAGCCTGCGGATGCTGTGCACGTCGTCGGGGCGAACGAGGCCGCCTGCACGCACGATCCACTGACCTTCCAGCATCGTCGAGATCGGCTTGATGATAGCGTCCTCCAGCACCGTGCATGCGCCCGGAGCGCTCGTTCCGCGGTAGCTCGCCAGCGGGCCGGCGAGTGCGCGTGCGTACGTGCCGGGCTCGCTGTAGCCGTCGTGATTGCCCGGTACGATCGTGATGCGCTCGGCTGCGATGCCGCTGTCAGCTAGCACCTCCGCCAACACTTCGAACTGCTCGTCGCGACCGTCCTCCGTGAGGTCGCCCGTGAGCACGACGTGTTCTGCACCGAGGCGCCGGGCTTCTGCCAGCGCGCTCTTGGTCGCTGCGATGCGCGCTTCGGCGTCGAGCGGTGTGCCCACGCTGAGCAGTGCCAAACGACTGCGATCGAGAGCGCCGCGACGAAAGTGCCTGCGCTCGATCAAATGGAGATCCGAGAGATGCGCGAGAATCGTCATGCCAGCCACTCTGGACCTCGTGCGATACATCGACGTTCCGATTCGGTGACGTCTCCGTGAAATTCGACAGCTGTAACGGATCGGCACACCATCACGAAGTCTTGACGCGCAGCATGCGGGCGATGCGCTCGACTTCTGGCGCGTGCTGCTCGCCGATCGCGCGGAGAAGCGACTGCTGTTGTACGCCGAGATGAAGCTCCCGGGCGAAGCCTGGCTGCTCGCGGCGGGACCCGACTGACGCCGGGTTCGTGTGTCACGTTTCGGAGAACGTGCCGGGCGCCGTGTCAGCGGCTCCGCGTCGCGCGTCGGAGACCACGCGTCCGTCGACCAACGTCACGATCCGGTCACAGCGCGCCGCGAGGCGCGAGTCGTGCGTGACGAGCAGAAACGTCGTCCCGCGCTCCTTGCAGAACCGTCGCAACAATCCGAACACGGCTTCCGCGCTATGCGTATCCAGGTTGCCGGTCGGCTCGTCGGCCAGCACGAGTGCCGGCTCGTTGGCGAGCGCACGCGCCAGGGCCACGCGCTGCGCCTCACCGCCGGAGAGATCACGTGCAGAATGGTGGGCTCGTTCGGTCAAGCCGACGCTCGCGAGCAGCTGCAAGCCGCGCGCGTCGAGCTTGGAATCGACCCGTCCACGGTCCGCGTAGGCTGGCATGAGCACGTTCTCGAGCGCGCTGAATGCCGGCATCAAGTGGTGGAACTGAAACACGAAGCCCAGCGTTCGCCCGCGCAATTCGGTCAGCGCGCGATCGTCCAGCTGTGTCGTGTCTCGCCCACCGATCAACACGGCGCCCGAGCTCGGCCGGTCGAGTAGACCCATGATGTTGAGTAGCGTGCTCTTGCCGGAGCCCGACGGACCGACGAGCGCGCTCAGCTCACCCGAGCGCACCGTCAGACTGATTCCGTGCAGCACGCGTGTGCGCGCATCGCCCTCGCCGAACTCGCGCACCACGTGGCGGACTTCCAGGACCGGCTCAGCCATTGCGGATGGCCTCTGCGGGATCGAGCCGCGCCGCACGCCGTGCAGGCACCACAGCTGCTGCAATGCCCACACCCGTCGCCAGCGCGATCGGTGCGATCAGGATCTGCCAGGTGATCGCGATCGGGAACATGCTGGAGCCATCGGCATTGCGCTGCAGCGAGACGAACAGCTTCGCAAGACCCACGCCGAGGCCCGAACCCACGATGGATCCGGCAAAGCCGACCAACGCCCCCTCGATCAGGAACACGCGCAGGACCCGGTTTGCTTGCGTGCCGACCGCGCGCAGGATCCCGATCTCGCGCGACTTCTGCACGACTGAGACGATCAGCACGCTCGCAATGCCGAGCGCCACGGTGATGGTAACGAAGAACTGCATGACGTTGGTGGAGCTTGCTTGCGACTGGAGAGCGAGCAGCAGCTGTGGGTTCGTGTGCATCCAACTGTCGGCGACGAGCGCGGTGCGGCGTGCGATCCGCTGGGCGATCTCCTCCGCCTGGAATACGGGCGTGACTTTGACCTCGAGTGAGCTGACCGCGCCCGCGAGATCGAGCAGCGTCTGCGCCGCACGGAGGGGAGTCAGCACCCAGCGCTGATTCACGTCTTTCGAGCCGAGATCGAAGATGCCCGCGACCGTGAAGCTCTCGCTCCGGTTCTCCGCGCTGACGACACGAACCCTGTCGCCGACTCCGACACCGAGGTCCTGCCCGAGCTCACGCCCAATCAAGATCTCTGTACCCGTGATGGCAAAGCGCCCCGCGTGCAGCTTGTCGGAGATCGCGACGACGCGGTCGAAGCTTGCGAGATCGATGCCGCGCAACGTCACGCTCTTCTGAATCGCGCCGCGAGTCACGAAGGCAGAGCCGCTCACGATCGGCGTCGCCGCAAGCACCCCTGGCTGTGCCGTGATGGCGGCCAGCAGCTGTGCGTACTGACCGATCGATTGCGCGTGCTGCGAGGGCTTCTCGGAGCGCGTGAAGCTCACCTCGTTCGACTCATCGAGATGCAGCGCGCGCACCTGTGCATCGGGCGGATGCACCACGATGTGCGCTTGTGAGCCGAGCGTCTTTGCTAGCAAGTTCTCCTGCAAGCCGTTCATCAGCGCGGTCAGAAACACCAACACGCCGACACCGATCGCCACCGCGCTCACGATCAGCACGGTCTGAGAACGTCCCTCGCGCAGATAGCGCAGCGCCACGAACCACTCGAACGGCATGATCAATGCGCTCCGGTTGCCCGAGCGTGTGCGCGTTGGCCATCCCGCAGCGCACCGGTGGCCTGCACTACGACCAGCTCGTGCTCGCCCACGCCGCCCGTTGCTTCCGCGACACCGTCGCCACGCAAGCCCAGCGTCAGCTCCCGGCGAGCCAGCCGACCATCCTGCAGCACGAACGCGCTGACGTGCTCGGCCGCCAGCTCGTGGATCGCTTCCGTCGGCACGACCAGCGCATTGTCTTTGCGGCCCACTTCGAGGTCGACCGACACCGTCATGTCGGGCCGGAGGTACGCGGGGGGCGAAGGCACGTCCAAGCGCACCTCGATGGTGCCGCGTTGTGGGTCGACCGACGGCGCGATGTAACTCACATCGGCCTCGAACACCTGGTCTGCAAACGCATCTGCCGACGCTCGCGCCTTCTGACCGATGTGCAGCACCGCGAGGTTCTTCTCGTCGGGCTCGATCTGCAGCTGGGCGCTGCCAATGCGCGCCAAGATCAGCAGCGTCTGGCCGGGCTGCACCACGTCGCCCGGCTCGGCCTCACGGTTCAGCACCAGGACAGGGCCGGGTGCTCGGAGCGTCAGCTGGTCCACGTGCACCTGGGCCAGAGCGACGTTGGCAGCTGCTTGAGCATAGGTGGCGAGCGCGAGCGTGTGATCCGCGCCGCGTGCTCCGAGACTCTTGTCCTGCGCTTCTGCGGAATCATGCTGCGCGCGGGCCACCGTGAGCGCACGCGTCGCCTCGTCGAGCTCGGACTGGCTCACGCTGCCGCTCTGCAGCAGGGCCCTTGTGCGCGCGAAATGTAGCTCCGCGCTCTCGACCACGGCATCCGCTTGACGGTGTACCTCGCGCGCCAAAGCGACGCTCACGGTGCGCGTGAGGTCGAGGCGCGCCTTGGCCTGCAGAAGGCCCGACTCGGCCTGCGCGAGCGCGGCGCGTGCCTCGGCGTCGTCGAGCACGATCAGCGCGGCGTCGGCCGTCACCGATTGCCCTTCGCGCACGTTCACTTTGGCGACGCGGCCTGCAGCGAGACTTCCCAAGTTGACGCGCGCCGGGGGCAACACGCGGCCGCTGACCAACACATGCTGCACGATCGTGGCGCGCCGGACAGGCTGGACGTCGAGCGCGACGCCGCGCACGTACCGGAGCGCGAAGAACCCGCCTGCCAGCAGAGCCAAGAGCGCGACGCTGATCGAAGACGGCTTGCGCATCGCCATTCTGGTTACCTGCGCTCATTACGTACGCGCAGGCTGCGCTGTCGCAAGAGCCGGCGTGCTCGTCCGTGGCCTCGATTTGGAGGCCCCAGGCATCGCCATTCGTGTGCACCGACCAGGATCCAACCAACGGTGGCATGTGTCCGAAGTCGCGCGCCCGGTACAAGCGCGACATCAACTACTCGAGCGCGGCCGAGCGCGAGCGCGTATCCCGCAGCGCTCGGCTACACGCTGCACGGGCGCGAAGCCTTCAAGAGCTTGGTCACCGGTTTCCGCGCAGCTTTCCCCGATCTGCAGATGCGGCGATCGCGTAGTCGGCCTCGAAAAAGCAGATGGCGTTGTCGAAGCTCTGCCTGAGCCTTCGACAACGCCATCGTGGAGCGCGTAGCTGCCGAGTCATCACGCCAGCTGTTCGCGCGAGTAGCCGAAGATGCGGCGCGCTACGACCAGCTTCTGAATCTGCTGCGTGCCTTCGTAGATGTCGCCGATCTTGCTGTCGCGCATCCACTTCTCGACCAGGTGCTTGCGCGAGTAGCCCTCGCTGCCGAGCAGCTCCACGGCCTTCTGGCACACCCAGACCATGTCGCGTCCGGACTTGCACTTGCAGATGCTGGCTTCGAGGTTGTTGGGCTCGCCGATGTCGCTCATCCACGCCGCCTTCAGCGTGAGCAGCCACGAGGCCTTGACCTTGGCTTCCATCATCATCAAGTCCTTCTCGACCGCCGTCAGCTTGTTGCGACCGATGCCGTAGCGCGGCGCGACTCCCTGCTTCGCGAGGTACTCCGAGGTGTACTCGGCCGCGGCACGACCCACGCCCACCGCGCTCGCCGCAACCGGCGGACGCGTCGCGTCGAACGTGGCCATTGCGCCCTTGAAGCCCTTGGAGTCGCCGGTCGGCTTCACGTCGGCCGAGCCGAGCAAGTTCTCCTTCGGAATCCGGCAGTTCTCGAACACGAGCACCGCGGTGTCCGAACAGCGAATGCCGTGCTTGTGCTCGAGCTTGGCGACCTTCATGCCTGGCGTGTGGTGATCGACCAGGAACGCCTTGATGCCCGCGCGGCCGGCCTTGCGGTCGACGCTCGCCCACACCACGACGAAGCCCTCCGAGTCTTCCACGGCGCGCTTACCCGCCGTGACGAAGATCTTCTCGCCGTTGATCACCCACTCGTCGCCCTCGAGCGTCGCCGTGGTCGTGACCGCGCCCGAGTCCGAGCCCATGCCGGGCTCGGTGATCGCCATCGCGGCCCACTTCGGCTTGCCCTCGCGGAAGCGCGCCAGGAACTTCTGCTTCTGCTCGGGCGTGCCAGCTGACCCGACGGCCGCGCCACCGAGCAGCGGCATCGGCGTCGCCAGGTACATACCGCAGTCGCCCCACGCCATCTTCTCGATGAAAACGACGGAGGTGATGTTGCCGGTACGCCTCTTCTTCTCGCCGCCCTCTTTCGCACCCATGACCGGCGAGTTCATCGCGCCGCCCGTCATCTTCAGCACTTCGTACATCGTGTTGATGTACGAATCAGGGTTCAGCTCATGCTCTTTTTCGTCCACTGCTCGGGTGAACGGGCGCATGTGGTCGCGCGCGATCTGCTCGACCGCGGCGGCCAGGTTGTTCAACGAGTCGCCATGCTGGAAATTGATCATTGGCTAATCTCCCTAGAAATCTTCAGACCATTGCCAAGCCGTCGAAGGTTGCGAAGCCGCGGCCGTTGCGCAGCCAGCGTTCGACGGGGTTTTCGCGGATGAAGCCGTGACCGCCCATGACCATGACCGAGTCGTCGGTCACTTTGAGAACCATCTCGTCGACGACCATCTTGGCGAGGTAGCTTTCCTTGGTCGCCTTGCGCCCCTTGTCGAGGTGCCACGCGGCTTCCCAGACCAAGAGCCGCGCTGCGTCGAGCTCGATGCGCATGTCGGCGATCATGAACGCGATCGCCTGACGCGTCGCGATCGGCTGACCCCAGGTCTTGCGCTCCATCGCGTAGGTCACGGAGTGCTCGTACGCCTTGCGGGCCACACCCAGCGCGAGGGCGCTCTGCGCGACACGCGAGTAGCTCATGATGCGCTCGAAATCGATGCCCTTTGCGCCACCCACACGCGTGTCAGGTGCAACGCCGACGTTCTCGAGCGTGAGCGTCACGGTATCGAGGGCGTTGATGCCCATGTTCTTTTCTTTCTCGCTGACCGTGACGCCCGGCACCGTGCGCTGCACGAAGAACGCTTGGACGTTGTCGAAGCCCGTGCCGCCTACGCGCGCGTACACCAGGAACGAGTCGGCTGTGCTGCCGTTCGGCACCAGCGTCTTCACGCCGTTCAGAACGTAGTTGGTGCCGCTGCGGATCGCGGTCGTACGCAGCGCCGTCGGATCGAAGTCGTAGACCGGCTCCATGAGCGCGGCCGTCAGCTTCGGAAACTCCGAGCCGGTGCAAGCACGCAGCACGATCTCCTTCTGCAGGTCGGTTCCGTAGTCGAGCACCGGGTACGCCACCAGCGAGGGCGCGAGCATCGCAATCGCCATCGACAGGTCGCCGGCGCCGAGCTCCTCGAGAATCATCGCGCCGGTCACCGCCGACCGCTCCATCGAAGCACCGTTGTACTTCTCCGGAATCGCCGCGCAGGCGAGGCCCAGCTCCCACGACTTCTTCAAGAAGTCGGCGGGCAATTTCGCGGCTTCGTCGGCATCATGAGCCGCCGGATCCATTTCGTTCTTCGCGAGCTCACGGGCCGTTTGGACCATCAGCTTCTGGTCTTCGCTGGGTTCGAGGTCGAACATCTCTTGGTGCTCCGTCTCGGGCGTAGTTCCCGTACGTGGTTGGCATGCGCGCGACAGGTTGCCGCATGCGTGCGAGTGGTATACATGAGTGTATACCACGTGCCGCTTCGCCTTGTAAAGGGGACACTTCCGCCATGATTCGGCTGTTTTTCGCCGTAGTCCCGGATCCAGAGCTGCGGGAGCGCATCGCGGCTGCGTGCCTGCAGCGTCGTCTGGCTTTCTGTCACGCGCGGCGCAGAACAGTTGTCCGACCTTGCTGGCGGCCTCTGCGCAGCGACGCATGGGCTCGGCTTTCGCTCAGAGAAGCGCGCGTTCCGTCCGCACCTCACGCTCGCGCGAATCAAAGAGCCGCGCAACGTATTGCCGCTGATGGCCGCATTGGACGCGGCGCTGCCCGTGTGCGCGACACGCGCCGTACAGTTCCAGTTGCTGCAGTCCCAGCTAAGTCGAAGCGGTGCGCGCTACAAGACGCTCGCGTCGTTCGCGCTCGGGTTGCCCAGCGGATCCGATGGGGCCGACAGCTGCACACGCAGCATGCTCTGCTCGGCTGGCACGCCCGCGCGCAACGGAAAGCCGTAGTGACCCGTGCCGCGATGCACGTAGAGGCGATTCTTGCCGCGCGCCCACAGGCCATGGTCCGGGATCTTCGCCACCAGCGACACGATCGTCCACGGCAAGCCGAACGTGACCAGCCCCACTTGGCCGCCGTGCGTGTGCCCTGAGAGCACGAGGTCGCCTTCACCTTCCGGCACGCGCGAGAACGCGCCCGGGTCGTGCAAGAGCACGATGCGCAGCGCACCCACACGGCGTGGATGGCGCGCGAACACCTCGCCGATCCGCGCCTTGCGATCGCGAAAGTAGTGATCGATGCCGAGGATCTGTACGCGGCCAAGAGGCGTGTCGAGCTCCGCGGCTTCATCGACCAGCAAGCGCACGCCATGCGCTGCCAGCGCGCGCCGCACAATCACCGGTGCTTCGTGATCGTGATTGCCCAGGCACGCGAACACCTTGCCGCGTGCAGCTGACAGCGGCGCGAGCGCCTGCTCCAGCGCGTTCTGATCGCGGTTCGAGTCCACGGTCAGAAAATCACCCGTGAGCACGATCAAGTCCGGGTTGCGCTCGATGGCGCGCTGACAGATCTGCGCCAGCTTCTTCACCGACATGAACGGGCCGAGGTGCGGGTCGGTGATCTGCACCAGCGTGAGCACAGGACCGCCGTTCGCACGTCCGAGCGGATAGCGACGCAGCTGTCCTGCGTCGTTCATGTCCAGCACCACGTCGCGCACGCTCTCCCGCGTGAAGAACGACTCGAACACGCCATACGCCGCAAACGCATACGGCAGCCAGAACAAAGGCGGCCGCACCCCGAACGCCGCCACGATCGCCCAAGGCCAAGCCAAGAGCGTGCTAGCCGCATAAAACGAAGCCGGCCAGTTCACCGCCATCCGCCACCCCAACGTCCGCATGCGCGGCCGCAAGTACGACAGAAAGTTCACATACACCGCGCCCTGCAAATACCAAGTCGCGTTCCCAAACCACCCCGACAGCGAACCAAGGTACGGCCGCATCGTCAGCGAAACGAGCGTGAACACGCCCAGTATCACCGCCATAAAAATCGCAAACCCACGCCCCCGCGTCCGCAAGGTGATCAGAACGATCCCCAGGTACGCAGCCCAACTCGCGATGGCAAATCCCGAAAACATCAAAGCGCGCCCCAAAACAGGCACGCCTGGAGCGCGATCCACGTCGCGATCCGCCTTCGCTTTCTGTGGTGCGTGCTCACGGACCCAACCTCCGCTCCGCGCGCTCCTCGAAACCGAAGGCGCCTCGCTCGTGTCTCACGCTCCATCCCCGCCTGTTTATCGGGCACAGCCCGACCATGAGCAAGCCCGCCAGCCCCAAGCTGTCAAGGACAGCCAGCGATCAAGCGTTGCGATTTGGGGTGCAGTCGCGAGCGCCTCCGCAGCGAGGGAGGGAGCGTACTTCCTGTACGTGACCGACCGAGCGAGGAGGTAAGCCGCGAATGCGCCCCAAACCGCGGCGCGTTCAAGCAACTTCGAAGAGCCCAGCGGCGCCCATGCCACCGCCGACGCACATGGTAACGACCACATACTTCACGCCGCGACGCTTACCTTCGATCAGCGCATGACCAACCATGCGCGCGCCGCTCATGCCGTACGGGTGACCGACCGAGATCGCGCCGCCGTTGACGTTGAGCTTGTCGTCGGGGATGCCGAGCGTGTCGCGCGAGTACACGACCTGAACCGCGAACGCTTCGTTGAGCTCCCAGAGGCCGATGTCGTCGACCTTGAGGCCCGTGCGCTCGAGCAAGCGACGCACGGCGGAGACGGGACCGATGCCCATCTCGTCCGGCTCGAGGCCCGTGATCGAGAGACCACGGTAGATGCCGAGCACGGGCAGGTTGCGCTTCTGCGCGATCACGCTGTCCGCCACGACCACGGCGCTCGCGCCGTCCGACAGCTGACTCGCGTTGCCCGCGGTGATCGTCGTCGTGCCGCTGACCGGCTGGAGCGTCTGCAAGGCTTGGAGCGTGGTGTCCGCGCGGCCGCACTCGTCCTTGGTGAGCGTCACTTCCTTGTACGTGCGCGCGCCGCTGGCCTTGTCGACGAGCTGCATCGTGGTCGTGAATGGCACGATCTCGTCGTTGAACTTGCCGGCCGCCTGCGCCGCCGCCGTGCGCTGCTGGCTCTGGAGCGCGTACGCATCCTGCGTCTCGCGGCTCACGTTGTAGCGCTTCGCGACCACGTCAGCTGTACCGATCATCGGCATGAACACCTCGGGCTTGTTCTTGGACATCCACTCGTCCATGTACTCGGGCGCCCCCATCGGGTTCGCCGGATCCGCGACGCGCGTGCCGAAGAAGTGGTGCAGGTTCAGGTTCTGCTGCACGAGGCTGATCGACTCGACGCCGCCGGCCGCCATGAACGGGACCTTGTCCACGATCACGCGCTGCGCTGCCATGCTGATGGCCTGCAGACCCGACGAACAGAAGCGGTTCACCGTGGCGCCCGCAGCCGTGACCGGCAGACCCGCGCGAATCGCGGCATTGCGGCCCACGTTGTGACCGGTCGCGCCTTCGGGCAGACCGCAACCGAGGATCACGTCCTCGACTTCCTTCGGATCGATCTTCGCGCGCTCGACGGCGTGCTTGATGGCGTGGCCGGCGAGCGCCGTGCCGTGAGCCAAGTTGAGCGAGCCGCGGAACGCCTTGCCGATACCGGTACGTGCGGTGGAAACGATGACTGCGTCTGCCATGTGGGACTCTCCGTTACGTGGGGGGGGTGCGAGGTAGCGGAGCGCCTTTGGCTGCTCCGCGGTCTGTACAGGTATACAGTCGTGTTTACTCTCGCCGATCCCTATGTAGCACCGGTTTCGCGCAAACGGAACCCTCCGCTCTGGGCGGATGCCGATAGCCTCCCGTAATCACACGGGAAATCTCCAGCGAAAAGCCGCAGGCGGTTTCGCGAGAAACTAGTTACTGTCGTCCGAGACGAGCTGTTTGAGCTGCCAGGTGTGCAAGTGCAGCTTCTGCAGCGCGGCGACGCGAGCTTCCTGGAGCCGTCCCATCAGCACCGAGATGCTGATGATGTGGCCGAGGCCGATGTAGCAAAGGAACACGATGGTCGCGCTCGCGGGGAACTCATGCATGCGCGGCATGATGATGATCGCGCCATCGCGGAACTGATACGACGGAGGCAGCAGGCCCACCGCCTCGAGCAAGAGCGGCACGAGCACGGCGAGCACGCCGATCGAGATCACGAGCGCGCGTGCGCCGCGCGTGGGCGTGTTGAATGACGCGGCCATCGTGCTCATCGCGGCGAGGCCCGGGATCAAAAACAGCGGGCCGAACATCGTGCTCATGAAGCCGATCGCGAGCGTTCCGGAGATCACGTTCGCGAACAGGCGGTAGTTGGCCGGAAGCACGCCGCGCGCGGTGAGAAACGCGATACCGGCGGTGGCTGCACTGACGATCGCGTACAGCGCGAGCGCGGTCCAGCTCTTCACGCCCATCCAGAGCACGAGCAGCGTCGTGATGATGAACGACAGGTGGTAGTAGCCGTTGATGCTCATCGTCATGCGGCCCGAGTCCTGATCGGTCTCGAGCAGCTCGGTCAGCTCTTCCTCGGGCACATCGAGCGGCGGCTCGGCCAGCAGCTTCAGCAGCACGCGCTGTGCTTCCGAGTGCGACGGATCGAGCGCCAGCGCACGGCCAACTTCGCGCAGCGCACGCACACGCTCTTCGCGCGCGTTGGGGCCTCCCGCGAGCGCGTATTCCGCAGCGACCTCGGCAGCACGGGCATGCGCTTGCGCCATCTCGCGCATCAGCTTCATGTCCTGCTCGCCGTCGAGGTAACGCTCGATGGCGTCGTGCAGCTCGCGCGCGGAGGTGAAGCGATGCTCGCGATCGAGCTGCGTGGCCTTCACGCTGATCGCATCGAGCTCCGATGGAATGCTGCGCTGCGGCGAGCGGAACGACGGGCGTCCGTCGGCGCCGCGCACCGTGGAATTCATCATGCCCGAGACGCTGCCGCGCGTGTGCAGCGGCTGCAGCGCGAGCATCTCGTAGAGGATCGCGCCGAGCGAGTACACGTCCGAGCGTGCGTCGAGCGTGGCCGTCTCGCCGCGCGCTTGCTCGGGCGACATGTAGCCCGGCGTGCCGAGCACCGCGCCATCCATCGTGCGGGTGCCGTGGTCGTCCGGCAGCGCGACTTGCGGCTCTTCTTTGCGCACCGGGATATCCGGCAGACCGGCGACTTTCGACAGGCCCCAGTCGAGCACGTAGATCTCGCCGTAGTCACCGAGCATGATGTTGCTGGGCTTCAGGTCGCGGTGCAGCACGCCGCGCGTGTGTGCGAAGTCGACGGCGAGGCAGGCCGCCGCGAAGTTACGCAGCAGCTTTCTGCGCGGGTACGCCTCGATCAGCGCCTTGTCCTTGCGCGCGATGCCCTCGACGATCTGCTCGATCGTCTTGCCGCGCACGCGCTTCATCGTGAAGCACACGTCGCCGTCGGGACGGCGCATCAGGTCGTAGACTGGAACGATCGAGGGATGTTCCAGCTGACCTTGGATGCGCGCCTCGCGCACGAAGCGAGCGAGCGTGTCGGCCTGCTTGGCGTAGCGCGTGCGCAAGACCTTCATCGCGACGTCGCGACCGATGCGCGAGTCGGTTTGCAAGAAGATCTTGCCCATGCCGCCTTCACCGAGCAGCTCACGCTCGGTGTAGCGAGTCTCGTCGTGCGTGGCGTCGGGCGGCAGACCGCTGGCGTCGACCAGCACGGCCTGGTCACCGTCCGCCTGCGCCGCAAATGCAGAAGACGCTCTGCCGGTGTGCTTGCGATGACCGGAGCCGGGATCGCCTGCCGCGGGCAGCTTGATGACGGTGACACCGTCTTCGTCGAGCTGGCTGTGTCGTTCCTCGGCCATTTTCGAAAGTCTAAGCGCTCACACTACGCGGAACCAGGGCGTGTTCCAGAACGGTGCTGAACCCCTGAAGCTGCAGCGGTGTCCGAGCTGCAGTCGCGCCTCATACTCCTTCGGTCGGCAAGCGCAAGATCAGAACGAAATTCGTCGACACGTGCGACACGTGCGGCTCGAACCTACCCACGAAAATCCCGCACAGCGTGAGCAAACCCGCTGTTTTTCTAGTTTCGACGCGGCTCGACTGTGCACTCCGCGTTCAACCGCCAACCTTCGCCCACGAACGCGGTGGCAGGCCGAGCGCTGCGTAACTCGCGTCACGGTCGCGCACGATCTCGCAGAAGGTCGCCGCGACGTGCTCGGCGCCGAGCCTCTCCACCGTGCGCGCGTTCTGCCGTGCGATGCGCGTCGCGAGCGGCGCGGGTGTCTGCGCCGCAACGAGCTGGGCGAGTGAAAGCCGCGACGGCTCGATGAAGCTCGTACCTTGCGTGTCGGTCATGCGCACCGCGTCGAGCGCGCTGCGTCGCACGAGCTGAATCGTGGGATCGGGCGCGCTGCGTACGAAAGGCACGAGGCGCTCGGGTGTGCTCTGGTCGGCGCGCGCGTTCGGATGGAAGTCCGCCATCGCGAGCGCTGCTTCGCCGATCGGTCGCTGCGCGGCATCGGCTGCGCGAAGCTCGGCGACGAAGTGCGCGAACGGTAGGCGATCGAGCTCGAGCTCGGGGAAGATGAGGAGCCCGATGTCGATCTGCGGTTGCTCGGCGATTTCCGTCACCGCCGCGAGTGCCGCCGTCAGCTGCGGCTCGCGACCGAACACCACCCGCAGCTGCGTACGCCCTTGCTCGCGCGCGGCCTGGGCCCACGGGCAGAAGCCCAAGCCCTCGACGGCCTCGCGCGCATAGCGCAGGTACACGCGCTCGGCCTCGTGCCGCAGTCGCTCGTAGTCGATCGCTGATTCTTGCATCGCTCTGCCGCGCCCGGTGACTACGTTTGCGTGCGGCGTTTGCGCACGCAGCGAGCCCCTCTACGGCGGAGCGCGAGAGCCAGTGATCGGCTGCAGGATCAGGCTCGTCCACGGCGTGGAAGAGCACCTCGGGCATAGTGAGAGTATCGCTTCTGCAAACGAGGCGCACCGGGTCGTGGAAGTTCACCGTTTCGAAACAGCGTGGCTTTGTGTAACGTAGTTCGAGCGGGGGCGGCGGTGTGAGCAGGTCGGGACAGGCAGCATGCGGCGCAAGCGTGCTCGTGGTGTTTGCGCTGTTCGCGCTGGGCACCTGCCCGGTGCGCGGTGCCGCGCAGTACTCGCCGGCCGTGACCGACAGGCCGGGCGCCACGGTCTACCAGGTGCGGGGCGCGCACGGCCGCACGCTGTACACGAACCTCGTCGAGCACGTGCCCCTCGAGAAGCGTTCGGAAGCTGCGGTCGATCTCTCGCACATCTCGCTCAACAGCGAGCTCGGTCGCGAGCTCGACCAGCATCTCGAACACGAGCACTCGCAGCTGCTCGGCACGAAGTACTGCCGGGAGCTGCGCGCGGACGCGGACACGTCGCTGGCGCAGTACGCGTTTCGCGACGAGCAGCCGCTCTTGATCTGCGCTGCCGTGGCGCTGTTGCTGATCTTGCTCACGCCGATCATGGCGCGTCAGTTCGGTGGCGAGTGGGCGCGCACGCTGAAGACCGGCGTTGCCACGCTGGTACTCGTGGGCCTTCTGATGCTCGGGATGATGAAGGCCAACCACGCGATCTCCGCGAAGCGCGAGAAGGCGCAGCCTTGCGAGCGAGCGACGTGGGACAAGCTGGCCGCGGCGGCATCCGGTGGGAAGTCGGAGCAGACCGTCGCCAACCACGCAGAGCTCGTGAAGGCTTTGCGCGAGCAGGTCCAGGCGCTCGACAACAGCGATTTCGCGAAGCTCAACTTGGATCCACCGCTCTCGACGAGCGGTGAAGTGCCAGCGCGGTGATGGGTGATTGCCGAGCAGCCTGCGGCTCTCGGTGTGATTGCCGAGCAGCCTGCGGCTCTCGGCGGGTCCGGCCTCAGCCCTTGCTCTCTTCGTCGCGGCGGGGGCGCTTCGCGCAGGACAGCACCTTCTTGCGAATGCGCACCGAGTCCGGCGTGATCTCGACGATCTCGTCCTGATCGATGAACTCCAACGCCGTCTCGATGCTGTGCTTGGTTGGCGCGGAAAGGATGATGTTCTCGTCCTTGTTCTTCTCGCGGATGTTGTTCAGCTTCTTCTCGCGGACCGAGTTCACGTCGAGGTCGTTCTCGCGGTTGTGCTCGCCGACGACCATGCCTTCGTAGACCTCGTCGCCGGGGCCCACGAACAAGCGGCCGCGCGGCTCGAGGTGCGCGAGCGCGTACTCGGTGACCATGCCCATGCGATCGGACACGAGCGCGCCCGTCTTGCGACGCAGCATCGGGCCGCCGTACGGCACGTAGCCCTCGTGCAGCGTGTTGATCAGGCCCATGCCGCGGGTCTGCGTGAGGAAGCTGGAGCGGTAGCCGATCAAGGCACGCGAGGGCACCACGAACTCGATGCGCGCGCGGCCGAAGCCGAGGTTGTGCATCTTGTCCATCTTGCCGCGGCGCTCGCCGAGGCTCTGCGTCACGGTACCCACGAATTCTTCCGGCACGTCGATGACCACGCGCTCGGAAGGCTCGCTTTTCACGCCGTTGATCGTCTGGACCACGACCTCGGGGCTGCCTAGCGAGAACTCGTAGCCTTCACGACGCATCGTCTCCGCGAGGATCGCGATCATCATCTCGCCGCGGCCGTAGACCAGGAACATGTCCGGCTTGTCGGTTTCTTCGAAGCGCATCGCGAGGTTGGTGCGCGCTTCTTTCTCCAGGCGCTCGCGCACGTGGCGCGAGGTGACGAACTTGCCCGCCTTGCCCGCGAACGGCGAGCTGTTGACGTAGAAGCGCACCTTGATGGTCGGCGGCTCGAGCGAGATGCGTGGCAGCGTGACCGACTTCTCGGGATCGCCGATGGTGTCGCCGATCTGCACGTCGTCCATGCCGGAGACTGCGACCACGTCGCCCGCGCCGGCGACTTCGCGCTTCACGCGCCCTAAGCCCTCGAAGGCGAAGATGTGACCGATCTTCTCGGTCTTCGTGCCCGTCTCGTGGAAGCGCACGGCCGGCGTGTTCGGACGCAGCACGCCGTTCATGATCTTGCCGATCGCGAGGCGGCCGACGTACTCGTCGTAGCCGATGTTCGTGACGATCATCTGGAGCGGCGCGTCGAGCAAACCCTTTGGCGGCGGCACACGCGCGCGGATGGTCTCGAGCAGCGGCTCCAGCGTGGTGCTGTCGTCGCCGATCTCTTTGTGCGCTTCGCCGCGCGTCGCGATCGTGTAGAGCACCGCGAAGTCGGTCTGCTCGTCGGTCGCTTCCAGATCGCAGAACAGGTCGAACGTCTCGTTCAAGACCTCGGGGGCGCGAGCGTCTTTGCGGTCGATCTTGTTGACGACCACGATCACCGGCATGCCCTTGGCGAGGGCGTGCTTGAGCACGAAGCGCGTCTGGGGCAGCGGGCCTTCGGCCGCGTCGACTAGGAGCAGCGCGCCGTCGGCCATGAGCAGGGTGCGCTCGACCTCGCCGCCGAAGTCACTGTGGCCTGGCGTGTCGATGATGTTGATGCGCACGTCCTTGTAACGGACGGAGGTGCTCTTCGCGAGGATCGTGATGCCGCGCTCGCGCTCGAGGTCGTTCGAGTCCATGGCCCGCTCGACCACAGTCTCGTGAGCCTGATAGACGCCGCATTGTTTCAGAATGGCATCGACCAGGGTGGTCTTGCCGTGGTCGACGTGCGCGATGATCGCGATGTTACGGAGGGATTTGGGGTCGAGCGCTTCAGTAGACATACGGCGGATCCTTCGCGGGGTGGCGGGTGTTAACACGCACCCGCCTCAACGGCAATACGACGCGGCCCCGGCGCCCCGCCAGGTCGGTCTGCCGGCCGCCCGGACCCACACGCGCCCAGCCCGGCAAGCTTCGCTGCGAACTAGGCGCGGAGTAGGCTGATTGCGCTACCCTCCATGGTGCCCATGGAAACCACGCGACGCGACTTCAGGCATACGAAGATCATCTGCACCCTGGGCCCGGCCAGCTCCTCCTCGGAGATGATCGAGCTGATGGCGAAGGCCGGGATGAACATCGCCCGCCTCAATTTCTCCCACGGCGACCACAACTCCCACCTGCTCAGCATCCGGCGCATCCGCTCGCTGAACCGCAGCCTGAACCATCCGGTCGCGATTCTGCTCGACTTGAAGGGTCCCGAGATCCGCACCGGCGAGCTCCGCGACGACCTGAACCTGGTGGTCGGCGAGATCTACACGGTCACCGTGATTCCGAGCACGAACCCGGAGGAGCAGAGCATCCACATCGACTACCGGGACATGCTCTCCCATCTCAAGATCGGCGACCGGATCACCGTCGACAACGGCCTGATCAACCTCGAGGTGCTCGAGATCCGCACGCACGACCTGCGCTGCCGCGTGCTCGACGGCGGCAAGCTCGGCTCTCGCAAGCACATCAACTTGCCCGGCGTGCGCGTGAACCTGCCGTCGATCCCCGAGAAGGACAAAGCCGACATCCGTTTCGGCGTCGAGCACGACTGCGACTTCATCGCGCTGTCGTTCGTGCGCAACGCGGAGGCCGTGCTCGAAGCGCGCAAGATCATCGACGAGAACGACGGTCACGCGAAGATCATCGCCAAGATCGAGAACCAGGAGGGCGTCGAGAACTTCGACAGCATCTTGGAGGTCGCCGACGGCATCATGATCGCGCGCGGTGATCTCGGCGTGGAGGTCGAGTTCTACGAGCTACCGGTGATTCAGCGCGAGATCGCGCGCAAGTGCGTGATCGCAGGCAAGCCCGTGATCGTCGCAACGCACTTGCTCGAGTCGATGATCACCAGCCCGATGCCGACGCGCGCCGAAGTCAGCGACGTCGCGAACGCCGTCTACGAAGAGGCCGACGCCGTCATGCTCAGCGGCGAGACCGCGACCGGCAAGCATCCCGCACGCTGTGTGCAGGTGATGGACAAGATCGTGCGGCGCATGGAGAAGGTCGAGTCGATCGGCTCGTACCTCGCCAAAAAGCCCCAGAACACCCGCGAAGAGCTGGCACGTTCGGCGTGTCGCTTGGCGGATGCCATCAGCTCGCCCGCCATCGTCGTGATCACACGGCGCGGCATCTTGGGCCAGCTCGTGGCGAGCTTTCATCCGAAGAGCGCGATCATCTACGCGTTCACCAACATGAGCACCACGCGCCGCAAGCTCTGGCTGAATCGCTCGGTCGTGCCGTTCAAGATGGACTTCTCGAACGATCCCGAGAAGACCGTGGCCGCCGCATTCGAGAAGCTGCGCAAGCGCTCGCGCGTGGTGCCGGGTGACCAGGTCGTGGTCGTGTCCGACGTCGTGGCCGGCGACGACCGCGTGGCTGCGATCCAGGTTCGCGTCTTCGAGTAACGGGGCACGGGTACGGGAGCAACGGGCGATCGCGCGTGGAAGAACAGCTCGACATCTACGTGCGCGGCTTCGTGCGGGGGAGCTCCCCGGAGCTGGGGCTCGTGCGCTTGTTCCACCTGCATCCGCTGCGTGCGTTGGAGTTGGTGCAGTCGTTGCCCCGCACGGTGAAGCACCGCGTGACGCGCGCGCAGGCCGAGCGCTACGCGCAGGCGCTGCGGCAGATCGGTGCCGAGGTCGAGCTGCGGCCGAGCGCGATCGCGCCCCAGCGCATCATTCCGGTCGAGGGCGCCGCGGAGCGGCAGACCCGCGCGCCTGACCCGCAGGCCAGCGGACGCACGCTGACCTTGCCGCCGCCGCCCGCTGCGCAGGAGTCGATCCCTGTGCCTGCACGCGTGGTACCTGCACCTGCGCCCTCGGCGCTCACGTACACGTACGACATCGAGGCGCCGCCGCCATCAGCGGCAGTACCCGCGTTCGACATTCCTGGCTCGTCGGCGCAAACGCAGCCGGGCTTCGTGTTGCCGGCGCCGGTGCTCGCCGGCCTGCGCATGTCGGGACCGCCGAGGGCTGCTGTCCTCGAGCCGGAGCGCACGCCGCGCAGCTCCGATCGGCAGGCTCTAGTGTGGCCGCCCGATGCGGGACCCGCGAGCATCCCAATGCCTGTGGCCGGGCTGGCTCCGGTGCAGCCGGCTCCGGTGCAGCCGCCGCCGTCGCCCACGCCGATCTCGCTGCCCCCGGTCCCGCAGGCTGCGTCAGCTGCAGACTCGATCGATCTGCCGCCGTCGATCGAGCGCGCACCGCATCGCATGACGCGTCCGAATCCGCCCGGTGTTCCCACGAGCACACCCGGCCTCGCCGCGGAACCGCTGCGCACGAGCCTGCCGAGCCCACGCCTGTCCGCGCCACGCGTCTCGCGCATGTCGGTGGGCACGGTCGGCCAGGCGGTGCACATCGATCGCAACAGCGTCTCGCGCTCGAAGAAGCCGGGCTGGTTGCCAGCTGACGCGTACACATTCGTGAGTTACGCAGCGCGCTTCGGTATCGCTACGAGCGTGTTTTTCGCGATTGCGTCGCTACGTGCCTGCCCGAGCGTGAGCAGCGGGGTGCGCACCGCGCTGGCGGACTGGTCGCACGGGCCGGCGCTCGATGCGCCTTTTGGCGACGAGCACGGGCCACGCGCACCCGTGGCGGCAGGCCGCAACGCGCTCGACTGGTGTACTTCCGAGCAGCATCAGTTCAGCAACGGGGACAAAGACGTGGTGCGCGCCTTGATCGGTCGTCTGACGGGCGCGGGCGCGGACGTGAGCGTCAGCGGGATCTTGACCACGGGGCCGGTGTCGATTGCGACCGAGCTGCAGGTGGCGTTGCCCAGCGACCTCGCCAAGCGCCGCGAGATCTACGAAGTATTGCGCGCCTTTCGCAGCGCCAACTGGCACTTCGATCCCGGCGCCGCGCGGCCCGGCGCCGATCCCTTCGAAGGCAAAGCGTCGATCACGGTCGATCTCAGCTGATTTGGTTGCATCGCACGACGCTCACTCCATCGGCTCGACGATGCGCTTCGGGTGCGTGGGCGGAAGGCCGTTGCCCGCCTCGCTGCGGAGGAGCGGTAGCCACGGGTTGCCACCGATCGGCAGCGGCAGCGGAGGTTGGCCGCGCACTTGAAAGTGCTCGTAGCGAAAGTGCGCGCCGTCCATCATCAGCTTCACGTACACGTCGAGCACACGGTTGGTGTCGGGTCGCATGCGATCGAAGCTGAGCACGTGGTGCAGCACGAGCTGGGTCTCGCCGCCGTTCCAGGTGGTGTGCTCTGCGACGATGTTCAGATTCACGAAATCGATCGGCTGCGCCATCGGGTCGACGGGCACCGCGCCGCCAGCTGGCAGCTGCACGAGCGTGCCGTCGATCATGCGCCGGCCTTGAAACGCTTCGAGGAACGCGAGCTTCGCGTCTTTCTGCACGAACTGCTCGGCGCGCAGCAGCGGGTAGCTCTGAAACAACAGGACGCCGACCACGCCGAGCGAGATGCCCCACACCACGTCGCGCACGCCGACCATCCGCCAACTATACCGTTTCCAGCATGCAGCGACATGCCCGGTTGCGACGGCGCCGCGCGCGGACCGTCATGCCACCCACGACCAGCGCACTTTCAGCGCGAGGAACGGCTCGGCTGCGTGCAACACGTGTCGGAGCCAGCTGAGTCACTCGTCCGTGACACAGCCCTCGGACGCGTTTTTCACGTTCTTGATGTATTTGTAGAGCGTGCCGCGCGTGGCCTTGAGCGCGGGTGCGCGCCACTCGGCTTTGCGCTTCGCGAGCTCCGCTTCGCTCACGCGCACGTCGATGCTGTTCGCGATCGCGTCGATGCTGATCACGTCGCCATCGCGCACCAGCGCAACCGGGCCGCCCTCCTGCGCTTCCGGCGTGACGTGACCCACGATGAAGCCGTGCGAGCCACCGGAGAAGCGACCGTCGGTGAGCAACGCGACGTCGCTGCCGAGGCCTGCGCCCATGATCGCGCTGGTCGGCGTGAGCATCTCGGGCATGCCCGGTCCGCCCTTCGGGCCTTCGTAGCGAATCACGACCACGTCGCCCTTCACGATCTTCTTCTGCTCGAGCGCACGCAGCATGTCTTCTTCGCTGTCGAACACCTTGGCGGGGCCCTCGAAGCGCTCGCCTTCCTTGCCCGTGATCTTCGCGACCGCACCGAGCGGCGCGAGGCTGCCGCGCAGGATGCGAATGTGACCGCTCTTCTTGATCGGAGCCTCGAGCGGGTAAATCACCTTCTGACCTGGCGAAAGGCCCGGCAGCGACTTCAGGTTCTCGGCGATCGTCTTGCCCGTCACGGTCATGCAGTCGCCGTGCAAGAGGCCCTTGTCGAGCAGGTACTTCATGACGGCCGGCGTGCCGCCGATGCCGTGCACGTCTTCCATGACGTACGTGCCGCTCGGCTTCAGGTCCGCGATCAACGGGATGCGATCGGAGACCGCTTGGAAGTCGTCGATGCTCAGCTTCACGTCGACCGCCCGCGCCATGGCGATCAAGTGCAGCACCGCGTTGGTCGAGCCGCCAAGCGCCATGGTCACCACCATCGCGTTCTCGAACGCCTTGCGCGTCATGATGTCGCGCGGCTTGAGATCGCGCTCGAGGAGCAGCGCCATCGCCTTGCCGGCTTCCACGCACTCCTGCCGCTTCTTCGGATCGACGGCCGGCGTGGACGAGCTGTAGGGCAGGGACATGCCGAGCGCTTCGATCGCACAGGCCATCGTGTTCGCGGTGTACATGCCGCCGCACGCGCCTGCACCCGGACACGAGTGCGACACGATCGCGCTCCGCTCTTCTTCGGTGATGCGTCCCGCGATGAACTCGCCGTAGCACTGGAACGCGCTCACGACGTCGTACACTTTGTCCTGCCCGCCGACGGTGGCGTGACCGGGCCGGATCGTGCCGCCGTAGATCATCAGTGAGGGTCGGTTCAAGCGACCCATCGCGATCAAGCAGCCCGGCATGTTCTTGTCGCAGCCGGGGATCGTGATCAGCGCGTCGTACCACTGCGCGCTCACGACGGTCTCGATCGAGTCGGCGATCAGGTCGCGCGACTGCAGCGAGTAGCTCATGCCGTCGGTGCCCATCGAGATGCCGTCGCTGACGCCGATCGTGTTGAAGCGCATGCCCACGAGGCCCGCCGCCTGCACGCCGACCTTGGCGCTCGCCGCCAGGTCGTTCAGGTGCATGTTGCAGGTGTTGCCCTCGTACCAGTTCGACACGATGCCAACCTGCGGCTTCTTCAGGTCCTCAGGCGTGAGCCCGGTCCCGAGCAACATCGCCTGCGATGCCCCCTGCGATCGCGGCTCGGTGATCTGCGAGCTATAGAAATTGAGCTTTCTCTTGGACGTCGTCATGGTCGGCGGATCTAGCACGACCTCGCGTGGCTGCCCAAGGACCGTCAAAAAAGCAACGGGCCCGCTCGGGAACCCCCGAACGAGCCCGCGGCTCACGCTTGCGTGGCTACGACGTCACTTGATGCACGTGTTGCCGTTGCCGCTGACTCCGGTGTAGCCCGGGGCGCCAGCCAGAGCGCCGGCCGCGTACGCGGTGACGAAGTTGTAACACATCTCTTCGGTGGTCTTCGTGCCGAACTGGGCCGCAGCGTTGTACGTGCAGGTCGTCACGAGCGAGTCACCTTGGTTGATCGTCGCGGCGCTCGGCGTCGCGGGCGGGTAGGTGATCTGGTTCTGGAAGTCGAACGGCTGGTCGACCAGCGTCTCGGTCGTGCCGTTGGCGCGCTTGATGATGGTCTTCATGTGCGTGCCCTTGAGGTGCATGTGCGGCGACGAGTACAGGATCGTGATCGGGAACGGTCCCTGCGGTACGCACGTGCCGGTCACGTCGCCTGCACCGAACGTCGCGAACAGCTCCTGGCCGAGCGGGTGCGTGGCCGCGAGCTTCGCGCGCGGCGCGTGAGTCACGCACAGCCGCACGCCGCTGCTATCCAGCTGACCGTCCTTGCTGTTGTTGTAGTGGATCTCGAGCTGGTAGCCCGCGCCTGGCAGCTGCAAACCCACGTCGTCGGGCATGACCATCGGCTTGGCGCCTGGCGCCCAACCCACGATGTACTGGCCGCCGGGGTGTGAACCGCTATCGTTCTGGTTCGTACCGTCGCTGAGCGCGCTCGAGTTCGAGTACAAGATCCAGTGATGGACCACAGCGCTGTTGTCGATGATCGACGTCGCACTCACGGCCTGCACCTGCGCGCTGCCCCAGGGCGGCGCGTAGTTGAAGCCGATGTACGTGTCCGGCGTGGTGGGCACGCCGAACTTCTGCGCCTTGTCGGCCGTGGCGCGTGCGATGATGTCGAAGCACTCGATGTTGGGATCGGTCGAGCCGGTGCCGGCTGCGCCAGCGCCGCCGCTTCCGCCCATGCCGCTGCCGCCTGCGCCGCCGCAGCTCGGCTGCGTGCCCTTCTGCGCGCCGCTATTCGCCCAGTTGCTGAGCACAGCGATCTGGTCCGCGCTGAGCGCCGGGTTCGGCGGCTGCGGCATCGGCTTCTGCGTGTCTCGGACGCGCTGCAGCACCTTCTGATAGACAGGCACCGTCGGGTCACTGAGCGAAGGCCTGGTCAGGTCTTCCCAGGTCACCAGCGACATCGGCGCAGTGAACGCCGGGGTCGCACCGTGACACAGCCCGCAGTGCTCGGTCAGGAGCTGCGCTACGTCGCAAGGCAGTGGCGTCGTACCCATTGAACCGCCACTCGACGAGCCGGCGCTGCCGCTGCTGCCGCTGACGCCGCCCGTGCCGCCCGCGAGCCCGTTGCCCGGTAAGCCACCGCACTGACAGACCCCAAGCGCGCTGCCATCGAGGGCGCAGACTTGGGAGCCGATGGAGATCCCGTCAGAGCACGCGCATTGATAACTGAGGCCGGGTCGGCACTTGCCAGCAGCCAGCGGTGCAGTTGCGCTCGGACAACCCGCCGCGAACAACAACACGCACGCGAACATCGTTTGAAGACCCGGCTTACGACTCATACACACCATCCTCTTGGACCAGGGCCTGCCGCGGCCCCACGTCCAACTAGAGTATTTGCTCTTGTTTCCTGAGTGTGCAAGTCTCGTACGAGCGAGGTGTGCACGGAGATAGTCTTATTAGTTTCAGTGGGTTGGCCCGTTGGAAGCAATCTGTGGCGGGAAGTGCATGCGTTTTGGCGTAATATGGTTGCGGCTGATGGGGATGCTTTCGAGGATGACAACGGCGGTTCCGGCACGGGCGCCAGGGATCGGCGTTACCGGGCGCTGGCAAGGATGCCGGCCCGCTGCCCGATCACGGCAAGAACGGCAAGACGGACGCTGACGAGAGCGACAACGCGCGCCGTGCTGGCGGTCTCGCCTGAGGCCCGGGTAGGACTGCGACAGCGACGGCAAGACAAGCACATGCGCTGCGCCGAGGGCGCCATCCTGCTCGAGGCCGATACGATCAGCGTTGCAGCGGGTGCGCGCGTTGCAGCCAACGGCGGCGGCGGCGCCAGCGGCGACTGGTCGGCCGCCGTGTAGGGTAGGCGAATGACGCGGCCCAGGCCTCCGGCGGGTGGCGGCACCAAGGGTGGGGGATCCGGCGGCAAGGGAGCCGCAGGTACGAGCGCTGCGACTGCTGGCTCTGCCGGCGCTTTACACGTTCGCGCACGCACGACTCTGAATTGGATCCCGCGAAGCGGGCTACGTATACTCGCCTTTCGCCCTTTCGTTACGCGGCGTTAGGAGATTCATGCCCGACCACGAACGCGCTTCCAATCGCCCGCCGGCCGAAGCGCAGGGTAAAGGCGAAGGTGCGCTGGCTGGCGCGCTGGCTGCCGCGATCGACGCAGCGCGTCGCGAACCGCAGAACGACGCACGTTGGGAGTTGGTCGAAGAGCTCGCAGACAGCGCACAGCGTCCAACTGACGCGCGTGCGTTGTTTCACGCGGTGCTCGAACAGAAGAACATCGCTGCCGACGTTGCGTCGCTCGTGGGTCAGCGCGCGGTGCGTTTCTACGAAGCGTGGTACGGCGACGACGCGACCGAGCTGCCGCAGCTGCTCGCGCGCGTGCTCGAGATCGATCCGGGCGCGCATTGGGCCTTCGAGCGTTTGACGGTTGCGCTGACGGTGGGCGAGCGCTGGGACGAGCTGCTCGCCGCGTACGACCGCGCGATCGAAGGCGCGAACGAAACCGCACGCCGAATGAAGCTGCTCGACGAAGCGGCCCAGGCAGCAAAAGACTTCGCGAGTCAGCCGGATCGCGCCATTGGCTACCAGCAGAAGCTGTTCGCTCTCGATCCCGACAACGCCGCGCTGGCCGCATCGCTCGAGCGCCTCTTGGAACGGCAGGGTCGCTGGAAGGATTTGATCGACCTGTGGGGCTCGCGCATCCACGTTCAACCGGCCAAGCAGCAGCGCGACACGCGTCTGCGCATGGCGGCCTTTTACTTCGAAGCGCTGCACGATCACGCGGCTGCGCTCGCGGAGATCGAGCGGGTGCGCAACGACGCCCCAGAGTACAAGCCGGCCTTCGATCTGCTCGAGAAATTGTTGGCAGCTGACACCGCGCCGGAAGGCGTGCGCCGGGCAGCGCTCGGTCACTTGAAGGAGTACTTCGTCAAGGGCCAGAAGCGCGACGACGTCGTACGTGTGCTCGAGCTAGGGCTTTCGTTCGTGCAGTCCGCGCAGCGCGGCACGCTGCTGCGTGAGATCGTCGAGCGCTTGCTCGATCTCCATGAGGATGCGCGCGCGCTCGGTCATCAGGCGGTTCTGCTCGTGCTCGATCCGATGCCCAAGGAGCGCGACGCGTTGCGTGCGCTTGCCGAGCGCACGCGCGACTTCGAGCGCTACGCCAGCGCCTTGCGCGAAGCGGCCGCCGCTTCGAAAGAGCCCGGCGTGCGTGCCGACCTGCTCATGGAGGCGGCCCGCGTGCGCGAGGAGACGCTCTCGCAGCCGGAGCGTGCCATCGAGCTTTACCGTGAGGTGTTCGACGCGCGGCTCAGCGCGGACGTGACCGTGCAGTCGGGCCGCAAGCTGGTGAAGCTGCTCGAGCAAACCGACAACGCAGTCGACACGCTGGACGTGCTGTCGCGCATGAGCGAGCTCGAGCCGGTGGAAGCCGTGCGTCGCGGCATGCTGGGCAAGATCGCGCAGCTCGCCGACAAGCTTGGCGACAAAGAGCGTGCGCGCAAAGCGTGGCGCTCGCGCGTCGGTGACGACACCAATGACATCGAGGCGTTGGGCGCGTTGATCGACGCCGCAGCGCGTGATTCGGACCATGAGGGCCTCGCGAAGCTGCTGCGTCAGCGCATCGAAGCGCCTGGCGCCGCGCACCAGCGTCGCGCCGACTTGGTGTGGCTCGCGAAGCTCTACGACGAGAAGCTGAAAGACGTCGCCCGCGCGATCGACGTGTGGCGCGAGATCGGCAAGCGCTACGGCGAAGATCGCGAAGCGGTCACGGCGCTCACCGATCTGCTCAGCCGCGCCGAACGTTGGCCCGAGCTCGCGGACGTGCTCAGCCAAGCTGCGGCCAGCGAGATCACGCGCTTCACCGAGCTGCAGACCCAGCTGGGCGATGCCTACAGGCAGCGCCTCGGCAAGCCCGAGAACGCGGTGCGGCGCTACCGTTCCGCGCTGCAGGTCGATCCGAAGCACGAAGGCGCCCGTGCCGGGCAGCGCGCACTGCTGGAAGATGAAGCGTGTCGTCCGGTCGCGGTCGACTCGCTCGCCGAAGCGTTCGCGCAGACCGACGAGTGGCAAGCCACGTTGTCGCTGCTCGACATGCGGCTTCTGACCGCGGACAGCGACGCGGCGCGTGCCGAGCTGTTGGTCGAAGCCGGCGAGCTGTACGAGACCCGCGGCAACGACCCGCAGCGCGCGCTCGCCGCATACCGGCGTGCGTTCACGTTCTTACCAGACGACCGCGCCACCGAGCGCGAGATTCGCCGCTTGGCCGAAGCGCTCGGCAGCTGGGATGCGGTCGTGGCGGCGTATCGCGAGACACTGGCCATCCTGCCCAAAGGTGCGCCGCGCGCGGCCGAGCTGCGCTACGAGGAAGGCGTCACGCTGGAGACCCGCCTGCAGGATCGTGAAGGCGCGCTCGCCGCCTATCGTGACGCCGCCGGCATTGCGCCGGATCGCGCGCAGCTGGCCAACGCCGCGGTGCGCGTGTCGGCGAGCCTCGGACGCTGGGAAGACGCGACGCAGCTGCTCGTGTCATGTGCAACGGCCAATGCCGCGCTCTTGCCGTCGCTGCTCGCCACGATCGAGACCGCAGCGCGCGAAGCAAAAGCTTGGGAGCCGCTGTGCGTGGCGCTGAGTCGTACGGTCGACTTCGAGGCCGACGTGATTTCTCCCGCGGTGGCGCGCGATCTGCACGTCCGCGTCGCAGCGCTGCACACGACCGAACGCAAGGATGCGCGAGCGGCGGAGGAATCGCTCGCGCGGGCGGTGCATGCCGATCCGACGCACAAGGAGTCGCTGCTTGCGCTCGCTGCGCTGCAGCGCGCTACTCCTTCGGCCGCGCTAGTGGACACGTTGGAGAAGCTAGCGGCTGCGCTGCCCGAGGATCTCGACGCGCTCTGCGAAGCGGGAGAGCTCGCGCTCGATCATCTACAGGACCGCAAGCGTGCACAGAAGCTCCTGGAACGCGCGTACGAACGTGCGCTCGGCCTTTGGCGCAGTGGCGCCAAAGCTGCAGGGCAGCGCGAGCCCGAGGCCACGGTGGGCTGGGTCGTCGAGCGCTTGGCCACGCTGCGCCGCGACTCGGGTGATCCCAAGCGCGCTCTCGACTTGCTCCTCGAAGCGATCATGCTGCCGTTCGATGTGGAGGCCGTGCAGGGGCTGCGTCACGATGCGGCCGAGCTGGCGCGCGGCGTGTTGCAAGACGTCGATCGTGCGATCGTGCTGTACCGCGACATTCTTGCGATCGATCCGCGCGACGCGATTGCGACTGCGGCGCTCGCCGAGCTTTACGTGCAAGCGGACCGTCTTCCCGAGCTGCTGTCGTTGCGTCGCCACGAGCTGGCGCAGGCGCCCAGCGCAGAACGGAAGCTCGCGTTGCGACTCGAAGTGGCGAGACTGCTCGGTGAGCTCGAGGCGCGCGGCGACCGAGTCTCGGTGCTCGAAGCGAACCTGGCCGACCAACCCGGTCACGTCGCTTCGCTGGCAGCACTCAGCGAGTTGTTGCGCAAGAAGGGTCAGAACGCGGAGCTCGTGCGCATTCTCGAAGCGCAGGCGCGCGCGTTGCGTGAACAGAACCAGGTCGAGGCCGCGGCGCGCCTGTGGCGCGAGATTGCGCAGCTGCGCGAGCGCGAGCTGTCGGACGTGCTCGGTGCGATGAAAGCGTATCGTGAGCTGCATGGCCTCGAGCCGTACGGTGATGCGAGTGGTGCGCTCGCGCGTTTGTGCACGAGCCTGGGTGATCACAGCGCGGCGGCCGAATGGCTGGAAGTGCGACTTGGCACCGCGCCACCCGAATCGCGCGCCATCACTGCGGTGGAGTTGGCTCGCGCGCACATCGAGGCCGGTCAGCTGGCACGCGCACGGGGCTGTCTCGAACAGGCGCTCACGCTGGATCCCGCGGTGCACGAGGCGCGGGACCTCTTGGCCGATTTGTACCGTGCCGATGGCGCACACGAGCAACTGGCGCAGCTGCTCTCGCAAGGGGCGAGCCTCGTCGCGGACTCCGCGCGACGCCTCGCGTATCTGCGCGAGGCCGCCGAGCTGTATTGCGACAAGCTCGCGGCTCCGGAGCGCGCGATCCCCGTGCTGACACGCGCGGTCGAGCTTGCACCGGACGACGCGCGGCTGCGCGGCATGCTGGCTGAAGGTCTGCACATCGCGCGACGCTTCGACGAAGCACGCGCGCTTCTGCGCGGCCTGATCGACGGCTTCGGTCGTCGTCGCTCGCCCGAGCGTGCCGCGCTGCACTATCAGCTGGCACGCGTCGCTGAATCCGCGGGCGCGATCGACGAAGCGCTCAACGAGCTCGACATCGCCACGAAGATGGATCTCGCGCAGTTGGGCGCGTTGCACATGCTAGCGCGGCTGGCGCGCGACCAAGGTGATCTCGACCGTGCCGAGCGCGCGTACCGCGGCCTTCTGCTCGTGGTGCGCCGGCAAAAGATCGACGACGCGGACGCGCCGGGCGCGAGCGAGGTGTGCTTCGAGCTGTACCGGATCGCGATCGCGCGCGGGCAAAGCGACCAAGCCGAGGAGCTGCTCGAGTCGGCGCTCGAGAGCGCGACCCAGAACGACGTCGAAGCACGGCGCTTTGCTCGTGTGCTGCGCGCGCGTGGCGAAGTGGATCTGCTCGTACGCGTGCTCGATGCGCGCCTCGTGCTCGCTCGCGAGCCGGCGGCTTCAGCCGAGATCTTGTCGGCCAAAGCCGATGTGCTCGAGCACGACCGCGGCAAGCCCGAGGAAGCGCTCGAGCTGCGGCTGCGGGCGCTCGAGCTTTCCCCAGAAACCGAGAGCCTGCACACCGCGGCACGTGCTCTGTGCAAGCGCGTGGGCGAGCAGCCACGCTACCTCGATGCGCTTGGCTCGTTGATCGAGGCCGCGCAGAGTGAGCGCAGCAAGGCTGGTGCGAAGCGTGCGGCGCAGCTGACACTTCGCCAGGGGCGGGCGATCGAAGAGGATCTCGGCGATCTCGATCGTGCAGCGGGTCTGTACGCGAAGGTCGAAGCCTCTGGTGAATGCGTGATCGAGGCGTGGCTCGCGTTGGCTCGCGTGGCCGGTGGCCGAGGTGATCGCGCCGAGGAGCGGCGCGTACTGGCCCGCATCGCAGACTTGAGTGAAGCCGAGGCCGAAGAAAGCGCCCGGCGCGAAGCGCGCTTTTTGCTCGCCGAGCTCGAGCTGTCGCGTGCCGAGTGGCGTGACGCGGGCGTGGCGTCGCTGACGCGTGCGCTGGCCGAAACACCGGACTATCCGCGCGCGAAGACCGTACTCATGCGCGCGATCGAGGAGTCACAAGGACATCCTGGTGTGCTCACGCTGTTCGAGCGCGTGGCGCGCAGCTCGCACGACGACTTGATGCTGCTCGACTTCATCGAGCGCAAGAGCGCGCGCGAGGGCGCCACGCTCGACGACACGCGCGAGGGCATCGAGCTGTCGCTGCGCATCGGGGAGATCGCGCGCGCCGAGGCCCTGCTCACGCGCGCCGCAGCTTTGGTGCGTAAGAGTAGGCCCCAGCGTGGCGAGGCGTCGTGGGTCTTCTCGGCCTTGGCCGAGTGCCGGCTGCAAGCAGGCGACGTTCGCAGCGCGATCGCGCACCTGCGCGAAGCGCTCGACCATGCCGCCGATGCCGAGCTGGAGACGCTGGGCCGTGAGCTCGCCGAGCTGGCCGCGGGTCCCGGTGGCGACCTGCAAGTCGCGGCCGACGCCTATGCGCGCCTTTTGCAGCGTGACCCGGCCGACCGCGCGCTGTGGCAGCCGATGCTCGCCGTGCTTGCGAAACAGAAGGATCGCAAGCGCTTCGACACGTTCGTGGCGAACACGCTGGCGGTTCTCTTGCCCGTCGAGGATCGCACGCTCTTGCTGTTCGAGCAGGCGAAGTTCCTGATCGACGTCGTACGCAAAGAGAAAGACGCGATCCCGGTGCTGAAGCAGATCCTCGACGAGGACGCGATGCACCTCGAAGCTACCGATCGCTTGCTCGCGATCCTGCAGCGTCACGGCATGAACGACGAGCTTGCCGACATGCTGCGTCGCAGCTTCGATCGCGCGCGTGACGAGCGGAACGTTCCGGCGATCACGCAGCTGGGGCTACGCTTGGGCGAGCTGTATGGCCCGAAGCGCGCTGCCGAGGCCTGCGACGCCTTCCGTGCCGCGCTCGAGTGGGCGCCGGACCATCACGCGCTGCTGGCAGCTTTGCTGGCCCGCATACCCGAGGACACCGACCCGCGCGAGCGCGCCACGCTCGAGCAGCGCCTGCTGCGCGGCGAGACGGGCGAGGCCGCTGCGAAGCTCGCGTTGCGCATGGCCGAGACGTGGTCGGAGCTGGGCGATGACGCGCGCGTTCGTGAAGCGCTCGAGCTAGGCCATGCGGCCTGTCCTGCACACGACGCCGTTCGCGATCGGCTCGAGGGCTACTACTTCGAGCGCCAGCTCTGGCAGCCGTTGGCGGCGCTCACGGTCGCCGAGGCCGAGCGCCTCGGGCCGTCGATGGCGGCGGTCGGTCGCCTCAAGAACGCGGCCACGCTCTACCGCGATCAACTTCACGACGTGGATGGTGCGGCCTCTGCGCTGCGCTCTGCGCTCGCGATCGTGCCCGAGGACTTGTCGCTGCTCGCGGAGCTCGCGCGCAACCTCGCTGCTGCAGGTCAGCACGACACGGCCATCGCCGACGTCACGCGGCTGTGCGACGCCCATCCGCAGGCCGACAGCGGTCGAGTGGATCTCTTGCGCGTGCGCGCCGACCTCTTCGTGGGTGCCGCTCGCATCGCGGAGGCCGCGGCCGATCTCGAAGAGGCCTACGCGATTGCTCCTTCCGAAGTGGGTCCAGGCTTGATCGACGCGCTCACGGGCCTGCGTCGCAGCGCGCGTAGCCAGAACGATCTCGACCTGGAGCGCTCGGCGACCTTGCGCCTGGTGCGTGTGCTCGACGGGCAGAAGCAGACCGACCAGGCGCGTGACGTCCTCGCGGGGTGGGTCGAACGGGACCCGGGCGATCTCGAATCGCTGCGCGCGCTGCGTGCACGCGATCTCGCGTCCGAGCGCTACGCCGACGTGGCCACCACCTGTCTCAAGCTGGTCGCGATCGAACAGAGCGACGCCCGGATCGATGCTGCGCTCGGCCTGGCCGATGCGTACGACAAGCTTGGGCGGCCCGGCGACGCGCTCAGTGCGCTCCTGCAGGTTCACGAAGACGCGCCCGATGCCTTGCCGCTGCGCGCACGCCTGCGAACCTTGCTCTCCGCCATGAACCGCTCGCGCGAGCTCGCGGCGCTGTTGATTGGCGATGCCGCGCGCACCAGCGACGCGGGCGAGCGTGTCCAGCTGCTCTTGCAAGCCGCGCAGCTCTACCTCGATGTCGGTGAGCCGCAGACCGCCATCAAGCCGCTCGGCCAGGCGATGGAGCTCGCGCCGGACGACGACCGCACGCGGCTACTGCTCGTCGACGTGCAGATCGGCCTTGGGCGCACCGAAGAGGCGACCGCGATCGTCGATCGGGCGATCAACGCGCACAAGCGCCGGCGCTCGCCCGAGCTGGCCCTGTTCCAGCAGCGCATGGGCCGCATCTGCGCGCTGCGCGGCGACCGACAAACGCAGCTCAAGTGGCTCAACACCGCGCTCGATACCGACCGCAAGAGTGGCGAGGTCGCCTCCGAGCTGGTCGACGTCTCGATGGCCATCGAAGACTACGACACCGCGATGAAGGCGCTGCGCACGCTCACGATGATGGAAGACCCCAAGCCGATGACGCGCGCGATCGCGTTTCTACGGCAAGCGCAGATAGCAGTCGTGCGCGGCGATCCACATCGCGCCCAGCACTGGGCGCGCAAGGCCAAGTCGCTCGACGAGAACCTCGCCGAGATCGACGAGTTCCTCGCGAAGCTCGGATAAGACTTTTGCGCGCGCAGCCCCTCCGGCGCCGTTTGGTTGATGCGGAGCCGCCTCCGGCGGGTACGCGGCGCCGGACCAAGATCACTGGATCGAGAAAGCGCGTGGTCTTGTCCATCGCGCGCACGAGCTTACGGACGTGCGCGTCTGAGACGTCGCGCAGAAACGGCGTCGGCGTCGATTCGAGCCGGACGCGATTGCGTTTTTCTTTTCGTCGCCTTTGATTGGGTGGCTTCGACCTCTGCTCGTTGAGCGAAGATATTGTATTCACTTGATATTTTCGAGGTCCAGAGACGAGCTTCGGCGCTCGCCGCGCGCTGTGCTAAAGTTGCACGAATTGTCGGGTCCGTTGTGAACGGCCCTATTCGACTGTGCGTAAAAAGGGTACAGTCCCACATTGGAAGCACGTCGGAGGCCGCCAACCGACACGTAACAAGGACCCGTGGCCATGAAGGTTGTTTGCGAGAGCTGTAGCGCGAAATACCAGGTTCCGGACGCCAGGGTCGCTGGCAAGAGGCTCAAGATCCGCTGCAGGCGTTGCGGCGCGACGGTGCTGATCCGCGGCGACCTCGAGTTTGCCGCAAGCGCGGCGTCAGGTCCCGACGGCCTCGAGGAGGGGCCCGCCACGACCGTGGCTGCCCCGGCGTTCTCGAGCGCCGGCGCCGAATGGCACGTGAGCATCGATGGCCAAGTCTCCGGGCCGTTCACGGTCCCCGAACTCTTGAGCTGGCTCGCCAGCAGCGCGGTCGGCTGGGATGCTTATGTCTGGCGCGAAGGCTTCGGCGAATGGGTCGAGGCGCGTGCCTGCGACGAAATTGTGACCGCGGCCGGCGGCGCGCCGAGCAACGGCGTGGCTGCAACCGGCACCGAAGACGAAGTGCCGACGCGCATGTTTCAGGGTCCGGATGCCTTCGTTGCGCAAGCGCAGCAAGCGCGGGCCCAGCCCGCCGCGCGCGCCAACATCACTGCGGACTACAGTCAGCCGCACGTCAGCGGCTACAGTCAGCCCCCGCGTGCGCACTCGAGCATTGCACCGGCTTCGTCGGTGGTTCCCAGCGCCGCGCGTGCCGGCGTAAGCCAGCCTCCGCGTTTGCCGACGGCGAGCCAGCCTCCGCGCGCGCATTCGAGCATCGCGCCGAATTCATCCGTTGCCGGGCGCTCGCGTCCGCCGGGCTCGTCCCCGCGCGTGCACGTCGATCCTGCCGCGGGCCCGATCGGTAGCCGCAGCGAAGACTCCGTGTTGTTTTCGACGCACAACTTGCGTCAGGTAGCACAGTCCGGCTCGCAGCCGCCGAACCAAGCGCAAGCTGGCTATGCGGCGGGCGAGGGTTCCGGCCTGATCGACATCCGCGCGCTCGCCCAGCTCGCTCGCCAAATGCAGAGCGTGCCGCCGCGCGATGCGGCTATCGCAGAGGATGGTCGGTACAGCCTGGGCGACGACGAGTCGCGCGCGCTGCTGCTGAAGCAGGGTGGCGCGTTCAATCGCATCGACAGCCTCTCGCCGGTCGCGCCGGTGCCAAGGCGTGGCTCGCGCAACTCCGGGCTCCCGCTCGCCGTCTTCGGCGGGTTTGCGTTGCTCGCGGCGGCCGCGTTTGCGGCCATCGTGATCACGCGCGCTCCTGTTGATCCGGTCGTGTCGCAGCCGTCAGCTGCTGCCGTCGTGTCGCAGCCGTTAGCTGCTCCGGGCATGCAGCTGGCCGCCGCAGCTCAACCGACCGCTCCCGAGCCGGCCGCCGCGCCTGTTCTGGTGGCCGCGGTGGCTCAGGTCGCCGAGCCGGTCGCGCCCGCGCCGGGGAAGGCTGCCCCCGAGCCGAAGGCCGCAGAGCCCGAGGCGCAAGCTGCCGAGCCGTCACCGAAACGCACCGTCGCCGAAGCCAAGTCCGCCAAGCGTCATGCACGCGGGGCGCGCACCGCCGCGGAAGACAAGAAGGCGCCTGCGCCGGAAGAGAAGCCCAAGGACAAGGCCAAGGAAAAAGCGGCTCCGCCCGAGCTCGATGACGTGATGCTCGCCGAGAAGCCTGCGGCGAAAGCTCAGCCGGAAGAGAAGCAGAAGCCGGCCGCCGAGAAGGCCGACAGCAAGGGTAGCGATGACGATTTGCTGGCAGCGAAGCCCGCGAAGGCGCCGCAGAAGGATCGCTCGTTCGATGACTTGCTCGATGGCGCGGTCGTGAAGAAGGCATCGCCTGCGGCGGTGGCTCCTTCCGAGGACCTGCCGGAGAGTCCGTCACGCGACCAAACGCTGTCCGCGATGCGCGGCGTCGAGTCGGCTGTGCGCGCGTGCGCCGCGGCTGACGGCGTCACGGGCACTGCGCTGGTCGAGCTGCAGATCGACGGTGCCACCGGCAAGGTGACCAGCGCGAGCGCGAGCGGCATCGATGCGCCGACCAGCGGTTGCGTCGAGAAAGCCGCACGGAACGCCAAGTTCCCGCGCTTCTCGAAGCCGTCGTTCGTGGTGAAGTACCCGTACCGCTTCAAGTGAGCTGAGCTGACACGCGTGAGGAAACGAGGCGCGCACGGCTTCTCAGCGCGTCCTCGGTGCTCTATACCCAGCGCATGTTCTTCGAAAAGAAGGTGCGCATGCCGACCGAGAGCGACGCGCTGCAAGGCCGCGCGCAGCGCATCGCGGTCGGCGCGCGCCACTTCGTGAACGGCCATGCGCTGAACGCTCCGTTTCCGGACGGCATGCAGCTGGCGCAGTTCGGCATGGGCTGTTTCTGGGGCGCCGAACGCAAGTTCTGGCAGCTGGACGGCGTGTACTCGACGCAGGTCGGCTACGCCGGCGGCTACACTGAGAACCCCACGTACGAAGAGGTCTGCTCGGGGCGCACCGGTCATACCGAGGTCGTGCGCGTGGTGTTCGAGCCAGCACGCGTGAGCTACGAAGCGTTGCTCAAGCTGTTTTGGGAAAACCATGATCCCACGCAGGGCATGCGTCAGGGTAACGACAGCGGCACCCAGTACCGCTCGGCTATCTACACCTACGGATCGGCGCAGCTGACGGCGGCGCAAGCTTCGCGCGATGCGTACGCACGGGCGCTCACGGCCTCGGGGCACCGCGCACCGATCACGACCGAGATCAAAGAGGCCCCGGAGTTCTACTACGCCGAGGACTATCACCAGCAGTACCTGGGCAAGAACCCGCAAGGCTATTGCGGTCTCGGGGGCACCGGCGTCAGTTGCACCGTGGGCGTTGCCGCGACCGCGAAATGAGAGCGGCACGTGAGCGAGCATCGCGCCGGGTTGTACGATGCGCTGCGTCAGACCAGAAGCCCCACGACGGCCTGCCCGATCTCGTTGTGGAACCCCAGCGCCGGTGGGGCGTCGCCCACGGCGACCCAGCACTCCGCGGACGCGCGGAGGCGAGGCACCGCGCCCGCATCATCGCAAAATCAATACGATTTTTGGGGAGTGCTCGCAGAAAGCCTGCCCGCCGTGGTAACAACGTACGCATGTCGGACGCCGCCGTTCGGAGGTTCTTGGAGCTGGTCCAGAAGGAGCTCGGGGCCGTGGATACACGCGCCGAGCTCGGCGGCCGCGACCCGCTGGCGCCGGAGCTCGTGTTCATCAACTTGGACGCCGGCTTCCGCATCGTGGCCGTGTTCGATAAGCCCCCGGTCGACCGCGCGATGATGGAGCAGAAGCTGAAGCGCCTGTCCGAGACCTTCTCGCACACGCTGGCCGAGCTGCACGGCGCCTTCCCGCCACGCACCGCCGCCACGCTGCCCGCTCGTCGGCTCTACGATGCGCTCGAAGCGCTGCGCGCGCGTACCGGCGCGGTTTCGGTCGTGGTCATCGATGGCAACTCGCCGGTGCTCTGGGGCAGCTCGGACGCCCAGCGCGATCTGGTCGACGTGGAGAGCTTCGCCAAGATCGGTGCGGCCCTGCACCGTGCGCGCGAGCGCGGCCTGACGCTCGATCAACTTCCGCTCCACGACGCGCCCGCGCTGATCGCCATGCTGCCGACGCGCGGTGTGGACGCCGCAGTCGTGGAAGCGCTCTCGCTCCTGGTGTCCAGCGATCACGACGAGTCGACCGTACGCCATCGCTTGCTCACGGCGCTGGCGATCGCCGATGTGCGCAAGGGAATGCACCGCGGCGAGCAGGCGCGCAGCGTGCATCATGAAGAGCAATACGGGTACATCGCGCGCGGCTTCGCCAACATCTACGAAGTGATCGCCGTGTTCGCCGGCCCGTTCTCGGAGCTGCACGTGGAGTCCGCAGTGCTGCACGCGCTGCCGGCGATCGAGGAGTTCCTGTTCGCGCTGCCGCCGGTCGATCCACCGCGCGGGCAGGTGATCCGGCTTCGGCCGCCGCGCTGAACAAACCCCTGAAGAACCGCGCTACTTGCTGCCGTGCCGGTAGCGCGCGATCTGCGTTGCGGGTGGATTCACGCGCAAGACGCCAACGACGGCGTCTTGCGCGTCGACCAGCACGGAGTCGTCCGGGCGGACCCACGCGAACAGGCCCGCGATGTCCGAGAGCACAGGCACGCCGCCCGCGCGCGCGACCGCGGCGCCCAGAGAGGTCGGATCGAGATCGCCGGCCGCCAGAATGCCCGAGCCCGAGAGGCCCACGACCACCAGCGCAATCATCGCCGTCAAACGTTCGGCGATCACCAAGACCGTTCCACCTGACGGAAGCGCAAAGCCGCTGGCCGCCGCGGCGACGAGCAGGCACAGGCTCTCTACCTCGGCCGCGCGCTCTTCCAGCATCGGGTCGTGATCGCCCGTGGCGTAGCTCGCCACTGCGTATTCGCGCGCGACTTGCTTCAGGCCGGGAACGAGGCCGAGTCTGGCGCATTGCTCGTGCATCTGGTCGCGCAGGCGCTGGTCGTCGAGCATGAGCGCATAGGTGCGCAGCTTACGCAGCTCGGGATCCGGGAGCTTGGCTTCCATCTTCTTCATCGCGCGGCGCACGATGCCGACGATGTCTTCGAACGCCTGCTCGGCCCCGAGCGCCGGATCCTGCAGCGACGACGAGCGCTCGCGCAGCGCCTCCAACGTGCCCAGCATCAGCGTGCGGCCGAGCGCGACACCGGGAGCCACTGCGCGCCCGACCAGGCGCGCCGAGCGCGGCGCAAACTCCGAGACCTCACCGCGCGCGCCTTCGAGCGCATCTGCGAAGGTGGTGGCGAGCGCGGTGGCCAACGCAACCTCCGCGTGGGCGAAGGCGTTGGCTTCGCCGCGCTGCAACACCAGCACTCCGGCGACCGAGCCGCGCACGAGCAGCGGGATCGCCAGGAAGCTCGGATACTTCTCTTCGCCCAGCTCCGGGATGTGTTTGTAGTGACTGTCCTCGGCGGCCACCGACGCGGAGATCGGTCGCATCACCTCGGCGGCTGTGCCGGTGATGCCTTCACCGAGGCGCAAGCGCACGTTGCCGAGCGCCGACTGAGGAAAACCCACGTTCGCGCGCATCACGAGCCAGTCGCCGTCTTTGCTGGCTTCGCGCACGTACACACTCACCACGTCTGCGTGCGCGATCACAGCGACCTGCTCGCACATGATCTTGAGCACCTGTGGCAGCGGACCCGGCCGCCGCGCCTCTTCGATCAGACGTAGGATGCCGTCGATGCGGAAGTCGTCGTTCTTGTGGATCTGCATGCGAATCGATGCAGAGCCGGGTGGCGTGGGTGCGTCGGCCATCTGTTGCAATTGTATGCGCGAACGGGCCTCGCACAAACGTGCAAACGAGCTTTTCACCGTTGGCGCGACGTTTGTCTGGTGTCCTTTTCAACCGCGCAACGACGCGCTACGTCTTCCGCGTCATGCCGCAGCTCGGTCGCACCTTGATCACCCTCGGAATCGTGCTGGTCGGGCTCGGCATCGCGGTCACGCTCGGCGACAAGCTCGGGCTGGGCCGGCTGCCGGGCGACATCCTGTGGAAGCGCAAGAGCACGACGGTGTACTTCCCGATCGTGACCAGTCTCGTGCTGAGCGTGGTGCTCTCGCTGATTCTCAGCTTCATCGCGCGGCGCAAGTGAGGCGAGCGTGAGCGCGCCCGAGGCCGGCCTGTGCGTGACCTGTGTGCATTGCCACACGGTACACTCGGCACGTGGCAGCGTGTTTCGTCACTGCCGCTTGCACGACAGCGATCCGCGTTTCGCGAAGTACCCTGCCTTGCCCGTGCTGCATTGCTCGGGTCACGTCCCGAATCCAGCTCGAAACGAGCGAGAAAAACCATGAGCTCAGCGATCACCCACCGCATGGTCGAGACCAACGGCGTGCGCTTGCACGTCGCGGAACAAGGTGAGGGGCCGTTGGTCGTGTTCGTGCACGGCTTCCCCGAGAGCTGGCACTCGTGGCGGCATCAGCTGGCGGCCGTGTCAGCTGCAGGCTACCGCGCGGTGGCGATCGACCAGCGCGGCTATGGCGATAGCGATCGTCCGCACGCCGTCGAGGCGTACGACCAAGTGGAGCTTGCGGCCGATGTCGCGGGCTTGATCGATGTGCTCGGTGAGAAGAACGCGGTCGTCGTCGGTCACGATTGGGGCGCGCCGGTGGCGTGGCACAGCGCGCTCTTGCATCCAGACAAGGTGCGCGCGGTCGTGGGCATGAGCGTGCCGTATGCCGGTCGTCCGCCTGCGTCGCCGCTCGAGCGTCTGCGCGCCACGTTCAAAGACATCTTCTTCTACGTGCTCTACTTCCAAGCCGAAGGTGTGGCGGAAGCCGAGCTCGAGGCAGATGTCCGGCGCTCGCTGCGCGTGATCTTCTTCGCGTTGTCCGGCGATGCGCCTGCGCAAGGGGCGTTCAAGCTCGCACCGCCGAGCAGTCCGTTCTTGCCGACCATGGTCGACGACGGGCGCTTGCCGTCGTTCCTGACTGAAGCCGACCTCGACTACTACGCGTCGGAGTTTCAGAAGAGCGGGTTTCGCGGTCCCCTCAACTTCTACCGCAACTTCGATCGCACGTGGCAGCGCACCGCCGCGCTCGCGGGCGCGAAGGTGCAGCAGCCGGCACTGTTCATCGCGGGGGCGCGCGATCCGGTGATCCTGTGGAGCCAGACGCAGCTCGAACGCATGCCCGATGCCGTGCCCCAGCTGCGCCGCTCGCTGATCCTGCCCGGTGCGGGTCACTGGGTGCAGCAGGAGCGCCCGATCGAGACCAATCAGGCTCTGCTGGAGTTCCTCGGTTCGCTATAGCCTAGTTGTTTCAGGTACTTGCGAAATCGGCGTCCGCACTGATGATATTGACATTGATTTTCAATATCCCGGCGCTAGACTCAATGCCGTGACGCTTCGGGCGTCGCGCCAGCGAGTCATAGTTCATGATCGTTTGCCATTGCCGCACCGTTTCTGACCGCACCATTCGCGCCGCCGTGCGGGCAGGCGCCATGAATGAAGAGCGCGTCGCCGAGATGTGCGGAGCTGGCACCTGCTGCGGCGGTTGCCGTCCGGTCGTGGCGGAGCTGATTTCCGACGTGATCTCCGCGGCGATGGATGAAGAGACGCGAGGCGCGCGCCGCCTGGTCGTGCTCAGCTCGCACGAACACGAGCACGTCTAGTCGCCACCCTTGCTTCGGCGCTCCTTGATCGCGGCGCCCGGTCCTTCGCGATCCACCGTTCCCGAATCACGCTCGGTCATTTAGAGTCCCGCCCATGAAGGGCGATCCTCAAATCCTCGACGCGCTCGGCGATGTGCTTGCATCCGAGCTCACGGCCATCAATCAATACTTCGTGCACTCCAAGCTGTGCGGCAACTGGGGCTACGAGAAGCTCGCGAAGAAGAAGCGCGCCGAGTCGATCGAAGAGATGCGCGACGCCGAAGCGGTGATGAATCGCATCCTGTACTTCGACGGCATCCCCAACATGATGCGCATGAACCCGATCAAGGTCGGCGAAGATCCGATCGAGCAGC
>JADGRF010000022.1 GCA_017881055.1 Sandaracinaceae bacterium
CAACCGTACATGCCATATCGCTTTCATACTGTCCGACGCGCCAGCGGTTGGGGCGTCGTCATCAGCACCTGTCTGCTTGCAGCCGCGCTAGGCGCCAACGCGCAGCCACTGCAGGAGAAGGCCGGCGCCAAGCCGCAGCCGGATTCGGAAAAAGCGCCGGAGCCTCCGCCCGCGGCCGCGCCAGTGCCGCCGACAGCAGCAACGCCCCAACCGGTACCGGCCCCCCCTGCACCCGTGCCTGCACAGCCAGCTCCACCACTCGACACGAGCGCGCCGCCTGTTGCCCCCGCGCCGAGCCAAGAGCCCGTAGTTGCGCCAGTCGATGCGGCGCCCAGCGTTGCGCCCGTGCTGCCTCCGCCGCCGCCGCCGCCTCCGCCCGCCCCGTCGGTGCCAGGTGATCAGGAAGCGCCTACCGCTTCGCTGCTCGCCAAGGCTGGCTATCCGCTCACTCCCGGCGTCAGTGCCGATCCCTTCAAGCCCGACTTCGTGTTGTCCGGCTACCTGCAGGCGCAGTTCGAGACGCACCAAGACTCCGTCAACCAGCTCAATCAGAGCGGTGGGCTACAGAACCAGGATCGCTTCGTGCTGCGTCGCGGCCGACTGCGCGTAACGCGCGACTGGGACTTCGGTCAGGTCATCGTGGAGCTCGACGGCAACACCAAGAGCGGCCCGACGATGCGCGTGCAGAAGGCCGAGGCCTCGCTGATCTATCGGCGCTCGAAGGACCGCGACCTGCCGCCGGTCGCACAGCTCACCTTTGGCGAGTTCGATCTGCCTTTCGGTTTCGAGATGGTCTACGGCCCCAAGTATCGCTGGTTCATGGAGCGCACCATGGCTTCGCGCTCGTTCTTTCCGGGTGAACCCGACGTGGGCATGCGGCTGTCCGGCGGCCTCGGCTTCGCGCGTTACTCGCTCGCGGTGACCAACGGCGAGCCGCTCGACGAGAAGAGTGGCCTTGGCCTGCAGGACCCCAATCGCAACAAGGATGTCACTGCGCGCTTTGGCGCCGAGACCAAGCCGAGCGACGATTTCGTGGTGGCAGGCGGCGTGTCGTTCAACGCCGGTCGAGGCTTCACGCCCGGCATGTCGCCCTCGAAGACGGTGTTGTCGTGGACCGACACCAACAACAATGGCGTCGTCGACGCGACCGAGCTGACCGGAGCGACGGGCGCCACGCAACCCTCCACCGGCTACGCACGCTGGGCTGTCGGCGCCGATCTCGAGCTGCTGCTTCGCACCAAGCTCGGTTGGTCGATGCTCTACGCCGAGCTGGTCGCGGCCAGCAATCTCGACCGCGGTTTTCAAACCGTCAATCCGCTGGTCACAGGCAACGTGCGTGAGCTCAGCTACTACGTGGCGCTGACGCAGGAGCTCGGTAAACACGCGGTGGTCGGCTTCCGTTACGACATGTTCGATCCGAACTCCGACTTGCTGGAGTCGCGCGCGGGCAAGACGGTGCCGATTTCGCAGCAGGTGACCACCTACTCCCCGCTCGTGGGCTTCGTGCTGCCCGACCACGCGCGCTTGCTCTTGCAGTGGGACATCGTCGACGACTACCTGGCGCGCGACGCACGCGGCGTGCCCAGCGACTTGAAGAACAATCAATGGACGCTGCGCCTGCAGGGGATGCTGTGATGCGCGCGCACGCTGCGCGGACGCTCGGGGCAGGCATGCTGCTCGCCGTGGCGAGCACGCTGGCGCTCGGCTGTGCCGATACCGGCGCGAGCCAGAACGGCTTCGGCGAGAGCTTTCGCGTTCGCAACGCACAGTTCTTGCGCGAGCCACTGCCGGGAACCAAGCGCATGGATGGTGGCATGAGCATGCCTGCTGCTGACGGCGGCGTGCTTCCACCACCCAGGATCACGCAGGCGCTGTCGGGGTCGTTGCTGATCGCGCCTGGGCAGGTTGGCAAGAAGTTCAATGGCTTCTGCACGAACAACACCTACGCGGTGGGTGTCGCGCTCGACGACACCAGCGCCGGACACTGGGTGCTGCCGGTGGGCGCACCCGATCCTGCGATGGGAGCGCTCAGCTGGGACATCACCACCGACTTCAGTGACGCCATCGGACCGGGCCGCCACGTCTTGTACCTCGCCGCCATCGACGAGCACGGCGCCGCCGGGGAGCAGACCATGCTCGGCTTCTGCGTGCGCGGTCGTATCCCCGACAACCTGCATGCGTGCGACGACAAGAACGCGCCTCCGCGCGCAGTCATCGCGCTCACCTGGGACACGGAAGTGGACCTGGATCTGCAAGTGATCGCGCCCAACGGTGTGGTGACCGACAGCAAGCACCCGCACACTGGTCAACGCGACTCCACGCTGCCGCCACCGGATGATGGCGTGCTCGACCGCGATTCCAACGCCAGCTGCAACATCGATGGCCTCCGCGCCGAGAGCTTGGTGTGGAACAAGTCCATTCCGCACGGCAAGTACGGCATGTACGTGAACCTGTTCAGCGCCTGCAAGCAGGCAGGCGTCAACTTCAAGGTCAGCGTGTATACGGCGGCCAAGACCAAGGCAGGCAGCGAAGAGCTGCGGCTTTGGTACGAGCAGGCTGGCCAGCTCCCGGCCGTCGCGGAAAACGGCGGTGCGGCCCGCGGGCTCTTCGTCGGCGAATTCCAATTCAAATAGAAAGGGTCGTACCGTGCTCGTCGAAAAACTACTAAAGGTCGCACTGCTCGGTTCGAGCTGGGTCATGTACCTGCTGCTCGCGTTGTCGGTGTTTTCGATCGCGACGATGGTCGAGCGCTGGGTGTTCTTCCGCAGGCGCAGCGACGACATCGACGAGCTCAGCGAGAAGCTCATCCAGTTTCTAGAACGCGGCGACCGTGCCGGGGCTTCGGTGCTGCTCAAGCAGAGCAAGTCGATCGAAGCCGCCGTGCTGGAGCCGGCGCTGCGTTATCTCGACAGCGGTGCTGAAGCAGTGGCCGACGCCATCGACAGCCGGATGATCCGCGAGCGTCGCGATCTCGAGCGCGGCTCCACGCTGCTCGGCACCCTCGGCAACAACGCTCCGTTCATCGGTCTGCTGGGCACGGTCATCGGCGTCATCATTGCGTTTCGTCAGCTGGGTGCGAGCCAGGGGGCGTCGTCGATGGGCGCGGTCATGGGCGGTATCGCCGAGGCGCTGGTCGCCACCGGCGTGGGTCTGTTCGTCGCCATCCCCGCGGTCGTCGCTTACAACATCATCCAGAAGGCCATCACCGACGTGGAAGACAACGTCGCATCGATCGCCAAAGAGATCACTGCATTCTTGAAGGGCACACAAGGCCAGTCTGGGCTGCTCGGGGCGCGCGCGCTGCCGGATTCGACCTCGCATGCAAGCGGCAGCGGCGCACGCGACGTCGCTGCGTCGGGCACGAACTGAGCACGAAGCTCACGGAGAATTACCCATGGCAGCATCACTCGGCGGAAGAGGCGGGCGCAGAGGCGGCATCGTCGGCATCAACGTGACTCCCATGGTCGACGTGGTGCTGGTGCTGCTCGTCATCATGATGGTGTCCGCCATCTACATCGTGTCGCAGAGCTTGAAGGTGGAGCTACCCAAGACGGCGTCGTCCGACGAGCCAGCGAATACGCCACTGTCGGTCACGATCATGAAAGACGGCGCATACCTCTTCAATCAGAAGCCCATTCAGGAGGCGGCGCTGCGCTCCGAGTTCGTCAAGGCCAAGAAGGGGAACAAGGACGCGAGCCTCGTGCTCAGCGCGGATCGCGAAGCGTTTCACGGTGACGTGGTTCACGTGATCGATCTCGCGAAGATCGAAGGCATCACCAAGTTCGCGATCACGGTCGATCGTTCCAAGTAGAGGGTGCGCCGTGGCCCGACGCAAGAAGAGCAAGCTCAACACCATCTACGTGATCAGCCTCGGTGCGCATTTGGCCGTCGGTGCTGTGCTCGCGTTGATCCCGCAGCAGAAGCTGCGCGAGGTGGTGGCCATTGCGTTGAACGAGGCGCCGCCGAAAGATGAGAAGAAGGCCGAGCCGCCCAAGCCGAAGGAGCATCCGGCCGAGCGTCCTGCACGGGCCGCCACGCACGTGGCGCATCCCAACGCGGCGCCGCAGGCCGCTGCCACGTCGGCAGCTCAAGCACCGGCGTTCACCGACCTCGGACTCACCTTGGACTCGTCGGCGTCTGGTGGTCTCGCGGTGAACATCCAAGCGCCCGCGGCCCCGGTGGTCGCGAAAACACCATTGGCGCTGGTCGTGACCAAACCCAAGGTGCTCGCACCGCGGCGAGCACAAGACGAGTGCACGGAGCCGCTGATCAAGGCGCATCCGCTCGATCTCGTCCGCCCCGCATACACCGACGATGCGCGGCGCGCTCACGTGCAAGGCCGCGTGCGGATCGAGCTGGCTGTCGACGACCAAGGCGCCGTGACCGGTGCGCGGATCGTCGACGGGCTCGGCTACGGACTCGATGAGGCTGCGCTCACCGCTGCGCGTCGCCTGCGCTTTGCACCTGCCCGACAATGCAATCGTGCCGTGGCGGCACCGTTCGTGATCGCCATGCGGTTCGTCCTGGACACATGAATTCACAAATCAGGAACGCCGCCTTGCTGGTGGCCGTGCTGACGGGCTGGGCTGCCACGTCGACCGCTCAAACTGCGCCTGTGGCCGCTGGCCCTGCGCCCGCCGAGCGTGTCGTCAAGCCACCGAAGCTCACGCACTTCGTGCAGGCCGACTATCCGGAAACAGAGCGTGCGGCCGGTCAAAATGCAGCCGTCGTGCTGACGATCGGCATCGACGCGCTTGGCAAAGTCGCCGAGGTGACGGTCGCGCAGTCTGCCGGCGCTGCGTTCGATGAAGCGGCGGTGGCCGCCGCCAAGCAGTTCGAGTTCGAGCCCGCGGAGGTCGATGGCGTAGCGGCTGCCGTGCGTATTCAGTATCGCTACGAGTTCGTGTTGCAGCCGCCCGCACCGGCGCCGGTTGCAACCACCGCGGACTTCGAGGGCACCGTGCGCTTGCGCAAGACAGGCGAGCCGCTGCCGGCCGTGGTGGTCGATCTGGACGGCAGCACAAGCACCACCGACGCAGCCGGGCATTTTCATTTTGCCGAGGTCGCCCCGGGTACGCATTCCGTTGCGCTGTCGGGGACCGGCTTCACGCCGACCGCCACCGAAGAGACCTTCGAAGCGGGCCAGCACTACGACGCCACCTACGACGTGGAATTGGTTGCGACCGGAGCGCCGGGCGACCAAGTGGACTTCGAGATGGTCATCGTCGACAGCAGCATGAAGAAGTCGATCGCAGCGACCACGGTCAACGCCGAGCAAGGCTCGCGCGTCGCCGGCACCGGCGGCGACGTGATCAAGGTCGTCGAGAATTTACCGGGCGTCGCACGCTCGAGCGTGGGCTCCAGCGCGTTGGTCGTGTGGGGCGCGGCGGGTACAGACACCCGCGTGTACATCGACGACGTGCACGTGCCGCTGCTCTACCACGAAGGCGGCTTTCGCTCGGTGATCCATTCGGACTTGGTCAAGAGCGTGGAGCTCGAGCCCGGTGGTTACGGCGCAGCCCACGGCCGCGGTCTCGGCGGTCTGGTCACCGTGGGCCTCAAGCCACTCGAAGCCGACGGCTACCATGGTAGCCTTGCGATCGACGCCATCGACGCTGCGGGCAGCGTGCGTGGCTCGGTCGGCGACAAGTTCCGCTTCGCTGGCGCGGTGCGCCGCTCGCACCTCGACTGGGTGCTCTCGCAAGTCACCTCACGCGATGTCGGTGAGTTCGTGCCCATTCCGCGCTATTGGGACAGCCAGTTGCGTGCCGCTTGGGTCCCGCACGAGGGCGAAAGCGTCGAGGTCGGCGGCCTGTTGTCTTCAGACGCCATCGCGCGCTCCGTCGCCGAAACGGATCCCTCGCAAGCCAAGCACGAGAGCAAGGCCACGGGTTTTGAGCGCATCTACGTGCGCTACGAGAAACATCTCGATGCAGGCGGTCTCGTCACCGCGACGCCCTTCTTCGGTTTTGACCACTCGCGCGTGGCGAGCTTGTTCGGTGCCGTGCCTGCAGCGCTCAACAACGACGCCACGGTGTACGGCATGCGCACCGCATGGACCGGCAATCCAGAAGAGTTCGTCAGCGTTACGACCGGCATCGACGCGGAAGTGGTGCAGAACAGCGTCACGCGTTCCGGTTCGATCACCTCGCCACCGCGCGAAGGCGACATCCACGTGTTCGGTCAGGCGCCTAGCGACTTGATCAACGCCGACAAGTGGAACACCACCAACGCCAGTCTCGCACCCTTCGCGCAAGCCGATTTCTCCCTCGCCGACGGTCGCGTTCACCTGGTTCCCGGAGCCCGCGTCGAGCCTGTTCTGGTGCGCGCGAGCCGTCGCACTCCGGTATCGGGCGCTCAACCGTCGCTCGGCACGATGAACGAACAGACCTTCGTCGAGCCGCGCTTGGCTGCGCGCTGGGCGATCACCGATCGCCTGGGCGTGCGCGCTGCCGTCGGCATCTACCACCAGCCGCCGCTTGCGGAAGACTTGAGCGCCGTCTTCGGCAATCCGCAGCTCGGCGCCTCACGGGCCGTGCACTATCTCTTGGGTGGCAACGTCAAGTTGACCGACTCACTCTCCTTCGAGACCACGGGATTTCTCTCGGAGCAAGGCGACCTCGCCACGCGCTCGCCATACTCCACACCCATCGAAGCCCAAGCGCTCATCCAAAAAGGTCTCGGGCGCGCTTACGGCGGTCAGGTCTTGCTGCGGCAGGATCTCAGCGGCCGCTTCTTCGGCTGGGTGAGCTACAGCCTCGTGCGCAGCGAGCGCACCGACGGTACCTCGCCCAGCTACCGACCGTTCGACTTCGATCAGACTCACGTGCTCACGGTGCTCGCCTCGTACGATCTGGGCGCAGGTTTCGAGGCCGGCGCGCGCTTCCGATATTCCTCCGGCTATCCGCGCACGCCGGTGATTGCTGCGGTCTACGACTCGCGCACCGACTCGTTTCAACCCGTGTTTGGCGCACACAACTCGATCCGCATTCCCGCGTTCTACGAGTTCGACGCGCGCGTCTCCAAACGTTTCTCGATCGGCAACGACGCCAAGCTGGAGGTCTACCTCGACGTCCAGAACGTGACCGACCATCCGAACCCCGAGGAGATCATCTACAACTACAACTTCTCGCGTAAGTCGTACATCACCGGCCTGCCGATCCTGCCGGTGTTGGGAGGCAAGCTCACATGGTGAATCTGCGCACCACGGCCCTGCTGCTGACGGCGGCGGGCTTCTGCAGCGCGGGCTGTCGTCCATCCATCGAAGGCCGCTCGTCGGTGGTCGACTCGGAGCGCGTGTTGGCCATCCGCTCGGAGCCGGTGGAGGCGCGCGACAACGCGCCGGTGAAGTACCAGGCGCTGTTCGTCGGCGCCGATGGCCCGGCCGACGCGAGCGCCCTCGACTGGGCGCTGTGCCGCGCGCGCAAGCCACTGGCGGCGCCGGGTTTCGTCGCGCAAGCCTGCTTCGCACGCAAAGGCGACCTGCTCAGCTCGCTGGGTCACGGCGACCAAGCGAGCGGCCTGATCGCGAAAGATGCTTGTCAGTTGTTCGGCCCGATGCCGCCAGCTCCGATGAAGGGCGAGCCCAACGGTCGCCCAGCCGATCCAGACACGACGGGCGGCTACTATCAACCCGTGCGCGTGCTCGTGCCGGGTGCAGCTCCTGCAGATGACCTGTACTTCGTGGGCATGAGCCGCCTCGTCTGCGGTCTGGGTGGCGCGACGGCGGAGCAGAGCGCGCAGTACGCCATGCGCTATCGCCCGAACGAGAACCCGGCGTTGGCGAGCGTGGTGCGTGTGCAGAGTGGAGGGGACCAAGCGCTTTCGCTGGCGTCGTCCAGCAAGCTCCTGCGCGTGCAACCGAACGAGCGCCTGACGCTGCGGGCGAGCTGGGCGCGCTGCCCGAGCAAGCCGAAGTGCGGCGACGGCATCTGCAGCCCGCTCGAGACGGTGACCGGCTGCATGCAGGACTGCAGCGGCGCTGTGCCGAAAGGCTGCACGGGCGCCGAGCCCTACGCCTACCTGGATCCGGGGCAGGGCGCGGTCGTCGATCGTCACGAGTCGATCCGCGTCTCGTGGTTCGCGAACGCCGGCGACTTCCAGCACGACCGTACCGGGCGCAGCGAGGCCGAAGCGAGCCAGACCGACACCGAAAACGAGTGGACGGCGCCCAGCACCCCGGGTGAAGTGTTTCTGTGGGTGGTGATCCGTGACGACCGCGGCGGCGTGGGCTGGGAGTCGTACAAGCTCGACGTGCGGCGCTAGCGCAACGCCCGGGCTGCTCACCCACGCAAACGCGTCATTTCGGGTCGTGCGGCAACGAGCCCGCCGGCGGGCGCAGGTACGCGTACGGAGTGTAGTACAGCAGGTTCGACACGCGCGAGGTGTAGATGTCTGCGTAGCGTTCCACCTGACGTGCCATGCGA
>JADGRF010000023.1 GCA_017881055.1 Sandaracinaceae bacterium
AAGCAGCTGACGAGGTGGTCGTTCACCAGGCCGGATGCCTGCATGAAGGCGTACACGATGGTGGTGCCGACGAAGCTGAAACCGCGCTTCTTTAGGTCTTTCGAGAGCGCGTCCGAGAGCGGCGTCTGGGCGGGCACCGCGGCCGGGCCACGGCGACGGTTGTGCATGGGCGCGCCGCCGACGAACGGCCAGATGTACGCGTCGAACGAGCCGTGCTCTTCTTGAATGCGCAGGAAGGCCCGAGCGTTGCCGATCGCGGATTTGATCTTGGCCCGGTTGCGCACGATGCCGGGGTCGAGCATCAGTCGCTCGGCTTTCTTGTCGGTGAAGCAGGCGACCTTCTCGGGATCGAAGTTGGCGAAGGCGGCGCGATAGGCCTCGCGCTTCTTCAAGATCGTGAGCCACGACAGGCCTGCCTGGGCGCCGTCCAAGATGATCTTCTCGAACCACTGCTGGTCGCCGTGGATCGGCACGCCCCACTCTTCGTCGTGGTAGCGCGCGAGCAGCTCGTTCTCTCTCGCCCAATGACAACGCGGCCGACTGTCGATTGGCGACATGCCCGGAGCATATCTGGACCGCCTCGGATCGAGCAGCGGGAAAGAACGCGTCAGCTACACGTCAGATCCTTGCAGGTGGTGGTGTCCCAGCACGTGCAGCCGCTGGCCGTGCTGTCGAAGCCGGAGACGGGAACTACGCCGGTCGGGCACGGGCACTGTACCTGCGGACACGTGCCATGGGCGTTGGCGCCGACGCACGCGGGCTGGCTGCCGCAGGTGCTCGGGAGGCCGGCAACGAGCTGGCTGCATAGGCTCTTGCACGTTGCCAAGTCGACGAACGGCGTGCAGCCCTGCACGAGCTCCTGCGCGTCGCATTGATCGTTGCAGCTGTCGACTTTGGCGGTTTCACTGCCGCTACCACCAGCAGCGCCGCCGTTGCCGCGGCTGCCGTTGTTGCTCTTGCATGCGCCGAGACAGGCCGCACAGATCAGTATGCTCACAAGCTCAATGTCCACGGGGGCGACAACGCGCACCTGGGCTACGCAACGGCGGCTACGTCGGGGGCGGCCTGCACGGCGTGCACTACGCTCACCTCGGCGGCCTCGGCCTTCGGCGACTCCTGCGACTCCAGAAAGCCGATCATGCGCTCGCGCAGCACGTAGTAGCTCGGGTCTTCGAGCACGGCTTTGCGCGTGCGTGGGCGCGCGAAGGGGACCGTCAGGATCTCGCCGACGTGGGCGTTCGGGCCTTGCGTCATCATCACGATCCGGTCGGACAGGAACAGCGCTTCGTCGACGTCGTGCGTGACCATCAGCGCAGAGCGGTCGTCCTCCGACCACAGCTCGATCAGCACGTCTTGCAACTCCAAGCGCGTGAGCGAGTCGAGCATGCCAAACGGCTCGTCGAGCAGTAAGAGCTTCGGTGTTAGTGCGAAGGCGCGCGCGAGGCCCACGCGCTGACGCATGCCGCCCGACAGCTCCGGGGGCTTCTTGTGCAGCGCGTCGCCCAGACCCACCAGCTCCAGATAGTGCGTGGCGAGGGCTTCGTGCTGCGTGCGCGTCTTCTTCGGGTGCACTTGCTCCACGCCGATCACGACGTTGGCGAGCGCGGTCATCCACGGGAACAAGCTCGGCGCTTGAAACACTACGCCGCGATCGGGACCCGGCGCGCGCACCTCTTTGCCCGCGAGCACGATCGCGCCGCCGCTGCTTTCCGTGAGACCGGCGATCATCGACAGCACGGTGGACTTGCCGCAGCCGGAGTGACCGATCACGGAGACGAACTCGCCGCGCGCCATCGTGAGGTTGAAGTCGTCGACTACCGTGAGCGCGCCGAATGACTTACTGACTTGGCTGATCTCGAGGTACTTCGCGTCGTTTCTTTCGAGACTCATGGCGTCACCTCGCTACCGCGAGCGGGCGCGCTCGCCAACGACGAGGCTACTGGCTCCGCGCTCGCGCGTGGCTTCTTGACTTGTTTTCGGCCCTCGCCGAGCAGGTACTCGATCACGCGACCACGCAGCGACTTGAACGTGTCTTCGTGGTTGAGCGCTTTGCGGTCGCGCGGGCGCGCGAGCGTGACGGCGATCGAAGGGCCGAGCGTGGCGGCCGGCCCCATGCCGAGCGGGATGATGCGGTCGCCGAGCAGGATGCCTTCGTCGACGTCGTTCGTGATCAGCAGGATCGTCTTGCCGCTGACCTGGCAGATGCGCGCCAGCTCGTCTTGCAGCGTGGCACGCGTGAGCGCATCCAGCGCGCCGAGCGGCTCGTCCAGCAAGAGCACTTCGGGTTCCATGGCCAGCGCGCGCGCCAGCGACACGCGCTGACGCATGCCACCAGACAGCTCGGCCGGTTTCTTATCGATCGCGTGCGAGAGATTGACCATCGCCACGTAGCGCTCGACATGCGCGCGCTTCTCGGCCTGGGTCTTGGCTTTGAAGACTTGATCGACCGCCAGCATTACGTTCTCGAACACGCTCAGCCACGGCAGCAGCGAATAATTCTGGAACACCACGCCGCGCTCCGGACCGGGACCGCGGATCGGCTTTCCGTTCAGCGTGATCGTGCCTTGGTCGGGCAGCGTGAGCCCCGCGAGCATGGAGATCAGCGTGGTCTTGCCGGCGCCGGAGTAGCCGACGATCGCGAGAAACTCGCCGCGCTCCAGCTCCAGGTTGATGTCACGCAGCACTTCGGTGCGCTGTGCGGGCTGGTCACGCGGGCCAAACCCTTTGCACACGCCGCGCGCTTCGAGAAACGCCATGACTACCGACTCTCTTTCGTTGCTTTGTGCATCACGCGACGCGCAGCCGCATCTCGACCATGCTCATCAGGCGATCGAGCACGAAGCCGACGAGGCCGATCGTGCAGATGCACAGGATCAAGTGCTCGTAGATGAGCGAGTTGTATTCCTGCCAGAGAAAGCCGCCGACGCCGGGCGCGCCGGTGAGCATCTCGCTGGCCACGATCACGAGCCAGGCGATGCCGAGGCTCAGGCGAAAGCCCGTGAACATGTAGGGCAGCGCGGCCGGCAGCATGATCTTGAACAGGCGCTTCTGCTTACTCAGCTGCAGCACGCGCGCGACGTTGATGTAGTCCTGCGGGATCGAGCGCACGCCGAGCGCAGTGTTGAGCACGGTCGGCCACATCGAGCACATCGCGATCGTGAAGGTGGCCGCCGGGTCGGGCTTCTGGAAGAGCACGAGCCCGAGCGGCAGCCAGGCGAGCGGCGAGACCGGTCGCAGGATCTGAATGATGGGATCGAACGCCTTGGTGAAGAACTTCGAGACGCCGAGCACAAAGCCGAGCGGCGTGCCGATCAAGAGCGCGAGCGCGTAACCCTTCGCGACGCGCTGCAGCGAGTACCAGGTGAAGCGCAGGATGCCCTGATCAAGCTCGCCGCGTTTGGCGAACGGCTCGAGCACGTACAGCTTGCTGGCGTGCCACGTCTGCAGCGGGCTGGGCAGCGCCTTGACGAGGGTCGCGCTGGTGATCGCCCAGAGCACGATCACGCAGGCGATGCCGAGCATCGGGATGAGCACGGTTTCCACGAATCGTTGCGAGATCGCCTTACTGCTGGTGGTCATCGTGCTCTCCCAAGGCTCTGCCTCTGCTCACCGCGGCCTACGCCACCATGTTGTGGACCTTGAACGATTTCGCATACGTTTCAGGGTCGTTAGGATTGAAGACCACGCCGTCGAACAATGTTTCCGGGTCGTTGTTCAGGCCGCCGCTCGTGACACCGAGCTCTTTCATGGCTTCTTCGTAGATGTCGAAGCGCATCACCCGCTTCGAGATTGCGGCGTAGTCGGGCGCGCTCGGCACGAAGCCCCAGCGCCGGAACTGCGACAACCACCAGGTCGCGTACTTGGGCTGTGGGAAGTTGCAGTTGCGGTCATGGAAGATCATGTAGTTCGGATCTTCTTTCGTGCGACCGTCGCCGTAGTCGTAGTGGCCCTGCAGGCGACCGAGAATGATCTCGGGCGGGCAGTTGATGTACGTCGCACGCGAGACGATGTCGGCCTGCTCGGGACGGTTCTTCATGTCGTCGAGCCAGACGCTGGCTTCATGGAGCGCCTTGAGAATGGCTTTGACCGTCTTCGGGTTCTTCAACGCGAACTCTTCCTTGAACGCGCACACCTTCTCGGGATGATCCTTCCAGATCTCCTGCGTGGTGATGCCGGTGAAGCCGATGCCGTCCGCGATCGAGCGTGCGTTCCACGGCTCGCCCACACAGAAGCCATCCATCTTGCCGATCTTCATGTTGGCGACCATCTGCGCCGGCGGGATCGTGACTAACGAAACGTCTTTGTCGGGGTTCACGCCGCCCGCCGCGAGGAAGTAACGCATCCACATGGCGTGCGTGCCCGGTGGAAACGTCATCGCGAAGGTGAGTGGCGAGCCGGCTTTCTTGGCTGCGTCCGCAAGCGGCTTGATCGCTTTTGGATCGGCCGCGACTTTGCCCTTCCAGTCGGCCTTGAGTGTGATCGCTTGGCCGTTGCGATTGAGCAGCCAGGGCGCGATCATCGGCACCTGCGGCGAGCCGAGCAAGCCCATCGTGGATGCGATCGGCATGCCGAGCAGCATGTGCGTGGCCTGGATGTCGCCGTTGCTGAGCGAGTCCCGAATCGCCGCCCAGCTGGCTCCCTTGGTCACGGTGGAATTGATGCCGTACTTCTTGAAGAAGCCTTTTTCGTGGGCAATCACGATCGGCGAGCAGTCGGTGAGCGCGATCATGCCGAAGCGCACGTCGGGCGTTTCGGGCGCGTTCGGGTTGACCGGTGCGGAGGGCGCAGCGGGTACTGTCGTTGCAGCTGACGACGGCGCAGGAACCTCCGGTTTGTCGCCGCCGCACGCCGAGAGCAGCGGTCCGGCAATTGCCGCGGCACCGAGGCCCGCCGCTCCCAGCTTCAAGAACTTGCGGCGCGTGGTGTCGATCTCGCCCCGCTCTAGACCAGGCTTCTTGGATTTGTCTTTGCTCATGATGGCGCCTCTTTCAGAATTGCACCGGGACGTCGAGTTGCAGCACCTTGTAGCTCTGGCGAGTCAGCGGGTCGTCGAGGCCGAGCGCGAACGAAACGCCGGGACGGATCCAGATCGTGTCGCTGAGCTTGGCGTGCGCGCGCACGCCGAAGGCGAAGGTGGTGTTGTCGCGCAGCTGGCTCTCCGTATAGAGCTTGTTGCCGCCCTTGATCGTGTTCGGCGTCGAGAGCCAACGCTGATGACGAAGCTCGACGCCAGCCGAGAGCTGCGGAATGAAGAAGTAGCCGATGTGCAGACCCGTGGTGAAGTTGGTGCGCGTCGAGTCTTTGTTCGCAGGGTTCTTGTCACCGCGCACGCGCGCCATCTCGAGCAGCGTGGCCTCGGCTTGAATCGTCACGCCGTGCGCGACGTACGCGATGTCGACACCGGGGAACACCGTGAAGTAGTTGACGGCGAACATCGCGTTGTCGAGCGCCGAGCGCGCGCTGATGCCGCGAGTCACGGCTTCTGCCGTGCTGACATTGGGCTTGTCGCCACCGCCGCCGCCGACCGGAACCGTCAGGCCCAGGAATGCGGCGAGCCGAAACTCGGGCGACAGCTTGAATACGTAGGTGCCGCCGACGACCGGGTTGATCAGCGCGGCGCCGGCGCTGAGCGGCTTGCCGGGAGCGGTCGAGCCAGCCGGCGGCGTGGTCTGGGCGCCGGCGGGCGGCGAGTTGCTGACGATGCCGAGCCGAATCATGGGCGCGAACGCGTCGGTCAGCTTGTACGAGCCAAGCAGCATGCTCGCGACGGTCGAGCCGCTCTTCTTGCTGGTCGGGTTCTCGTAGAACGCGAACGCGGTGTCGGAGCGCAGCACCGTGGCCGCGGCCGCCGGGCGCAGCTGCCAGGGCAGCGAGTACGGCGGCGGTGTTGGTTTGGGAGCGGGTGCAACGTCGGGTTCAGCAGGTGCTGCGGGAGCGACGGACGCGGCGGGCGGCGGCGCAGCGACGACAGGAGGCGGAGTCGGCTCGGCGGCGGGCTCTGCTTGCGCGACCGGCGCGGCGGAAGCAGCAGCCTCCGGCGCAGCCTGAGCGCGAGCCGTCGTGGCGCCTAGCGCGAGCGCCAGAGCCACGTTGAGGACGAGCGTCCCGTTGAACACCGAGCCTGCGGCGTCGCGAACGGATGCGGTACGGCGGCTTTGCAGCCGGCGATGCGAATGGGCCAGGGAGAAGTTACTCATGCGGATAGTGATATTCCGCGCGGTTTTCTCTTCTATGTCGCGATCAGCACATCTTTGTAAGAAGGCCGAAACACGGGGGTATGTAACAACCAGGTTTCGTCACCCATGTTTCCGACTGACAGCGACGCTGGCCGGATCGCGACGCACGAGCCACCTGCAACTCGCGCGACGGCGGCGACGGTTACGCGAGCTTCACTGAGGCACCGTCGTGGCATAGCGATGGTTGATGCATTGCAGTACGACGCCCGCCGCTGCGCTGCAGCAGTCCGCGGTGACATCGCGGCACGGGTCGCCGCTGTCGCAGCTCGCGGCGTCGGCACGGCACGGCTCGGGCACCCAGTAGCCTCGGCTGTTTCCGGCAAGTAGCTCTCGAGCGGGCAGGTAGAACGCCGGATGGCTTGGATCGAGCGGGGGCACAGCCTTCAGGTCGCCGGCCCATCGGCGGCAGGTCGATCGCCGCGACGTCGAGGCCACCGTCGAGCCCCTTGCCCGTCCCGCCTGCGCGCTTACTCGCGCCACCGCTACATGTCGTCTGAGTCGCCGAACACACGCAAGATCGGGCGCGCTAGCTCGCCGCCCATGCGATGTCGTGCCGCGAGCTCCTGCAGTCGTCGCACGAGCTCGCGCAGCTCGTCGTGCTCGGGGCCTACACCTGGCGTCGCGCGCTCACAGTAGAACGTGCGGCAGCCGAACGGCCGCTCCGCGTACACGCTGCAGCGCGCGTTGCGATCGAGCAAAGGACAAATGCGCTCCGTCGCGACGTCGGCTGTCAACGGCAGCGCGCGTTTGCGTTTGGCAGGCAGACGGCCGCTGCTCTTCTCTGCCAACGCTCGCTGCAGCACGGCGACTTCGATCGAGGTGAGATACGGCTGCCGGCCCGTGATCCCGAAGCGACAACACTCCGTGCTGCTCGGACACGACCAGTCGGCGTACAAGGCATCGACCTCCCAGTACAGCGCGAACAGCTCGTCGCGCAGCGCGGCATCGGGATCTGGGTCGCGCGGAACGTCGGGCCGCGAAGAACGGGTGGACACGATGTCAGCGTCCGCCTTCCGGCGGAGCCGCAGAGCTCGGCTCCGGGCCGAGCAGCTCGCGATGCAGCGCGCGCGCGGCGACTTCGGGATCGGCCGCAGCGCAGATCGCGGAGATCACCGCTGCGAACGGCGCACCCGCCAAACGCACCTGCGGCGCGGTTTCGAGCGTGATCCCGCCGATCGCGATCACTGGGATGCGTAGCAGCCCGCAAACCTCTGCCAGCGCGGACAAACCGACGACAGGATCCGCGTCGGCTTTCGTTCGCGTCGCGAACACGGGACCAAAGCCGATCCCGTCGGCGCCGCGCCGTTCGGCCGCTCGCGCCTGCTCGAGTGAGTGCGTGGAGACCGTGATCATCACGTGCGATCCGACGCGCGCGCGAGCTCCTGCCAGCGAGAGATCGTTCTGGCCAAGGTGCAGCCCGTCGGCGCCGATCGCATCCACGAGCGCCACGCGATCGTTCACCACGAACGTCACTCCGTGAGCACGGCAGCTCTGCGCAAGCTCACGGCCGAGCGTGACGAACGCGGCGTCGTCGAGCGTCTTGGCGCGCAGCTGCAGAACCGCGCAGCCGCCACGCAGCACAGCCGCTGCGATCACGCGCGGATCGCGACCCGCGCAATGCTCCGGATCGATGATCGCGTACAGGCCTCTCACCCGCGGCACTATAAACCGATCTAAGCTCGGCCCGTGAAGTTGTTCACGCGCATCGCGATTTGCCTCGGCAGCGCGGGTTTCTCCGCGCTCACCGCCACGCTCGCGTTCAGCCGCTACGCCAGCTATCACAACCACACGTTCGACTTGGCGCTGTACGCACGCCAAGCGTGGGGCCTCGCGCACGGCGATTTTTGGGAACCGATCCTAGGCTCGTCCTTCTTGGGCACGCACGTCGCCGTGGTGCTGTGGCCGCTCGGCCTGCTCGGTCGCGCGTTCGGCACGGTGCCGGTGCTGCTACTCGCGCAGTCGCTGGCATTTGGTCTAGCGACGCTGCCGCTCGCGCAGATCGGAGCGCGTCGCTTCGGCGATCTCGGTGCGCTCGCAGCCGCCATCGCGTGGCTCTGCTACCCCAACCTCGCGCACGTCGCAAGCTACGAATTCCATCCCGGCTCGCTTGGCGTCTTGCCGCTCGCGCTCGCGCTCGACGCGCTCGATCGCCGCGACGGACTCGCGCTCGCGCTCGCGAGCCTCGGCCTTTTGTGCTGCCGCGCGGACTTCGCGTTGTTGGTGCTCTTGCTCGGCCTACCCGCCATCGGCCTTGCGCCTACACTGCGCCGCGGCGGCATCGTCACGACGGGCGTGGCGCTCGTGTATCTCGCGGTGCAAGCGCTAGTGCTGCGCGGCTTTTCGCCGCCACATGGCAGCCTCGAGCTGCACTTCGGCACGTGGGGCGGCTCGCCACTCGGCATCGTGCGCGCGCTGTTCACCGAGCCCTCGCGCGTGCTCGCACACTTCGCGGCGCCCGAGCGGCTCTCGTATCTGCCGCGGGTGCTCCTGCCGCTCGCGCTTGCGCCGCTGCTCGCACCACGCTGGTTGTTCTTCACACTGCCGTTTTTCGCGATCAACCTGATCTCGACGTTCCCGACCACCACCGCGCTCTACTCGCACTACCTGACGCTCGCCGTGCCGCCGCTGGTGGCTGCAGCGCTGGACGGCGTGCACCGCACGGAGCAGTGGACCGCTCGCCCGGCGCTCACGAAGCTCGGGCTCTGTGTGGTGTGCGGCGCAGCGCTGACGGCGAGCCTCGTACAGGGAGGCCTGCCCTGGTCGCACGACTTCGCACGCGCCGACTTCCGACACGACGCGCTCAGCGACGAAGCCGCGCGCACGGTGGAGGCGATTCCAAGCGACGCGTCGGTGCAAGCTCCCGACGCGCTCCTGCCTCATCTCGCCGAGCGCCACCGGCTGTTTCGCGCACCGCCGCCCGATCACGACGCCGACTACGTAGTGCTCGACATCAGTCATCGCGTTCGCTTCGCGCATCAAGAGACGCTGCTGCGCACGAGCGAAGAGCCGATCACACGCACCTGGCTCGCACGCCGTGACTACGGCCTGGTCGCCGCAGAGCCCACATTGCTCACGCTGGCGCGTGGCCACGATCCGCGCACGGGTCTCACCAAGCGCTACTTCCCCACGGACGCGAGCCCCAGCTTCGGCATTCCGCTCACGAGCTGCTTGGTGGTCGTCGACGCGTGGCTCGCCCCCGATGGCCTCGAGCTCGAGCTGTACTCACTCGCGCCGTGCCCGAACGATCTCGCGCTGCGCCTAGGCGTCGAAGAAAAGCCGCGGCGCGTGGATCTGTTATTCGACGGCTGGCTCTCCCCCGCGCAGCTGCACGACGAGTACTTGCTATCGTTCCACGCGCTCGATCGCTCGGAGCGCTACGCGATCGCACGCTACGGCCTGCGCCTGGGCGCCCTGCGTTCGAGCGGAGCGCCGCCAGAGCACGGGGATCCGATGACTGTGGAAGTTCCGTTGGTGCATTGAGTGGGCAGAGTGAATGCGTTTGATGTGACCTACCGGCTGCGTGGCCGGCGGTGGGGTCTCCGGGGGACGTGCGGGTTGCACTTGTCGCGGTTGCGACCACGCGAAAAGGTTCTCCCACGCGACGCAACCCGCACTCGCCCGCGCGTGCCAACCGGGGTCTTGCCTCCGATCGGTTGGCACGCGCGCACGCCCCCGGAGACCCCACCCCCGGCCACGCAGCCTCGACTCGACGCCGCCATCGATCGCCACGTGTTAACTGCCGCCGACACTGCGCGGGCCGTGGTGTCAACTGCCACGGGCGAGAGCGACACTGCGTGGTCCAGTCTCGTCAGCTGCCATCCCGGCACACGACCTTGCGTGCGACCGATTGCGGCTGGGTCGCGCGCGAGCTGCGATGACGCGAGGCCTGCGGGGGTGGCGGCGGGTCTGGGGGCGTGCGCGCGTGCCAACTCTAGCGAGCGATGCCCGAGTTGGCACGCGCGGGCGAGTGCGGGTTGCGTCGCGTGAGAGACGGCTGGATGCGTGGTCGCGACCGCGACAAGTGCAACCCGCACGTCCCCCAGACCCCCCGCCACCCCCGCAGGCCGATCAGGTCACCTGAACGCCGTCAGCGTTGCGTCTTCGTAAGCTCGCCATAGGCATGAGGCTGGCGATCTTTCAACAACCCCATCCAGTCGCGATCTTTCCGCGCCGCAGCCAGATCCAGCGTGTGCACGAGCACACCCTGCTCGCCGCCATCGAGCTCACCTACGATCTCGCCCCAAGGGTCCGCGATGAACGACGTGCCATAGAATTTTTGCCCGCCTTCGTCTCCAACACGATTCGCAGCGGCAACGTGGATCGTGTTGCTCACCGCGTGCCCGACCATCGCGCGACGCCAGGGCTTCGAGGTGTCGCGCCCGGTCACCGGCTCCGAGCCAATCGCCGTCGGATACAAGAGCACATCCGCTCCGAGCAACGTCATCGCGCGGGCGCACTCCGGGAACCACTGATCCCAGCAGATGCCGGTGCCGAGCCGACCGAAGCGCGTCTCGAACACGCGAAAGCCTGTGTCGCCGGGACGAAAGTAGAACTTCTCTTCGTAGCCGGTGCCGTCGGGAATGTGTGTCTTGCGGTAGACGCCCAGTGACTTGCCGTCGGCGTCGAGCAGCACGAGGCTGTTGTAGTACGCGTCGCCGGCTCGCTCGAAGAACGACACGGGCAGCACCACCGACAGCTCGCGCGCCAGCTCGGACAGCGCGCGCACGGCCGGATCCTCGGCCAACGGATGCGCCAGCGCGAAGAACTTCGGATCCATCTCACGCGGAAAGTATGGCGTCGAGAACAGCTCCGGCAGCAGCACGACGTCTGCGCCCAGCGCATGCGCCGCGCGCACGTGCTCGATTGCGCGCACGATGTTCTTCGGCGCAGCGTCGGGTCCGTCGTGCATCGCGAACTGCGCGAGGCCGAGCTTGAGCTGGTCGGCAACCTCGGTCACGGCGAGGGCTCCTGCTGCGTCATGCAGTGAAACGTTCCGCCACCCTCGAGGAGCGCGCGCGCGCTCCGCATGCGCACATCACGGCCGGGGAAGAGCGCGGCCAGCGCTTCGCGCGCGGGCTCGTCCCAGGGCGTGCCGAAGCCCGGCACGACGACGGTGCGATTGCCGATGTAGAAGTTCATGTAGCTTGCGGGCACGACGCTGCCCTCGGCGCCCAGGACGCGGCCCGGCGAAGGAATGCGCGTAACGCGCAGCGCCTGGCCGCGCGCGTCAGTTGCAACGGAGAGCTTGTGCGCGATCGCGTCGAGCGTGGCGCGGTTCACGTCGTCCGCGTCGCGCGCCTCCATGCACACGACCACGCCGGGCGCCACGAAGCGCGCGATGTTGTCGATGTGACCGTCGGTATGATCGTTGGCGAGGCCTTCATCGAGCCAGATCAGCTTATCGAAGCCGAGCAGCTCGCGCAGGCGTTGCTCGACCACGCGCTCGGCGTCGAGCCCGGTCGGCGCCTGACGGTTCGGGTTCAACAGGCAGCTGCGCGTGGTCAGGCACGTGCCGAGGCCGTCGGTCTCGAGCGCGCCGCCCTCCAGCGCGAAGTCGGCGCCGAAGCTCGGGCCGCCATGCAGCTCCGCTATCCGCGACGACAGCTGCGCGTCGCTCTGATAGATGTACTTCTCGCCCCAGCCGTTGAAGCGAAACCGCACGCTCGCGATGTCGTGCGGTGCGCCCGTGCGACGCACGAAGATCGGCGCCGTGTCGCGCAGCCAAACGTCGCCATACGGCATGCGCACGAACACGACGCGATGAGCGCCCGCCGCGACTGCCCCTAGCGCTGCACGCGCCTCGGCTTCGTGCGCGTGGTCGTCCACGAGCACATGCAGCGGCTCTTGCTCCGCATGCTCGCAGAACGCCTGTGCGAAGCCGACGAACTCGCGCTGCGCTGCGGCCAACGCCGGGCCCCAGGCGTACTCGTGCGCGGGCCAGGCCGTGTAGCAGGCCCGGTGCTGTGCCCACTCGGCCGGCTGCGCGTAGCCTTGCGCGCGTGGTGTGGTCTTCTCGCTCATGTTCACCATGCGAAGACTGCGTCGCCGAAGCGGCGCGCTTGCGCCGCCACGTGCTCGAGCACGATCTGCCGGCGCGTCTCCAGCCCCGCGAGCGCGTGCGCATCGAGGATCGGCCCGAGCGGATCCCGGTTCAAACGCTCACCGAAGGCGTTCACGTCGAGCGCGCGCAGCGCGTCGATCGTGCGCTTACGAAAACGCGACAACGGTGCGAGGCGCGCATCGAGCAAGCTGCGACGCGCCGGCCCGGGCGAGAAGCCGTCACCGTTGTCGAGGAAGATCAGAGGACCGCCGGCACCGCGCGTCAGCACGTTGGTGTTGTCTCCACCCCAGCGGTCGTAGTTGAGCGTGAGAAAATCGAAGAGGATCATGTCGGAGAGCGCCGGGGGCAGGTCGATGTCAGCTGAAACGGGAACAGACTCGTAGCGTCCGGGTGCCAGCTCGCCGCGCCTACCGGCTTCATGGACCGCTTTGAGCTGCGCACCGTAGACGGCGGGCCTTTGGTAGGGCGAAACGGACCAGCGTGCAAACGGTTCCGCACGCAGCCAGTTCTCCCAGCCAGGCGGCGTGTGCGCGGGCAGAAGGTGCTCCGGGATCCAGTGCACCACAGCGCCGCGCAGCATCCCGTCGTGGCCGATGATAAGCTCGGGAATGCGACGGTCGGCCCCCGCGGCGCTCATCAACATGCTCCAGGCGACGCGCCGGCTGGCCACCGGAGGAACTCGGTTTAGCCCGAGCGCGCGGTCCAGATGATACGCAGCGAGCTCGGCGTACCAGTGCGCGCTTGATACCTGCTGCTCGGGCTTGAAGTAGCCTGCGGAGCCGTCGGCGAAGCCGAGCTTGAAGGCCAGCGTACGGCCTCCAGAGCCGCGCTTTACGCGGATGATCGCGGAGTTACTCAGGGAATCTAGAAGCGCGGCGTCGCTCGGGCCGGCGGCGGCATCCGTCGAGGCGGTATCTTTAACGATATCTTCAGCGACGGCGGGCTGAAGCGGTTGATCCGTGACCGAAGGCGCTAACGGTGTGAACGCGGCGCTCTTGCCCGCCGGGTTGTACGTATCATTTGTGATTGTCAGTGGGGACGTGGGTCGCCAGTGGGCTTCCAGCGTGATCCCGCACCAGCCGATCGCCAAGGCGGCGAAGAACGCCAGCGCTCGTCCGCCGTGGCTGGTACCGTGTGCGGCGGCACGTGGCGGCGCGCCGAAGTCAGGACTGCTTGCAGGCAGGACTTCGGCGAACAGCTGGGCCGAACGTGAACGCGGTGTCACCCACGTTGGGTAACGCTTGGCGGCGCGGCGGCCAAGTTTTCGTCAGTGTCCCGCGGTCGGGGTCTGGACTGGCTCTGCACTTACTGGGAGAAGACGACGATGTTCGATATGCGTAAACAAGCCTGCACGGTAGTTCTGGTCCTCGGCTGCATCGCGACCCACACGGCGCATGCGCACTTCACGTTGAAGGCGCCGGCGTCGTGGCTGAACGAAGGCAGCGACGGTGCCCCGCAGAAAGGCGGACCGTGCGGCCCCGGCGGCTACGACAACGTGAACCCCGTGCCTGCGAGCGGGAAGATCACGGAATTCCACGTCGGCGAGACCATCGACGTGCAGTGGACCGACACGGTCGCGCACCCGGGCTACTTTCGGATTGCGCTCGCGCCGAACCGCGACGACTTGAAGAACCCGACCATCGTGCAGGATGGAAGCTGCAACTTCGACGAGACCATGGTGCCAACCAGCGCGTCGGGCAACGTCCTCGCGGACGGCGTCTCGTTTCGCTCGCGCGTCGGGTTCAGCGACGCGGCCGGCAAGATGTTCACGCAGAAGGTCACGCTGCCGAACACGCCTTGCGACAAGTGCACGCTGCAGGTCGTGCAGGTGATGGAGAACGACCTCCAGGCGCTGTCCAAGTGCTATTACTTCCATTGCGCCGACATCAAGATCTTGCCGGCAGGCGTCCCCGGCAGCGCGGGCACGAGCGGCGGCGTTGCAGGTGACGGGGCCAGTGGTGTGGGCGCAGGCGGTGCGGGCAGCGGCACCGCAGGTGCGGGCGAACAGACCGGCGGCGGCGCAGGCATTGCGGCTCCTGGCAACGGCGGCTCTGCGGGCGGCGGCGTTGCTGGCGCATCCGGTGGCGTGGTTGGCGGAGGTGTTGGGGGCAGCCTCGCGTCAGGCGGGTCCGGCGGCGGTGGCTCCACTTCCAGCAGCAAGAGCGGCTGCGCGGTCGCGCAGCGCAGCGGGTCGAGCTCGGGCGACGCGTGGCTCGCCGCGGGCCTGATCACGGCGGCGTGCCTGTTCGTGCGTCGGCGGACCTCACGCTCGCCGCGCTGAACCGCGTCCGCAAGCGTTCTTTGGCGCGGTCCAGCGCGTCCTGCTACACGGATGGCGGCGAGATGAGTAGCAACGCGCGGTTGGTTGAGCGATCGCTTCAGCTCTCGGTGGTCGATGGCGTGCTGTACGCGTTGATGCTGGGCGTCAGCGAGAGCTACTTCGGCGCGTGTGCGGTCGCGCTCGGACACAGCGACACCGCGCTCGCCATCCTAGTCACGCTGCCGCTGTTCGCAGGTGCGGTCGCGCAGGCGTTGACCGGACCGCTGGTGCTCGCGCTCGGCTCGCGTAAGCGGCTCGTCGTGACAGGCGCCGTGGTGCAAGCGCTCAGTCACCTGGGCCTGATCTTCGTTGCGTGGACCGGTTCGCATGCGCTCGGCCCGCTGCTCGCGCTGGTGCTGCTCTACTTCGTGTCGGGCATGGTGATCATGCCGGCGTGGGGCGCGTGGATGGGCGACCTCACCGAGCAGATCGATCGCCAGCGCTACTTTTCGCTGCGCTCGGCGGCGCTCGCGGTCTCGCTGCTGCTCGGGTTCATGTGGGGCGGTTATCACCTGCATGCGGGCGAGCTCGCGCAGCATGTCTCGCGTGCATATGCGGCGTTGTTCAGCGTCGGCTTCGTGGCGCGCACCGCCTCGAGCCTCATGCTGATGTTGCAGGGCGAGCCGGAGCGGACGCGCACAGGCGCTCGCGCCAATCGGCCGCCGCCGCGCGACTCGCTGCGGCGCGTGCGGGCGCGCATGCGCGGGGCGCTGCGCGGCGAGGGCAAGCGCCTGGTGTTCGCGCTCGCCCTCTTGATGTTCGGCGCGCACCTGTCGATCCCGTTCTACGCGCCGTACATGCTGAAGACGCTCGCGCTCGGCTACGACGGTTTTGCGCTCCTGTGCGGCGTACAGCTGCTCATGAAGTCGGTCGCGCTCTTGTTCATGCATCGGGTCGCGGCGCGCGTGGGGCTGGCCAAGTTGCTCGTGGGCGCGATCGGAGTGATCGCGTTGGTTTCGGGGATTTGGGGCGCCGCGATCGACAAGCCCACGTTGGTGTTTGCGCAGATGCTGAGTGGCTTTGCCTGGGCCGCGTACGAGTTCGCTAGCTTTCAGCTGCTGCTGCAGGTCGCAAAGCCCTCGCATCGGGTCGAGGTCTTGGCCTTCGCGGCCAGCCTCGCGGGCCTGTTCCAGCTGTCAGGTGCGCTCTGTGGCAGCTACCTGCTCTCGCACGCCGGGTTCGGCTACCGGGACGTGTTCTACGTCTCGGCGTTCGTGCGCCTCTTGCCTCTCGTGCTGCTGGTGCCGGCCCTCGCCGAGTTCCGGAGCGCGCTGGCGGCTCGGGCTGCGCGCGTCCGGTAGCGCACGGGCAGGCCAATCCGCGGCTCACTTGCGAAAATACCCCCCGCGACGCACAACTGCGCGCATGCAGAGCGCGCCCGACCTGTTTTCCCGGCGTCCGTACTGGGCCAAGCGGTTCGGTGTGGCCCAGGTGCTGCCGCGCACGCGGGCCGAGATGGACGCGCTCGGCTGGGACACCTGCGACGTCGTGCTCGTGACCGGCGACGCGTACATCGACCACCCGGCGTTCGGCATGGCGCTGATCGGCCGCCTGCTCGAGGCCCAGGGCTTCCGCGTCGGGATCCTGGCCCAGCCCAATTGGCTGGCGGATAGTCACATGCCCGCGGGGCAACCTGCGGTTCCCCGTGTGGACAGTTTTCTCGAGCTCGGTCGCCCCAACCTGTTTTTCGGCGTGACGGCCGGCAACATGGACTCGCTCGTCAACCAGTACACGAGCGACAAAAAGCCGCGCAGCGACGACGCGTATACGCCGAACGCCGAGCCCAATCGGCGGCCGAGTCGCGCCACCATCGTGTACACGCAGCGCTGCCGTGAGGCGTTCCCCGATGTACCGGTGGTGATCGGCGGCATCGAGGCCAGCCTGCGCCGGATCGCGCACTACGACTATTGGTCGGACAAGGTGCGGCGCTCCGTGCTGCTCGACTCGGGCGCGGACCTGCTCGTGTACGGCAACGCGGAGCGGCAGATCGTGGAGATTGCGCATCGCCTGGGTCGCGGCGAAGCGATCGACACGCTCACCGACATCCGCGGCACGGCCTTTCGCGCAGCACGCAACAGGAGCCCGCGCCCGGAGTTCAGCGAGCTCGACTCCACGCACGTCGACATGCCCGGGCCGCTCGCACCGCCCGCGAATCCGTACGCCACCGAGGAAGAGCGGGTGGCTGCAGGTGGCGTGGGTGCTGCAGCTGACGGCGGCGGACAGCTGCTGCCGCTGCGACGCAAGACACCGAAGCTCGATCGTGAGCGCACGGTGGTGCGGGTCCCCAGCTACGACGACGTGCGGCGCGACCCGGTGCTGTACGCGCACGCCTCACGCGTGCTGCACCTCGAGAGCAATCCCGGCAATGCGCGCGCGATCGTGCAATCGCACGGCGACTTCGATCTGTGGATCAACCCGCCACCGTTACCTTTGACCACGCCCGAGATGGATCGCATCTACGAGCTGCCGTACACGCGCGCGCCGCACCCCGACTACGGCAACGCGCGCATTCCCGCGTACGACATGATCAAGCTGTCGATCACGATTCAGCGCGGCTGTTTCGGCGGCTGCTCGTTCTGCTCGATCACGGAGCACGAAGGCCGGATCATCCAGAACCGCTCGGAAGACTCGATCATCCGTGAGCTCGAGCGCGTGCGCGACACGGTGCCGGGCTTCACCGGTCACATCACGGATCTCGGCGGCCCCACCGCCAACATGTATCGCCTCGCGTGCACGAGCCGCGAGATCGAAGCCGCGTGCCGCAGGCCGTCGTGCGTGTTCCCTGAGATCTGCGAGAACCTAGGCACGAACCACGCGCCGCTCATTGCGCTGTACAAGCGGGCGCGCGCGGTGAAGGGCATCAAGAAGATCACGATCGGCTCGGGCGTTCGCTACGACTTGGCGGTGCGCTCGCCGGAGTACGTGAAGGAGCTCGTGACGCATCACGTCGGCGGCTACTTGAAGATTGCGCCCGAGCACATCAGCGAAGGCCCGCTGTCGATGATGATGAAGCCGGGCATCGGCGCGTACGATCGCTTCAAAGAGCTGTTCGATCGCTACTCGAAGGAGGCCGGGAAAGAACAGTACTTGATCCCGTACTTCATCGCGGCGCACCCGGGCACGACCGATGACGACATGCTCGAGCTGGCGCTGTGGCTGAAGCAGAACGGCTTTCGCGCCGATCAGGTGCAGGCGTTCTTGCCGTCGCCGATGGCGAGCGCCACGACCATGTACCACACGGGCAAGAACCCGCTGCGCAAGGTCAAGCACGACGGCGGCGACGTGTTCACGCCCAAGAGCAGCAAGCAAAGACGCTTGCACAAGGCGTTTCTACGCTATCACGATCCCGACAACTGGCCGATCCTGCGCGAGGCGTTGGGCCGTATGGGACGCCAAGACTTGATTGGGCCGGCCGCGGTGCAGCTGGTGCCGTGGCAGCAGCCGCTCGGTTGGCAACCGAAGGTCGGCAAGACCTACGCCGAGCGGATGGACGCGCGCAAGCAGGGCGGCGGTGCGGGCACGGGCCAGAGGCCCAAGCCCAAGCGCGGTGCGCTGCTCACGCAACACACGGGGCTGCCGCCACGACCCGGCACCAAGCACACCAAGCATACCAAGCACACGACGAGCGCTGCCACGGCCACGCATGCCGGCGGCACGCAGCGAACGGGGCCGGGTGATCGGCCGCGCAGCAAAAAGCGCTGACCACGCGAAAGGAGTCTGATGATGCAGCTCGGCTTGACCATGTTTGCCACGGACTACGCCATCGCGCCGCACGAGCTGGCGAAGGAGGCGGAGGACAGGGGCTTCGAGTCGCTATGGTTGCCCGAGCACACGCACATTCCGGCGAGCCGACGCTCGCCGTATCCCGCCGGCGGTGAGCTGCCGCCGGAGTACTGGCATTCGTACGATCCGTTCGTGGCGCTCAGCGCCGCGGCCGCGATCACGAAGAAGATCAAGCTCGCTACCGGCATCTGCCTACTCATCGAGCGCGACACGATCACGACGGCGCATGCAGCTGCCAGCCTGGACCAGCTGTCCGGTGGCCGGTTCATCTTTGGAGTCGGCGGCGGCTGGAACGCCGAGGAGATGGAGAACCACGGCACCGTGTTCAAGACGCGGTTCAAGAAGCTCAAAGAGCAGGTGCTGGCGGTGCGCGCGATCTGGTCGCAGGAGGAGGCGGCGTTCCACGGCGAATTCGTCGACTTCGACGCGATCTGGTGCCATCCGAAGCCGGTGCAAAAACCAGGTCCACCCATCGTTTTGGGCGGCATGAGCCTCTTGTCGATCGACCGCGTGCTCGCCTACGGCGATGGCTGGTTGCCAATTGACGGCGGTATGGGCCCCGATGCCCTCGGCCCGCTGTTCGCCGAGTTCGAGCGGCGGCGCGAAGCCGCCGGGCGCGAAAGAGAGAGCGTGTCGATCAGCGTGTACGGCGTGCCACAAAACGCAGAGGCGCTCGACAAGTACCGTACGCTGGGTGTGACCCGCGCCCTCTTTCGCCTGCGCTCCGAAGCACGCGATGTCGTATTGCCCAAGCTCGATCGCTTGGCGCAGCTGCTGGTCGGTTCAGCACTATAAACAGTAACGCATGGGACGCGAGACACGAGCGAGGCGCCTTCAGTTTCGAGGAGCGCGCGCAGCGGACTCACGTCCGTGAGCACGCACCGCAGAAAGTGAAGGCGGATCGCGAAGTGGATCGCGGCCCAGGCGTTGCTGTTTTAGCGGGCGAGCTCGGTTTCGAAGGGCTTGCCCTGCTCTTCGCACAGCGCGCGCAGCACGTTGCGACCGGACCAGGCGGCCGTCGGCAGGCCGCCGCCGGGCTGCGTCCACTGACCGATCATACGGAAGCGCTCGAGGCCGGGCAGCGTGTCGGGCATGCGCAGCGTCATCGAGTGCGTCGTCAGCAGGAAACCTTCCATGCTGCCGTCCCAGTTTGCGGTGAAGCGCTCGTAGGTGAGCGGGGTGGCCACGTCGATCTGCTCGACGGCGCGCGCGAAGCCGGGCCAGCGCGTCTCGAGCGCCGCGATCACGGCGCGCGCGATGCGATGCTTCTCGGCGGCGTAGTGCTCGGGCTGTTGGTGCAGCGTGAGCCAGGCGTCGTAGCTCGCCGGGAACGACACGCTCACGACGGATTTTCCGCGCGGTGCACACGAGGGGTCGTAGCCGTAGTGACGAATCACGATACGCGAGCGGGCGCGACCATCGACCACGATCGGCTCGCGCAACGGAACGCTCCATTCGTTGGGCTCGGCCGAGAGATCGCGCGCGACACCGAGCGACACGCGCACCAACGAGGGGAAGCGCGGCAGCGTGCCGTAGCGCGCGCGCAGCTCGTGGTTCAGGTAGCGACCGTCGAGTAAGTCGAAGATCGCTGCGCGGCCGTCGCCGGCGGAGATCACGTAGTCGGCGTGGTAGTGCGTACCATCGGCCAGCTCCACGCCCACGGCGCGATCGTGCTCGACCAGCACGCGCTGCACCCGCGCTCCGTAGGCGACGCGACCCGCGAGCGCACGGTAGCGATGCTCGATCGCGCGGGCCAACGCGAGGGAACCGCCCACCGGGTAGCCCGCATCACGATTGGCGTGCCAGGCCAGCGTGGCGACGAACGCGAGCATCGGAAAGTCGGGTAGGTCGAACGCGCTCGATAACGCTTCCGACATGATCGGATCGTGGAAGCTGGCAGCGAAGTCGTGCACCGAGGTCTTCACGTAGCGCAGAAAATCCGGCGCAGCCTTGCTCAGATCGAGCAGCTTGCCCGCTTGTTCCAGCAGCTCCTTCAGCCCGTGCGGACGATCGAGGATCGGTTGCACTCCGCGAAAGTGATCGATCGCATGCATCAGCTCGGCAATGCGCGCCGTATCGAGCGGGCAGAGCGCTTCTAGGTGCGCTCGCAAACGGCCGACGTCCGTGTAGAAGATGAGCGTGCGTCCGTCGTCGGCTTCGTAGCGAAGGAACTCTTCGTGGTCGATCACGGGTCGGTCATCGAGCGCGCCAAGCTCGAGCCACATGCGGTGAAAGCCGCTGCGTGGGGAGGTGCCCACCAGCCACTGCAAGCAGCCGTCGAACACGTAGTCGCCGCGCTTCCAAGCCGTGCACAGACCGCCGGGTTTGTCGTGCAGCTCGAAGATCTGCGCGTCGAAGCCGTTCATGCGCGCGTAGCAGCCCGCGGACAGACCGGCCATTCCAGCTCCAATGATCGCAACGCGAGGCGCCATCGTTGGCCGCACGTACGCACGTGGGCCCCGAACGCTAGACGAATCTTCTTCGCGCGCTACGTGCTTGACGTCAACGCAGCAGCAGCACGGCCGCGCGCAGATTCTCGCCGTCGTGCACGGGAATGCCCACGCCCACTTCGAGACCCGCGTCTTCCGCGGCGCGATGGCGAATGAACGGCCCGACTTGGATGTTGCCGAACACGAGCGGCTGCGCAGACTCGAACACACGGCCGGGCAGGCCTTCGCCGGGAGCAAACGTCGTGTTGCGGCTGAGCCTGGCGAAGTGCTCGAGGCCTTTTTCGTACACCGATTGCTCCAGGTACAGGTGACCCTTGGCATCGGGGACCCAGACCTCGAAGGCGCGCGCGATCGGGCTCGCTTGCGCGGATAACAGCACGAGCACCTGCGCGAGATCGCCGCCGCGATACAACGGGATGCCCAGACCCGTGCGCAGTCCGCACTTTTCGGCTAGCACCGCGCGCGCGAATGCGTCGGCGGTCGTCAGGTCTTCGATCAAGAACGGCGCGCCGCGCTGCCACGTAATGCCAGGCAATCCGACACCGCGGGTGAAGCGCATTTGCTCGCTCGGCTCACGCACCGCGGCGTCGAGCTGGCCGTAGTACGCACCGGCGTGCACGAGCTCGCTGCGGTTTTGGGGCTCCCACACTTCGATGCAGCCGCTCGCGCGCTTGCGGCTGCCGCAGAGAATGAGCAGTACGGACGTGAGCGCTTCGCCGCGGTAGATCGGCACGGCGACGCCGGCGTCGAGGCCGTATTCCTCCGCGGGCTGGCCGCGCACCTGGTGACCGCGCAGGTCCTTCCAGACCACGACGCGCCCGCTGGCCCACGCGGCGCCAGGTAAACCCTCACCGCGTCGATACGTGGTCGTCACGCTCTTGCGCGCGAAATCGGTGTGCTTGCCGTACGCGCCAGAGCGATGGCGCAAGACTTGCCGATCGGGGACCCAGACCTCGACAACATGAACAAATGCTTGAGGATCTACCGCCACAGCGACTCGACTCTAGCGCGGCGGCTCTTTCGATGATGTTTCCGATTCGGAACAAAGCGCATGCCCCCTTGAGCGCTCCCAGATGGGACCAAAATGAATCGCTGCTGCAGATGCAACTGAAATGTGATCCCACGAGAGACATGTGCGGAGCAAAATCGTGACGCGCTGCGAATTGACGTTGGCAAGCCGTTTTCGAGCGCACGCATCGAGCGCTACATTGCCCGAAGTCACGCATTGCACGGGGGTGCGACGCGCTGAAACGAAAAGGGGGACGGTCATGGAGAGCATGCTTTGGGAACGGCGTCGGTCTTTCCGCATTCCGGTTTCGGGGAAGGCGCTGCTGCAATGCGACGGCGAGCTCGATGGGCTGTACGAGGTCGACGACGTGTCGATCGACGGCTGTTCGTTGCACAAGGCGTCGAGCACGAATCGCACGAATCAAGCGAGCGCGAATCAATCGACGAGTCAGTCGAGTTCCGCGCTCGAGTCGCGCGGCGCACGCCGCGTGGAAGTCGCGATTCGCGTGGAGGGCGCGGCCGAGATCGAGATGCCTGCCGAGATCGTGCGGCGCGAGCTCTCGGGCTCCGTCGCGCAGCTAGGTTTGCACTTTACGCACGCGTCACCCGCGTTCGAAGACTTCATTCAAGATCTCGTGATGGACTCGCTCGAGAACGACGTGCCCAACGACGAAGTGTTGGTCGTGCACGCGCATCCGGAGCGCGAGAACCTGTTGTTCGACGCGATGCGACGCGTGGGTCATCGCATCGTCGCGGCACGTACTGCGCGCGACGCGGTGTCGATCCTCGAGCACGCGACCGAGCGTATTCGAATTGCGTTCGTGGCGGACGTGGTCGGCACGAGTCGCGCGCGCGACATCGTGAAGCTGATCGTGCGGCGCTTCCCGCACGTGCAATGCGTGCCGATGAGCACGAGCGGCGCGCAGCGCCTGCTGGGTGCGATCCGCAAGGCCACGCCCAAGCACAACGGCCCCCTCGGGCCATGGAGCTTGTCGCGCCTGCACAAGGTCGTAGTCGCGCCGCGCAGGAACGCGATTGCATGACGCACAGTTATTTGCGGAGCGGCTTCCACGCGTGGTTCCACGATTTCGTGGCCCACCGGCGAAGCTCGGGCGCAGCGTGACGATTCGTGCCGCTCGCGCTAAACTGTACGGCACTGTGGCCGAGCTGGATCAACGCACGCTGCCTCCCGAGGCAGTGACCCGCTGGTGCGCGGGGCTGCCGTGCATGGGTGAGCTGCCATTGACAGCGGAGCAGCGAGCGCTCGCTGCGCGGGTGTACCGCGCGGGTCGGCTCCGGTTGTTTCTGTACTGCGCGCTGGCGATCGGGCTTTTGCCTGCGTCGATCGTAATCAGCGTGCAACTGCGGGCGGCGTACGGAAGAGACAGCTGGGTACCGATCGCGTTCTCGATGATGCTGTTCTTCTTCGCCTTGCCGCTGACGATCGCCAAGGTCGTCGCGCAGATCCGCGTGATCTGGCCGCTGCGTAGCGACCTCGCGCGCGGTGTCATGCAGCGCTTCATCGGCACGATCGCCGAGGCAGCATACGAAGACGAAGACCCCGACGTCGTGGCGCTGGTGACCGCGTCGGTGCTCGAGCGCGGGCAGGGCGAACAGGCGCTCGGCATCCTGCCAACGTCCGCACGGCTCTTACACATCAACGGACGCGACGTGCTACCCGAGCGGCGCCTCCACGTGGCAGCCACGGCCACGCCGCAACCAAACGTGCTGCGCTACTCGCTGCCGCCCGACGTGAAGCAGGCGTTCGGCATGCAGAACGGGCTCAAGCGGCGGCGCTTCGGCGACTCGGAGCGACACGAGCTGGATCAGCACATCGGTCGGCTGACAGCGGTGCCGTGGATGCTGGTCGTGCTGACGGCGTTCGTCGCGATCACGGTCAGCGGCTTCATCGTGCGCGGCATGAGCTCGTCGGAAGAGCTGATGGGGCTCGGTTGGATCGTGGCGTGGACGATCGTCGCGATCCGGCACATCCGCAGCTACTTGCTCGCACGCAGGTTCGAGGACGACTTGGAAGTCGGCTGGATCTTGAGCTGGGAAACACCCGAGCCCACGGACGCTCGCGGCCCCGCGCAGAGCACATCGGGCGTGCAGCGCATGCCGTTCTCCAGCGCCGAAGTTCTGCCGATCTCGCAGATGGACTGGATGATCGACGGCAAGCCGGCGGCCTGGCGGCGCGTGATTCAACGCGCAAGCTCATGAAGCGCAGGTGACGAGATCCTGCGCGCCGCGGATGTCGCTAGTAGCGGCTGCGTCGAGGGCGCGTGCGCGCGCGCGTGCGAGATGCGCTACTGCGCGAGCGAGGGCAGCTCGATCCCGCGCGTCTCCGGCAGGACCCACACCCACGAGGCCGTGGCCAGCGCGAGGCCCAGAGGCACGCACAGACCGCCGGTGAGCCCGTGCGCGTCGACGGCGTAGCTGACGAGGATCGGTGCGCCGAGCTGCACGGCACGCGCGAGGTTGTACGTGGTGCCCATCGCCGCGGTGCGAACCTGCGTGGGGAAGAGCTCGGCCAAGAGCGCACCGAAGCCCGCGGTGCAGCCCGAGCCGAGGCCGAGCGTCAGCATCACGGCCCAGAACGCGGGTGGGTGCGCGGACAGTGTTTCCCAGCCGAACGCGAGCGCTGCGATCGCGGATGCGGTGACCAGCGAGTAGGCCGTGAACGCGGGCCGACGACCAAAGCGATCGGACGCCGCGCCGAACGTCAGCATGCCGGCGAGCTGACCGAGCTGCGCGGACAGGATCCACGCGAACGACTTGCCGACACCTTGGTGCATCTCGTGCAGCAAGAAGCTGGGCAACCACGTGTAGCAAGTCCAATAGGTGCCGAGCTTGAACACGCCGAGCAGCCAAGCGCGAACCATGCGGCTACCGATGCGCGCTTTGCGTAGCTCGGCCAGCAGCGGCGCGCGTGTCTGCGGTGCGTCTGTCAGGTGCAACGTACGACGCACGAAGACGGCGAGCAGCGCGCTCGTGCTGGAGCCGAGCAACACGGCGCGCCAGCCGAACATCGGCATCAAGAGAAAGCCGGAGAGCGCGGCGAGCGCGACGCCGACAGGCTCGCCGGCTTGGAGCGCGGCCGAGGCGCGACCGCGTACGCGTGGTTCCACCGCTTCCGCGAGCAAGCTGTGGCCGATCGCCCATTCGCCGCCCACGCCGAGCCCGACGATTGCGCGACCCACGAGAAACCAGGTCAGCGTGGGTGCAAGGCCGCAGACCAGCGAGCCGAACGAATAGATGAGCACGGTCGAGGCCAACATCGAGCGACGCCCGATGCGATCGGCCAGCACACCGGCCACGATGCCGCCAATGCCGGACGACCCGAGCGCCACGCCGAGCATCCAGGCTTCGGCGCTGTGCGTGAGGTGCAGATCCTTGGCGACAGCATCCTTCAGGAAACCGAGCAGTACCAGATCGTAGAAATCGAACGTCCAGCCCAAGAACACGAACAGGAACAGTCGGTACGGGAAGCGCGCGCTCACGATGTGCGCGACTTTACCTGGTTTACGGCTGCGTTCGTGGGGCATTTCGCTATGCTGCAGGCGTGCTTGCAAGGTCGCGCGGCAGCGTCGGGTTGGTTTCGCTGCTCCTCGTGAGCGGCGTTGCACTGGGGGCATGTGCGCCGAGCCAGGCCGTACGGATCGCGGCGCCGACGCCGACGCTCACGAGCAAGCCGAGCGCACCGAGCATGCCGACCCCAGAGACGGTCACAGAGACCATCACGCTGTCGATCGTGGGCATCAACGATCTGCATGGACGCATGCAACAGCTGCCGCGCTTGGGTGGCTACGTGAAGAACCTGCGGGCAGCGCGCGCGGCAGACCACGGCGCGCTGCTGCTGCTCGACGCGGGCGACATCTTTCAGGGCACGCTGGAGTCGAACTTGGGCGAGGGCGAGGGCATGGTTCGCGCCGAGAATGCGCTCGGGCTCACCGCGGCGGCGCTCGGCAATCACGAGTTCGACTTCGGACCGATCGGACCGCACTCGATCCCGCTCGAGGCGGGTGAAGATCCGCTGGGTGCGATCGGCGAGCGCGTGAAGGAAGCGCGCTTTCCGTTCTTGTCCGCGAACTTGTATGCGAAGGGAGACGGCGCAGCGAACAGCGATGCCATGCCGGTACCCGGTGTGCTGCGATCGTTCCTGCTGACGGCAGCGGGTGTGAAGGTCGGCTTGATCGGAGCGCTGACCTCGGGTGCGCTGTCCCAGACGCACGCCGACAACGTGCATGGCGTGATCGTCGAGCGCATGACACCTGCGATCGGGCGCGAAGCCCAGGCGTTGCGGGCGCAAGGCGCGCAGGTAGTGATCGCGATCGTGCACGCCGGTGGGGACTGCCACGACGTGAGCCACCCGGATGACTTGTCCAGCTGCGAGGACGGCGCCGAGGTGTTCACGCTCGCGCGCAGCCTGCCGGCGCATGCAGTGGATGCGATCGTCGCGGGGCACACGCATGCCGGCGTTGCGCAGCGCGTGGCTGGGATCCCGATCATCGAGTCGTACGCGAAGGCGCGCGCGTTCGGGCGTGTGGATCTGCGCGTCGAGCTGCCGTCGGGACGCGTCGCGGAGTCGCGCATCCTACCGCCGCATGGGATCTGCGGAAGCGTGCTCGATCCGGACGCCGAGCTGCCTGCGGTCTGTCCAGCTGACACGTACGAGGGCGCGGCGGTGCTGGACGACGACGCCGTGAGCGCGGCGATCGCGGGGGACATCGCGCGGGCCAAGGGTGCAGGCGAGACGCTGGTCGGGATCACGCTGCCGGAGGCGCTGCAGCGAGGAACCAAGCAAGAGTCGGCGCTCGGCAACCTGCTCGCGGACGCGATGCTGCGCGCGGTGCCCAAGGCTGATGCCGCGTTCAACAACGGCGGCTCGCTGCGCACGGGCTTGCCAGCGGGGCCGCTCGATTTCGGACACGTCTTCGAGCTGTTCCCGTTCGACAACGTGCTCGCCACGCTGCACATGCGGGCGAGCGATCTCGCGACGGTCGTGAAGAACAACCTCGGCGGTGGCCACGCGATCCTGGCGCTGGCCGGGCTGCGCGCGCGCGCGCGCTGCGAGAACGGAGCGCTGCGCGTGGAGATCCTGCGTGCAAACGGCACGCTCGTGCCCGACGCGACACTGCTGACGGTCGTGACCAGCGATTTCGTCGCGACGCACGGCGATGATCTGCTGCGCGGCGTGACGCTCGAACCGAGCGCGGTCACGATCAACCGCAGTCAGATCATTCGCGACGTGCTCGTCGCCGATCTGCGCGCGACTGCGAAGAAGCCGCCGAGGCCCACCGACAAGCGGCTCTTCGATCCGGAGCATCCGCGGCTCGACTACCCCGGCACGCGCCCTGTGCGCTGCGAGACGACCCATGAATGAGCGGCGACAGCGCTGGCTCGCGCACACTACCGCGCCGATCGGCTGCGTGCTCGCGCCCATCTTCCACGAGCGCATCCCGCACTCGCAGCTGATCGAGTAACCGAAGGTCGGCCACGTGCCCATGGAAGAGGTTCCCGATCGCAGCGCGAACGAGGTGCGCGCCTGCCTCGCACGCACGGAGTGAGCGGCGTGTTGGCGCCGTTGCGCGCCTTGACACCCGTAGCCTGCCGGCGCATCGTCCAGCCGCTTTTCGAGGTGCGTGCGTGCATCGGTGCACGTTCGCTGCTGGGATAGGATCCCGGTAGGGAAGCCGGTCGAATGCCGGCGCGAACCCGTCACGGTAGGCGGTTACCAGCTCTCTCACGCAAGCCACTTTTCGAACGGCCGATGGGCCCAACGGATGGGAAGGCGAGAGGGTGCCGACTCTTCTCACGAGAGTCGGAGCCGCGAGTCCGGAAACCTGCTCGAAGGCGTTTCGTTTCTCGTTCGCCTCGGGAGTGGGTGGATGGACGGCTTTCTGGGAGCACGCGCTCGTCGCGCCAGTAAGCAGCTTCATCCGATGTTCTCAGGATGGAGCCGCGCTAGGTGCGCACGATCTCGAACCAAAAGCTGATCGCGCTCGCGCTCGGCCTGTTGCTCGTCACCTCCGGGCTGTCACTCTTGCTCGGCGCCGGCAGCCTCGCGGACGCGTCGTTGCGCGACACGTACGTCTCGCTGCGCTGCGCGCGCCTGTTCGCGTCGCTGCTGCTTGGCGCGGGCTTCGCAGTCTCCGGTGTGTTGGTTCAGGGCCTGTTCCGCAATCCGCTAGCGGACCCAAGCATTCTCGGCACCACTGCCGGGGCCGTGCTTGGCGGGAAGCTGACACTGGTCGTGCTCGAGCTGATGTTAGGCATCACGAGCCTCGGCGGGCTTGCGTCGGACCTGCTGCTGCCGATCGGCTGCATGCTCGGTGCCG
>JADGRF010000024.1 GCA_017881055.1 Sandaracinaceae bacterium
ACTCACGAACGCCGACACCAGCACTGCGCTCTTGTACGGTCGAATACGCATGTCTTCTCCTGGGGTGAATACGGCCGAAGATACACCTTAATTGGCGCGCACGGCAGGGCAGTGACGATTTGGCGCCAGAGCTGCGGACGCGTGCTGTCGACCATCATCGATGGGCCCGGCTGCCGGGTCTGTGTGCCATATGGGCGTCAGCTTGGTGAACTCGGTGCACTTCAAGCGCCGCGCAGCCCGATATCGTCACCGACGTGCGAGCCGCCGTGGTCGCCATCTGGCCCGTGTGTCCAGCTTACCGTGGGTGGGGTCGCGCCGAGCGAAGCGCTGCAAACCGTGCGTCTCCGTCACTCTGTCAGCTCCTCGGCGAGATATTCACTGAGCAACCTATCCGGCAAACACGGCTCGAACTTGCTGAGCCTGCCGCGCACGCACAGTTCAGCGAGTCTCACGGCGTCTTCCCGATTCGGTCGCTTCTGCTCGCGCAGTTCCGCAATGGACTGCCGAATCGCAACTTCGCTTTCGGCAGCATGTTCCTTGAAGCCGATGCTGAAGTTGCTCGCAGTGACCTTTTCGCCGAGCTTCTCCGCGAGCACCTTCGCCCACAGGTTGTTCGCTTTGCCGCCGTAGAAGGTCCACAACCGGAAGCCGTTCCCGTCGCCAATGAGCGTGGTCTCCGCCTCGCGATCGAGGAACGCGTACTCCTGCCGGATCTGCAGCATCTGCTTGCGCGCGCGGACAGACCAGGACTCAGGTTCGTCCTCGGCGATCAGCACCTCGCGGACTGACTGCGAGAGGGACCGGCTGAGCAGCACCGGTTGGCCTTGCCAGCGCGGCAAGCCGCCGACTTCGATCGGTTCGACGTATAGGAGACCGCGGTTCCAGTCGACGTGTTTAGCGCGCCATGCACGTGCGGCGAGCGTAAAGGTGAGCTTCTCGAAATCGGTGGCCTGCGCGAAGTTGGTGTCGATCTGGCCGACGGGTACGGGAGCTTGAGCAGCTCAAAGAACGTCTGCGTGTCGAGTAGCTCGACGACTTCTTGCGCGGAGAGCCGTGAACGCGAGTGCTCTTCCAGCCAATCCGGTGCGCCTTCGGCAAAGATGCGCCGTAGGTGGTCTTCGCTCATCGGGACAAGCGACTCGCCAGCGCGCATGAGATAGGTGCCTTCGAGGTGGTATGCAGTTCCCCTCGGGCGCGACGGAACGTGAAACACGACGACCCGACCGTCGGGATGTGCCACCTCGTCTATGTCGACTCGGAAGCCGAGCGCCTCGAATAGGCACGTTCGAGCATGCTACCGAGCACGCGTGCCTTGTGTGCCGTGAGCCGGAGTGGATTCTCGAAACAGGTGCGGCCGCCGTCAGGGAAATCGACAAACCAGTCGACCACGTCACCGCTGATCTTCCCGGGGTGGCTCTTGATCTCGATCAGGTACACGGCGTGATAGCCGATGACTACGAGATCCAAGTCGTAGCGACGGCCCGATGTATCGACGAGGTCGATCAGCGCCCAGAGACGAAACGGCTCGCGATCGGGCAATACCTTGATGGCGTAGTCCACTGCATCGCGCTCGTGCGGATGCGCGGAGACGCCACGGGCGATGACGCGATCGTTCGAGAGGGTCATCACCCACCTCGTCCGCGTTCGTTCTGTGTGTCCCCCGTGTGACCCATCAGGCTCCGAGCTCCCTAGCGAGTGATCTTGCGGCGGTGGCCTCGGCGGTTGCCGCATCGAGCGAAACAAGCTCTGTTGTTGCCCGATCAAAACCAAGTGCGACTGCGTCGGCGGCTGCGGCGTTTGCTTGCACGCACCGAACCGTCTTTCGGCTACCTGTGATCGCCGCGGCAATGCCCGCAAGTTGTCGTACGCCAGGTTGCTCGCTAACGAGCAAGATCTGATCTCCAAAGTCGCAGTCGTTGCGTTCACTCATGTGCGTGGCGATCGCAACGACCGCACCGGCACCAGCAACGACGACGCGCGAGGCAGCTTTGATGCTCGCAAGCAGCAGCGCCTCGGGTTCCACGACCTTGAGCGACCAAGCATCCGCGACGGCCCGCAAGAGCTCGCGTGCGGATACAGACGCGCCATGCGTCACGCCTTCGGCTTCTCGCAGAATCGCGCCCGCTTGGATCGGCGCCAGCGATACCCACTGCGGACCGAACGGCTCATCGTCTGCGAGGCCCGAAAGGGCGAACACCGAGCGCGCGGCGAACGCCAGCGGATACATCGCAGCGCCATCGCGCAACAGGAGCTCGAGGCGGTGGCTGTCGGTGAGCTCGCCGCTGAAGGCCTTCCAACGCGCAGCTGCATTTGCACCAAAGCGCTCGGCACCGAAGCCGCGGTCCTGCAGGGCGCGCAGGCCGAGTGCGCCCACTCGATAGAAGTGCTCAGCGTCTGTGGTCGCCACCCGGAGGTTCGCCATCCCGCAATCCTCTCACGCAGAGCGGGACAGTTGTGTCCGGGGCAGAGCGTGGCCAAGTAGGCGGATATAATAGGCTTTTCGTATTGCCAAAGGCAATGCCTTCGAAGCCTGAAGCCGCTGCTTTCGGCCGTTCGCTGCCGGTTGTTACCGAACTCCCATCACCCACCGTCCGGCATGGGCTCGCAAGCTGTTTGGCGACGCGATTCGGCGTCCACACACCCAGGTCGAGGCCTCATGCGCAAGCAGACCGAAGACTGACGAAGCGCGTCGCGCTGCCGCCGATCGTTTGCAGATTCAAGTCGGCGCGAGCGTCGCTGCCGGTGCAAACTTGGAACAGATTGGCACCAAGATCGGCACCGGGAAAACTGCTGTCTCGCG
>JADGRF010000206.1 GCA_017881055.1 Sandaracinaceae bacterium
GCATGCTCGTGTTCGCTCCCGACAAGCGCGCGCGATGGTAGCACGCGCTGCAAGACGGGCTCGCCTTCTCGGCTCAGCGTGCGCTCTGCTTGCGACGAGGCATGCGCCGCTTCTCAGACACCGCTGCGACCGGTGCGGGCGGTGTGGGCGGTGGCGGCGCCACGCTCTCGCGCTGCGCCAGCTCGTGCATCATGCTGTCGTAGAACACGGCGCAGTGCTCGACGATCTGCTCGACCGGCTCCTTGAATCCGTCGAGCGTCCAGCGCACGGCGATGTAAATCGTGGAACCGTACAAGCCGTTGGCGATCAAGCCGGCATCGATGCCAAGCGCCGTCAGGTTCGGATACAGCGATAGCGTCATCTGCTCGATCAGCTGTGCGAACGCGTCGCTGGCCACGAACGCCGTGTCGTTCACGTTGGCGCGCAGCACTTCGATCATCAGCACGCGCGCCAGCCGCGGATCGTCGCGGTACGTGCCCAAGATCGCGCGCAGCGCGGCACGCGGGATTTCTCGGGCGTTGCGCGGTGCGATCGCCAGCGCCTCCACCATGAGCACTTCGATCTGCTTGGCCGCGCGCTCGTGCACCGCGATGAACAGCGCCTCGCGGTTCTTGAACGACTCGTAGAAGTAGCGTTCGGTCAGCTTCGCTTCCGCGCAGATCTCGCGAACGCCGGAGGCCTGAAAGCCCCGGGTGCCGAAGGCTTCCAAGCCCGCGTGAAGGAGCTGCTCCCTGCGCTGCGCCACCCGTTGATCCGGGTCGACGCCCCGGAACTTCCGGCGCCCGGGCGGGCTCTCCGAATCGTGCATTCGCAATGTTGACATGAGCCGTTGTCATTTGTACATGTTGAAAATGGTCGTTGTCAACAGCGCGACCGGTTCCGCGGCGTGCGTTCTGCCCAGAGCGAGCGCAGCGGGGAATATCGTGTAGAGTGCGCCGCGTGAACCGATTCGAATCACGTGGTGGCGCGCGTCGTGCGCCGAAGTCGCGCGGCATCCGTGCTAGGCCGCTCGGCGGGAAGGCTGCCGGCATTTCGCCTCCGCCTCCGCCTCGTCCGCGCAAAGACGCACCCGCGCCCGTGCTCGACTCGCACGAGCGCAAGCGCCTGCGCGGCAAGGCGCACCACCTGGAGCCGATCGTCCAGGTCGGTCACGCTGGCATCACCGACGGAGTCGTTGCGCAGACGGCCAAGGCCCTGGCCGACCATGAGCTGATCAAGGTTCGCTTCCACGAGCCCGAGGACAAGCGCGCCATGGCCGATCAGCTGGCCGAGCGCACCAAGTCCGGCCTGTGTGGCTTGGTCGGCCATACGGTCATCCTGTATCGCCCGAATCCCGAGCTGGCCGCGGCCGCCGCAGCCAAGGCCCTGCCGCTCCGCAAGTCTGTGCAGCGCCCGCTAGGACGTGCACGCAAACGCATCTCGAAGAGCTGACGGAACCGCGCGCGATTCACGCGCGATTCGCGGGAAAAACAGCCTTCTAGTCGCGCCCACCTCGCTTGACCCCACATGGGGTGCATGCTACATGGGCGCCGCGCTTCGCTAGGAGGCGCTGCCGGACAAATGGAGCTCGGACCTCGCGGAAAGAAGCTCCGCGCCGCGCGGCTCGCGTCGGTTGGGATCGAGCTATCGGTATCCACCGTCCTCGGGTTGCTCGGCGGTCGCTATCTGGATCGGAAATTCGGAACCGATCCGTGGCTCTCGGTAGTCGGTCTGTTGATCGGCGTCACGGCAGGCTTTCGAAGTTTGATCAGAGCCGCACGCAGCGCCCAAGCCGAAGCCTCTGCTAACTCTCCCAATCCCGACACGCGTAACGACGATGAACAAGGCCGCCGATAGTATGAGCGAGCAACCTGCGGTTCTCGCGGCTCGTATGACCGCTTTCGTCGCCGCCTTCGGAGTCCTCGCGACGATCGGCATGCTTGCGTTCCACGGCACGCGCATGGGCAGCAGCACGGGCATCGGCGCGATCGTGGCGCTCGCGAACTTCCTGATCTTGCGTGTGATCGTGCTGCGCGTCACCTCAGGCGACGTGCACACCAAAGGTCCTTTCTTGGCAGCCCTGTTCTTCAAGATGGGCGCCGTCATGTTCCTCGTGTATTTCGTGCTGGCCCACCACTGGGTCGACCCGATCGCCTTCATCGTAGGTCTCTCCGCGCTGGTGGTCGGGCTCATTACTAGCTCCTTCTTCCTGATGGGCTCTCGCAATGCCGCACGGTGAATCGTGGTTCAGTCTGTTGCCGTTCCACGAGCGCTTCATCGCGTTCGCGGCGGCGTTCGGTAAGCCGTTCCGCGAGGACGGTCTCACCTGGTACGCGCACGAGCACCCCGGCGTGCAGCATATCTACGCGGGCCTGTTCGTGCTCACGTTGCTCGCGATCGTCGCGGTGATCACCGAGACGAACTTGAACGACTCGAAGGGCGATCTGCTCCCGCCGCGCACGCTCAACGTGCGCAACTTCGTCGAGATCCTGGCCGGCGCGGCTTTCAACATGATGAAAGACATCATGGGCGAGAAGCCGGCGCGCTATTTTCTGCCGCTGATCGGCACCTGTGCGTTCTTCATCCTGTTCTCGAACGCGCTCGGCTTGGTGCCCGGCTTTCTGCCGCCCACGTCCAACTTCAACACCACGCTGGCCTGCGGCTCGGTGATCTTCTGCGCGACCCATCTCTATGGTTTGCGCGCCAACGGCTTTGGCCACATCAAGCATCTGTTTGGGCCCTGGCTCGGGCCGCTGGGCATTCCGCTCAACATCCTGATGTTCTTCATCGAGATCGTGAGCCACGTCGCGCGTCCGATCTCGCTCGGCATCCGTTTGATGGCGAACATGACCGCGGATCACCTGGTGCTCAGCATCTTCCTGGGCCTGGTCGGGATTCCGTTCGTGTTCTTCGTCCCGCTGCCGATGTATCTGCTCGGCAGCGTGGTCGTGATCGTGCAGGCGTTGGTGTTCTGCCTGCTCTCGACCGTTTACATCGCGATGGCGATCGAAGACAGCCACGCTCACGCTGAAGACCACTGAGAAAAATTTCCGCAGCAGCCAGCAGCCTTCGGCTCTGCTTTTGTGTTTCGCAGCAGCCTTCGGCTCTGCTTTTTTGGACGCCCGAGCAACGGGGTTATAGGAGACTTTCGATGAAGAAGACGTGGCTTCGTTTGTTGGCTTTCGTTACGCCGCTGCTCGCAACGGCGACCGCTTTCGCTCAGGAAGCGGGTTCCAATCAGCAAGACGTGGGTAAGTTCGCGGCACTTGCCGCGGGCCTCGCGATCGCCATCGCAGCCGCTGGTTGCGGTCTCGGTCAGGGTCGCGCCGCTGCTGCCGCTCTCGAGGGCATCGCGCGCAACCCGAACGCGTCGGACAAGCTCTTCACCCCGATGATCCTCGGCCTCGCGCTGATCGAGTCGCTCGCGATTTACGCGCTCGTCATTGCGATCATGCTGATCGGCAAGATTCCGAGCTGATCCCGCAAAGCTCGCGCTAACGCGAGCATTTACTGACGCAAGCGACCTGGTTTTTCCTGCACGGGAAGGGCCGGGTCGTTTTGCGTTCTGGCCCGGACGCCCCCATACTTGCCCAGTCGTACCATCATGCAGCCCGACCAAGACCCAACCCCGATCGAGACCCGGTCCGACCGCGCCGAGAGCCGGGGTCTCCCGCCGATCGTCAAAGTGGGCATCGTGTTCACGCTGCTCAGCGGCGCGCTCGCGCTGCTCATGTTCGGCAGCCAAGCCAGCGACGCGCTCGTGTACTCGAAGCTGGTCGACGAAGTGCTGAACAAGCCCGGGGACTTCAAAGGCCGCGAGCTGCGCATCGAAGGCGATCTCAAGCAGGGCTCGATTCACTTCCGCGAGAGCCCGTGCGAGTGGCGCTTCGTGATTGGCAAGGCCGGCAAGGAAATGCCCGTGCGCTTTCCTCAGTGCATCGTGCCGGACACGTTCAAAGACGGCATGGGCCTGAAGGTCACCGTGCAGGGCAAGCTCACCACCGACGGCTACTTCCTCGCGAACCAAGTGATTCCGCGCTGTCCGTCGAAGTACGAGATGAAAGAGAAGGCCGGTCGCGGCGAGAAGATGCCGCATGGCATGGCGCGACCGCTGCCGCTCGAAGGCTGAGC
>JADGRF010000207.1 GCA_017881055.1 Sandaracinaceae bacterium
CAGCAGAACTTCCCCATTCGCACCGGCGAGACCGCGTTCTTGTTCTTGCAGCACTTCATCAAGATGCTCAAGCCCGGCGGCCGCGGCGGCGTAGGCATCAAGAACACCTTTCTATCGAACACCGACAACGCCTCGGTGAGCCTACGCAAGCTGCTGCTCGACAGCTGCAACTTGCACACCGTGCTCGATTGCCCGAGCGGCACCTTTCAAGGCGCCGGCGTGAAGACGGTGGTGCTCTTCTTCGAGAAGGGCGCGCGCACGCGCAAGGTCTGGTTCTACCAGCTCGACCCGCGGAACCTCGGCAAGACGAACCCGCTGAACGATGCGGACCTCGCAGACTTCGTGGAGCCGCAGAAGACCAAAGCCGACTCGCCGAAGAGCTGGAGCGTGGATGCGAAGAGCATCGATCAGACGAGCTTCGACCTGTCGGCGAAGAACCCGAACGGCGGCGAAGAAGTGGTGCACCGCAGCCCGCTGGAGATCATGGAGAGGAAGACAGCCGAAAAGGTGGAAGCTCTCGAGGCCGAAACCCAACGCCTCGCCTCCATCTACCAGCGCAAGCTCGCCGCGCTCGCCGCGCTGAAGAAGTCCCTGCTGCATCAAGCCTTCAGCGGACAGCTCTAAACAGCAACGCCTGGGTTGCGATCCACGTCGCGATCCGTCTTCGCTTTCTGCGGTGCGTGCTCACCTGCAGGAGCAGGCTCCGCGCGCTCCTCGAAACCGAAGCCGCCTCGCTCGTGTTTCACAACCCTTGCGTTACTGTTTAGGATTGACCATGGCCGACGACGAAGAGCCGCAGTCGAGCATCATCCTCTATCAGACCGAGGACGGCCGCACGCGCATCGAGTGCCGGTTCGAGAACGAGACCCTCTGGCTCACGCAGGCGCTGATTGCCGAGCTGTTCCAGAAGGACGTTCGGACGATCAATGAGCACCTCGTGAACATCTTCGACGAGGCCGAATTGAGCCGAGAGGCAACCATCCGGAAATTCCGGATGGTTCGCTTGGAGGGCTCGCGGCAGGTCACCCGCGACCTCGAGCACTACAGCCTGCCCGCCATCCTCGCCGTCGGCTACCGCGTGCGCAGTCACCGCGGCACGCAGTTCCGGCAGTGGGCCACGGCGCGCTTGAGCGAGTACCTGGTGAAGGGCTTCACCATGGATGACGAGCGGCTCAAGAACCCGCCGGGCAAAGGCCAGACGGACTACTTCGACGAGCTGCTCGGGCGCATCCGCGACATCCGATCGTCGGAGCGGCGCTTCTACCAGAAGGTGCTCGATATCTACGCGACCAGCGTGGACTACACACCCAACACCGAGCTGTCGCAGCAGTTCTTTGCGACGGTGCAGAACAAGCTGCACTGGGCCACGCACGGGCACACCGCGGCGGAGTTGATCCACGCGCGCGCCGATGTGACCCAGCCACTGATGGGCCTGCAGACCACGCGGCCCGGTCGGCGCATTCGCCGGAATTTCTGAAGATTTCCGACCGCGAGCTGCTCGATCACGCGGGGGAAGCTCTTCATGGAGCAGATCGATCAGAGCCAGAAGACGCTGGTGTTTTGCGCCACGCAGGAACACGCGCTGGCCTATGCGCTCGCTCCGCTCACTCGGGAAGAGCGCGCGGGCAGAGCCAAGCTCGCGATCGACAAGCACTTCAACAGCAAGCAGCAAGTCTTCCTCGACTTCGTGCTGTCGCACTACGTCAGCGTGGGCGTGGAAGAGCTCGACCAAGACAAGCTCACGCCTCTGTTGCGCCTGAAGTATCATAACTCGATCGCCGACGCGGTCTCAGACCTGGGCAAGCCGGACGAGATCGGTCGCGTGTTCGCGGGCTTCCAGCGCTTCCTGTACGAGCGCGGGCGCGCGGCTTGAGATGTTGCAGCCAGATTCGTCGAGCTGGTTGCAAATGCCATCTTCAAATGGCATTTTCGACCATATGAAGAAGACGCTGATCATCGATGACGCGTTGCTTGCCGAAGCCCGGACCGCATGTGCCGCTTCGACGGATACGGACACCATCCGCCTCGGGCTCGAAGCGCTGGTCCGGCACGCAGCGTATCAGCGCATGCGCGCGCTGCGCGGTTCGGAGCCGCACGCGCGTGACGTCCCGCGGCGGCGCTCGAAGGCCGCGGCGAAGCGTCGAGCTGCGTGATGGTTCTGGTCGATACCTCCGTGTGGATTCGCTTCTTGGCCGGTCGCGAGCCCTTCGCAAGCGGTCTTGATGCGCTATTGGATCGCGATGAGGTGCTGGCGCACGATCTCGTCGAAGGCGAGCTCTTGATCGGCGATAAGGGTGGCCGTCCCGCGTTGCTCACCGACTACGCTCGAATGCTGAGACTGCCGGCACTCTCGCATGGTGAGGTCCTCGCGTTCGTGCGCGCTCGCAAGCTGAATGGTCGCGGCATCGGTTGGGTCGACGCCCAGGTGCTTGCGTCGGCAGTCGCAACGCGCACCTCGCTCTGGACGGCCGACGAAAAACTCGCCGCGTTGGCCGCCGAGCTGCGCGTGGCTCACACGCCGAGTTGACGTGACTCTGTGTACGTGCTCGAGACCCTTCACACGCGCTCACGCAGCTGACGTCATGCGATCGGCGAACTCGGCGTGCTCGCGCAGCGCTTCGAGGGAGCGGGCGATGTTGGTGAAGTCGCGCGCGCTCGCGGGGCCGGTCAGGTTCTCGATCTGGGTGAGCACCTGGCCGAGATCTTCGTAGCGGATGCGCACGGCTTCGGCGTGCGACAAGAAGCGCTCCAGCGCATCGTGGCCGCGCTTTTCTTGGTCGGCTCGCTCTTCACTCGTGCCAGGCTCGGCCTCTCCGGCGAGGTTGTGCAGCGTGGCCAGCTCGTAGCCAAGGTGGTACCAGCTCGACAGCTCGCGCTGGGCTTCGGGCAGACCTTCGAGCAGGTTGTCGGTCATGCCGAGCCAGACGTCGAATTGGGCGAGCTTGCGCAGGTCTTCCCAGCTGCCGCCGAGCGCGTCGATGAAGCGACCGAACTGCGGCGTCAGCTCGCGCGCGAAGTCGAGCGCCTCGTTGCGGTGCCACACGCAGTCGGACATGGCGCGACCGGCTTCGAGTGCCAGCTGACGCGACAGCACGGGTTCGCCGGCATCCACGGTTTGGCCGGGCGGGGTGCTCGGTGTGCTGCTGAAGGGAGCTACGCTCGAAATCGCGAAGTTCTCGCTGGTTGTTTCGCGGACACTGGTCGAAAAACCGGAGGTTGTTTCGCGGACACCGTGCGCCGCGGCGATCGAAGCGCGCGCGGTGATGTCGTCGAGCACGAGGCCCGCTTCCGCGAGGCGTGCGCGCACACCGAGCAGCTGTGCCAGCTGCTCCACGAACATGACCCACGCCAGGCGATCGTGCGGCCGCACGGCCGGTGCGCCGCGCAGCGCCCAGGGCAGATCGCTGATGCTGGCGGCGCCCGTGAGCAGCGGAACCACGCGCACGCCGAGCGCCCAGGCGGCGCCTAGCTCGAACGCAAACGAGTTGTCGGTGGCGCTGCGCTCGGTGACTAGCGCGAGCACGACCGTGGCACCGCTCAGCATGTCGCGCAGCTCGGGCTCGCTGCGTGCGTCCGACGAGTAACCCGGCAACGAGCTCGACGACAGCGAGTCCGCAGGCAAGAGCAGCGCGCTCTCGAGTAGGTCGACGATCTCGCTCGTGGCTTCGATGTCTGATTTGGCGTGGCAAACGAAGATGCGAGGTGTCACGAGACGTCCCTCCTGCACACATGGCCCCGAGCGATGCGCTCCAAAATACCCACCGCGCACCCGGGGATTGTCCGCGGTCCTCGGTGTTTGTAAAGCCCAACGCTGGGGACACACCGCGTCGCCGGGTTTCTGCGCGGATTTTGCGACCTCCAGAACTTCCCTTGGCCAGCGCACCGAGCACTACGAGAGCAGCGGCGAGGGCGCTTGCGCCAGGATCTTCTGCAGGGCTTCCCGCAAAGGTCGACCGGGCTCGCTGCCGAAGTGCTTGCGATAGCGAGTGCTGTCGAGGCTTACGTCGCGCGGGCGCGGTTCGGGGAAGGAGACGTCGGCCTGTCGCGCGGCTCGCAGCAGGCCTTCATCCACGCCGAGCGCGCGCGCGAGCTGCTGGCCGAGCTCGTAGCGCGAGAGGCGCTCGGGGCCGCCCGCATGGATCACGCCGGTCAAGGCGCTGTCGGCGAGCTTGATGCACGCGTGCGCGGCGTCGTCGAGCCAGAGCGGTGAGCGCACTTCATCGACGAACAGCGGCAGGCTGCGGCCTTCACGCAATGCCGCCATCAGCTGCTGAAAGAAGCTCGGAGCACGCGTGCTGTCGGGAAGGCCGTACATGAGTGGGAGGCGCAGCACCAGGCCGCGCGCGTAGGTGAGCACGTGGCACTCGGCCTCGAGCTTGCTGCGACCGTAGAGCGAGCACGGCTCGGTGGTGGCATCTTCGTCGTAGGGCGCGTGCTCGCCGTCGAACACGAGATCGGTCGACGCGTACACGAAGCGCGCGCCGAGCGCTTTGGCGATCCCGAGCAGGCGCACGGTGGCATCCACGTTCACCGCGCGCGCGAGGTCCGGGTCGTCGTAGGCTTGTGCGATCTGCGAGACCGCGGCCAAGTGCACGATGGTCTTCGGCGCGAGCGCGAACAGCCGATCGCGGTAGCTCCCGGGGTCGCATAGATCGAGCGGCCAGATCTTGCCGGCTTGGCCCACGAAGGGTCTTGGGCCGCGCTCCGAAACCGTGCCGATACTCGTGCGACGCTGCTCGGCGAGCACGCGCATGAGCACGCTACCAAGCATGCCTCCGGCACCGGTGACGAAGAGCTCTGTCATGATCTCCGCGTACCACGGCAGCAGGTGAAGGTGTAGAGTGCGCCCGATGCCGAACGCCGAAGCTTCGAGTCACGCGCCGCGCGTCTACCGTTACTACGACTTGATCATGGCTGCGTTCGTGTGCGTGCTCTTGTGCGCGAACCTGATCGGCGTGAGCAAAATCGCGCAGGTGACGCTGTTCGGGCACACGTTCGTTTTCGGCGCGGGCAACCTGTTCTTTCCGATGTCGTACTTGTTCGGCGACGTGCTGACCGAAGTCTACGGCTACGCGCGCTCGCGCAAGGTGGTGTGGGCGGGCTTTGGCGCGCTGTTCTTCGCGTCGATCATGAGCACGGTCGTGGTGCACCTGACGCCGGCTGCGGGCTGGGGCGGCCAAGCAGTGATCGAAGCCGCGTTCGGCTCCACGTGGCGGATCGCGCTGGCCTCGCTGCTCGGCTACTTCTGCGGCGAGTTCACCAACTCGATGACGCTCGCCAAGATGAAGATCTGGAGCGATGGCAAGCACCTGTGGATGCGCACGATCGGCTCGACGATCGTCGGCGAGGCCTGCGACTCGCTGGTGTTCTATCCGTTGGCGTTTTACGGCACGTGGTCGAACGAGCTCTTGGTGCAGGTGCTGGTCGCGAACTACTGCCTGAAGGTGGCCTGGGAAGCGCTGGCCACGCCGGTCACGTATCGCGTGGTCGGTGCGCTCAAGCGCGCCGAGCGCGAGGACTACTACGATCGCGACACGGACTTCACGCCGTTCTCTTTGGATGCGTGACGGGATGCGTGGCGGGATGCGTGACTGAATGGGAGAGGCGCGTGAGGTTGTCGGCGGCGATCAACTGCGCGCTGCGCCGCGAGAACGCTCGCTCGGCGCGCACGATGGCGCGAAACCCTGAGCAGGGCGCGCTGCTCGTGCGTTCCGGGCAGGCCTGGCACGGGGAGCGCTCGGGGCCGCGGCGCCTGTAGGCGAGAAAAAGCCCACCAAGCGCGCTGCAGCTGACGGCGGCGAGCAGCAAGTGGGGCGGGTCGTGCTGCGTGAGCGCGGCGCCGAGGCCGAGCGCGAGCGAGAACGCGGGCAGCCCGCGCGTCCAGAGCTTGCCGATGCGAGCGCGACCTGGCGCAGTGGGGATGAGGCTGACCGCGGCCATGCCGAGCGCGAGCGCGGCGCAGATCGCCAGTATCTGAAGCGGGGGCACGAGCAGCGCGCCCGCGGCGGCGCCGAGCGTGCCGCCGAGCAACGAGAACGTGCAGCCGCGGCAGATGCGCGTGCGAGAGCCGAGCCCGAGCAGCTCCTCGCCGTAGCGATCGCAGAGTGGGTGATGTGCGAAGCGATGAAAGGCATGTGCACGCCGTGACAAGCGTGCGATCTGTGCTCGGACGTCGGGCGCGATCGCGGGCCGCATGGCTTCATCGCGTGGGCGCGTGCGCCGGCGCTGCGCTGATGCGCACCACGGTGCCGTACGCGACGATCTCGTTCGTGTTCTGCATCAGCTCGCTCGAGTCGAAGCGCATGCCCAGGATGCAGTTGCCGCCCATGCCGAGCGCGTGCTGCTCGAGCCGGTGCATGGCCTCGTTGCGGGAATCGATGGCCAGCGACGTGAGCGCCGAGATCTCGCCGCCGAAGATCTGCTGGCAGCCTGCGCAGGCCGTGCCGACGACGCTGCGCGAACGCACGGTCACGCCCCAGCACGGCCCGAGCACGGCTTCGATGATCATGCCAGGCGGCGGCTCCATCGTGGTCATGATCGGAATGCGATGACTCGGTGAGGACATGCGGATCTCCCGTTCTGTGGGTGGTGCGCCGAATTCGCGGCGAGCATACCCTGAAAGTCGAAAAGATCGGCGCACGAGGCTATGCTCGCGCGCATGCGAGCCCTTCTTTCGATCGCATGGGTCCTCGTGTTGACTGGCAGTGCGTCCGTCGTGCGCGCGCAGGACGCGGCGAGCGAGCCACCCGCGCCCGCTCCCGCGCCTGCGTACGACGACAACGCGCCGCCGCCACCACCGCCACCAGCGCCGCCTCCCAACGACGGCGCGTACGGCGGTCGCGGTCAAGCCCAAGCCCACGACGCGCGCGGTAGCGACAACAACGACAACGACAACGACTACGAGCCGCAAGCCGAGAGCGGTGGCGACTCCGCGCCGCGCGAGTACTCGATCCGCGTCGATCCGTTCAACTGGCTGCTCGACGGTCGGCTCGGCATCGAGCTCGAAGCCGGCGTCTGGAAGTTCATCAGCGTCGAGATGATCCCCGTGTTCGTCGCGAACACGCGCCCGTGGACGATTCACTTCTCAGGCCTCGACGACGCGCTCTCTCAGCACAGCAATGGCGTAGGGCCACTCTCCGGTGCGAGCTTGGGTGCGGGCTTTTGGCTGAGCGGAACGCCGTTCAACGGCTACGTGATCCGCGCCTACTTCACCAACTACGGGTACACCTACGAGACGCGCGACGGCGCAGGCTTGATCGATCGCGTCAGCGTGACCGAGCGCCGCTTCGTGGGCTTCTTCGGCTCGCACAGTCGCTTTGGGCCGTTTACGATCGCCGGTGGCTTCGGCCTCGGCTACGAGCTGAACCAGCAGGAGCGCTGCGGCTTGACCTTCGCTACACCCGCGGGCGGTGGGGCCGCGGCGATCGACGGTCCGCACACGGGTTGCAACGGACATCAGCAGATCGCGCTCGACCGCGGGTTGTCGCGCGGCACGGCGGACCTGAACGGCCCTCTGCATCCGATCTACCTCGAGGCGCGCTTCTCGCTCGGCTTCGTGTTTTGAGCCTGCAGCTGACCGCGTCAGGCGCCATGGTCGAAACCCCCCAAGCACAAGCTGCTCCCGGCACTCACACTGCCGAGCCCACGCGCCTCCGGATTACCCCCGGCATGGTGTTGATCGGCGTCATCCTCGCCGGCCTGGTCGCGGCCTCGTTTCACGTTGCGCTGCATCGGCTCTATCAAGTCGACGAGCTCGAGAACGCGTATTGCGCGCGCATCCTGGCGCTCGGCAAGCAGAAGCAGTTCATGACCAGCGTGTCGTTGTTCATCCTGCCGTTCATGGTCTTTGCTCGCGCGGCGCTGTCCTCGGCCGAGCTGATGGACCGCTATCGCGTGATCTTCTTTGCGGTGATGTGGATCAACGTGTGGCTTCTAGCGCGTGCGACGCGCATTCGCCTGATGACGCCGCTCGGCGCCTGCGTGCTCTTGCTCGCGGCCACGCTTCCGCCGCTTTGGGACTACGGCTACGAGGTGCGTCACGACAACCTCTTGCTGATGGGCTCGCTCGTGCTGTGGTGCTTGGGCAAGCCGGCGGGCGTTGCGCGCCGCTACACGTACGTGCTGCTCGGCGCGCTGGCTGTGACCCTGCAGTTCACGGCGTTCAAGGCGTTTCTGTACTGGGTGCCGCTGTCCGGCGCGCTGCTCGTGTTCCCGCATCCCGCGCATCGCGCACAGCACTCGCGCCTGCTGCTGATCGGCCAGTGGCTCGCGGGCGCAGCGCTCGCGCTCGGCTGCTTCTATGCGCTCTATCAGGCGCTGCACCTGTGGGACCTCTACGTCAGCTCGACCTTCGGCGGCGTCGCCACGTCGGCTGCGGTCAAGCGCGCGAGTCACATGGACTCGATCACGCACCTTCTGCGTCAGGCGCCGCTCTTGATCGCCGCGCCGTTCTCGGTGCTCTTTCTCGTGCTCCAAGGCCTGCGCAGCCAAGGCCTGCGCTACATCTCGTGGGCCGGTGCGGTGCCCGAGCTGCTGCTTGCGCTCGGCGCGCTGGGCATCTTTTTCGTGAACCCTACGCCGTTTCGCTACAACCTGGTCCCGCTCTCGGGCTTGCTCTTGGTGGCCGGTCTGCGCGTGCTGTCCGACGTCGGTCCCGCGCTCCAGAACGGCGCGCTCGGCGCTGCGCTGGTCGCCGTGATGGTGGGTTGTCAGCTGGTACCCTCGGCGATCAGCGGCTATCGCCTGTTTGCGCTCACGAACGATCGCCAGCACACGGTCACGGCGCTCGCCGAGACGATGACCGACCCCGAAAAGGACCGCGTGTATGCGGCGTCGGGCCTGGTGCTCACGCGCGACAGCGTCGGCTACGCCTGGTTCCTGCACACGCTGCTGATGAAGCGCTTCTACGACGGCACGTACCCTACGGTGCGCGCCACGCTCGCGAAGCAGCCGGCGTCGGTGTTCATTCCCAGCTACCGCACCGACTGGCTGCACCCGTCCGATCGAATGTACATCGCCGGGCACTACCTGCCGCTCGCGGACGACTTCTGGGTGCTCGGGCAAGTGCTGCCCTCGGGCGGGGGCGTGTTCGAGTGTCAGCATGCCGGCCGGTACGCGATCACGCATGGGCGCGACGCGCAGCTGGTGGTCGACGATCAGCCACTCGACGCGAGCGACGTGCGTGAATTCACGCGCGGCACTCATCACGTCGAGAGCAGCACCAGGTTTCCAACAACCATGCGCTGGCTCGGCCCGAACTTGAAAGCCCTGCCTGCGCTGCCGCCGGGGAATCACTCCACGTTGTTCAACGGCGACTTCTGATTCTGACGCGCGCTGCGTCGGTACAACGAATAGCGGGCGCCTTGCCAGACTGGCTCGAACGCCTTGCGAAACGCGCCGAGCTCAGAGAGCCGCGCGCGCGCCTTGATGCCGAGCAGCAGATAGCCGCTCGTGCCGTTGCTGCAGCGCACGAGGTCGGGGACCTTCTTCGAGTCGCAGAAGTAGCCGCGATGGTGCGAGTTCCAGTACAGGCGCGGGTCGCGTTCCGTGGTCACGAACAGCGCGTCGGCGGGGAGCAGCTGTTGCAGCGCGTCGATCGGCTCGCGCAGGCGCAGGTCCTCGGTGAAGTAGCTCGCGCCCTCGACGCTGGCATGCGGCGAGTTGCCCCAGAGCACCGACGCCGTGATGGCACCGTGCAGCGCGACCACCAGGCCGAGCGCGAGCTTGCCGAGCGCCGCGCGATCCCACAGCCAGCGCATGCCCGCAGCTTGCGCCAGCGCGGCCGGCGGGATCAGGCACAGCTGATAGTAGATGTGGCGCAGCTGGGCGTTCATGGTCACCACCACGAACACGAGCGCGCTGAGCAGCCACACGATCGCCACGCGCACGCAGCGCGTGCTGCTGCGAGCGGCGATGCCGAGCAGCGTGAGCCCGCAGCCGCTCGCCGTCAGAATGTCCCAGCGCAAGCGTGCCGCGAGCTTTTTCCACTTCGCGAAGTCCTGAAGCAGCCCGACGCTCGCGAACTTCTTGTCGTGCGGCGACTCGGCCCAGATCCCGAACGACCAGGCGAACGAGTGCGCATGCCAGTACCAGGCCACGGCTGCTGCGCAGGCCACGATGGCCACGATCCACACGCGCAGATCGCGCAGCGCCGCACGCGCACCGCGCTGGCTGAGCACCAAGTATGCGAGCGGCACGCCGAGATACGCGTTCGAGATCTTCATCAACAAGAGCGCGCTCAGGCATGCGCAGGTCAGCCATGCATCACGCGCTCTGCCGTGGTTCAGATAGCGGGCGAGGCAAAGCACGCTGGCGATCGCGACGCTGAGCGACTGGCCATCGGGTTGCGGTGAGCGCGTGAAGAAGATCGCGAGCGGTGCGCTGCAAAACGCGGCCACGGCGAACAGGCCGTCGAGCGCATCGCCCTCGAGCTCACGCACCAGCGCGAACAGCGCGAAGCAGCCAAGCACGAACACCAGGATGGAGACCGCACGCAGGTACGGTGCGCTGGCGTCGCGCACACCGAGCACGCGCAACGGCAGCGCGGCTAGATACGGCACGATCGGCAGCTCGGCCTCCACGCGACCGAACGGCGCACTCTTCTCCTTGCACGGCTGGCGATCGACCGACGGCGAGAGCGGATTCCACGAGCCCACGAGATAGCCGTGCGTGAACGCCGCGCTGTCGGCTTGGCGCCAGGCGTGGAAGTCGAGAAAGTAAGGTCGACCGAGGTGCGAGAGGCGCGGCACGACCCCGAGCACCAGGATGATGCCGATCAACCAAGCACCCGTGGAGTGCGTCCTGAGCCACGTCGTCTGCAAAGTGGCCGCAGGCTAGCCCAGCACCTGGCACCCCGCACGCGTTTTAGAACAACCGCAGCTGCGCGCGTGGCCGCTCGAAGGTGGTTGCTGCGCTGGCGCGTTCGCCAAGAGTGAGGCCGCGCTTCTGGCAGTGCAGCTCGAACAGGTCGTCGATCATTTTCCAGCGCGGACCTTGGCCGTGCATGCGCTCGCCGAAGCGTGGGTCGTTCTTTCGGCCGGAGCGCAGCTGCACGAGCGTGTTCATGACCTTGTCCGCCGTGTCCGGGAAGGCCTCGCGCAGGCGCGGCTCGAATACCTGCGCGACCTCGGCCGGCAGGCGTAACAGCGTGCGAAAGGCGCGACTCGCACCCGCGGCCTTGGCGCGCTCGAGCAGCTTCGGAATGTCGGCGTCGTTGAGGCCGGGGATGATCGGCGCCACGGCGATGCCCGTTTCGATACCAGCGGCAGACAGCGCGGCGAGTGCTTCGAAGCGCTTGCTGGGCGCGCTCGCGCCCGGCTCGATCGCGCGGGCCTTGTCGTCGTCGGCGAACGGAATGCTGACGAACACCAGCACGTGGGCGCGCTCGTGCAGGCGCGTGAGCACGTCGAGATCGCGCTGCACGAGCTGGTTCTTCGTGATGATCACGACCGGGTTCTTGTACTCCGCACAGACCTCGAGGCAGGCGCGCGTCAACTTGCGCGCCGCTTCGAGCGGTTGGTAGCAATCCGTGTTGCCCGAGAACACGATGCGCTCGCCCTGCCAGTCTTTGCGCTCGAAGCGCTCGTGCAGCAGCGCCGCGGCGTTCACCTTCGCCACGATCTTGCGCTCGAAGTCGGTGCCCGCACCGAAGCCCCAATACTGGTGGCTCGGTCGCGCGTAGCAGTACGCGCACGCGTGAAAGCAGCCGCGGTAGGGGTTCACGCTGAAGCGAAACGGCAGGTCCGGGCTGTCGTTCTCTGCGACGATCGACTTGGCTCGCTCTTCGAGCACTTCGAGCTGCGCGTACGGCGCGGGCTCCGACCACTCGACCGTGCTCGCCACGAAGCGGTTTTGCGGATTGTCCTGGCGGCGCATGCGAGCACGCTAGCGCAGGACTGATCGTGTGTACAGTGTTCGAGCTGTGTCGCCGCGATCCCACTGAAACTACGAAGAAACCGAGCGCGGCCCGGGTGTGTTACGACCTGTGCCGTGCTCTCTCGTCGCGCGTCTGCGGTGCTGCTCGTGTTCGTCGCCGTGGGCTGCGGGCGGCTCGGCTGCGCTGCGAAGCCCGAGGCCGTGGCGGTCGAGAAGAAGGCGCCCGAGCCCACGGTCACGCTGCGTTTTCGTCCGCTCGACAAGCTCGGCTATCGCGAGAACTGGGTCTACGACGTCGCCGTGCCCGGGTCCGGCATCGGGCGCAACGCGCTCACGCTCGACGTCGCGCTGCTCGCCAAGCTCGACCACGACAGCTTCGCGGTGCGCGAGACCGTGCGCTCGCATCGCTTGATGGAGAACAAGAAGGTGGTGCCGGGGCCGTCGCTGGCGGGCGCGGTGTTCACGTACGCGTGGGGGCGCGATCACTCGCTGGTCTCCGAGATCGCTGCCGAAGCGCCGACGCCCGAGCTCACGGTCGCCGCCAAGACGGTCGCGCAGCTGGCACGCTTCGGCACGCTGATCGAATACCCCGATCAAGCCGTGGCGGCGAACGACACCTGGAGCATCGAGCCGCGTCAGCTGATGCTCGTGCCCGGGCTCGAAGCCACCCTGCGGCCCACGTACACGCTCGAGAGCATCGAGAACCGCGGCGGCGTGCGCACCGCCACGATTGCAACTGACATGCAAGTCGACGTCGTGCCTTTGCCGTTGTCGGAGGGCATCACGATCGAGGGCGGTGGCACCGCGTCCGGAACGCTGCGCGTGCGCGTGAGCGATGGCGTGCTCCTCGAGGCGCGCTCGGTCATGCACTTCTCGCAAGAGATCACCATGCAGGGCAACGAGATCCTCGGCTACCGCGAGTTCTCCGCGACCGCGCACGTGTTCACGACCGCGGGCGGCGGCACGACCACGGAGCCCGACCTGAGCAATGAGCCGTACACGATCGAAGAGCCCGAGCACGATCACGACTGCGATCTTTCGGTGGCCTCCGCGATCGAGCGCGTGCGCAGCGTGCCCACGCCGCGCCACATGGATCCGCTGCCAGTGCTGCGCAGCATGGTGTTGCCGAGCGCCGCCGGCGGTGCGCCCTTGCACGACGCGGGAGAAAACCTGCTGCTGTTCGCGGATCCGAAGCGTGTGGAGCTAGCGGGCCAAGCCGTGGATCCGAAGGAGCTCGGGCGCGCGCTGCGTGAGCGGCTGCGCGAAGGGCCGCACGTCGTGTACGTGTATGCCGATGCCTCGCTGCCCGTGGAGCGGATGCGTGCGATGCTGCTGCTGATGCCCGCACGCAGCGAAGCGCGCTTGGTGATTCGTGACGCGAACCGTCCGCTTGCCGCACCGAAGGCGTTGCGTTCGCTCGACGAGCACCTGCTGCGCGCGTCAGTTGCAGCGACGCGCGACGAGCGCGAGAAGCGCGTGAACGAGCTGGTCATGGCGCACCTCGCGCTGTGCGAGCCGGCGCTGGCCGCGTTCACGCGCGCGCTGACTGACGATCAGGCCTGGGCCAGCGCGCCGACCACCGTGCTCGCGAAGTTCATCGACTGCGGCTGCACGGCCACGAACCTCGACGGCCTCGAAGCGTCGCTCGAGGCCGCGTTCGGCACGCCCGATCTGCGCTGGCTCGCGCTCGCCCACGTCTTCGACGACAAGCTGTCCGCGAGAGCTAACGTCAGCCTCGGTGAGCTAACCAAGTTGCTAGTTAGCGCAGCCGAAAAGCACTGAAAACGGGCTGTTGCGCAGCGTGCTTCGCCGCCGCGTCCTGCTTACCGGCGCGTCAGCTGGTACGCGCATTCGTGTAGGGATGTGGCACCGCGCTCTCTGAAGCGCGGTTCGGCGGCGAGGGTATTGGTTCGCTCGAGCTCCGCCACAGCGAACTTCGCGTCGTAGAGTGCGTGCACGGTGGACCCGTCGATCGAAAACGGCGGACCGGACACGCTCGTGGGCTCGTACTCGAACGTGACGAGTAGGCCGCGAGCTGCTGCCGGCAGCAGCTCGGCCAACTTGGCCACGTAGCGCGCGCGCATCGGTTCCGGCAGCGCCACGAGCGCGGCGCGGTCGAACAGCGTGTTCACGGGGCCGACGTGCTCGGGTGTTACGGCGAACAGATCACCGCACAGGATTTCGATCGCGCCGGCGCGCTGGCGCGTGAGCGCTCCGAGTGACTCGACGCTCGGCGAGACGCCCTGCTCGCTGAAGAACGCCGCCACCGCGAGCGGGCTGAGCTCGACTCCTACGACCGAGCGCCCCTGCGCCGCGAGCCACGTCATGTCGAGCGTCTTGCCGCACAACGGAACGAGCACGCGCGAGCCGCTCGCGGGGCCGAGGGCCTGGTGATGCCGCGCGAGCAGCGGCGTGACCTGCGCCTGATGAAAGCCGATCTGATTCTGCTGCCAGCGCGCGTGCCAAAACTCGGGTTCCATGCCGTCTCGTGTAGCGGCTTCTGCCTGCGCGAGCAAGCTGCGGGGGCAACGCCCCACGTTGTATGCTGCGCGCGATGCTGGACCCCGAGTTCGTAGCCGATTCGCCCTACGGCCCCGAAGGCCTCTTGATCGACGAGGTCACGGAGGTCGACGTAGCGGGCAGCCGCGTGCTCGCGCGCATGCCCACGCACGATGACCTGCCGCTCACGCGCGAGCAGCGTGTGCACCCGCTGCGCCACCCGCGCCACATCAACGGCGGCTTGATGGTGCACATGACCGGAATGGTCGGCTTCGTGCACTTCTACTACGTGGTCGGCCTGCGTCACAAAGACGGCTGGGTCGGCTACGGCGGTCGCATTCAATCCGCACGCTTCCGGGCGCTCGCCCCGCCCGGCGAGCCGATCTTCATCGAGTGCATCGGCACGAGCGAGCGGCGCAGCGACGACAAGATCTTGTCGAACTACAGTTTCCGGCTGACGCAGAGTGGCACGCTCGTTTATGAGAGCAAGCAGACGGCGATGTGGCTGAAGGTGGCGTAGGGATGAAGAGCGCTACCTGATGGGCGCGCGGGGCGGGGGCAGGGTCCCGGGCTCAAACACACGAAGCGGCGAGCGGGCGTCGGCGTGCGCGCGGGGCGCGAATGGGTGCGTGCGCCGCTTCTAACTCGCGCGGGACCCTGCCCCCGCCCCGCGCGCTTCACTTCGTTCCGCGGCGGGCCCAGAGGCACACGCGTCGCTTGCGGGGTGGGACAGGGGTCTCGGCCGGTTGCAGTCGTTCGGCCCTGTCCCAATCAACAAGGCGGACTCCAGCTGACAGATACTGTTCTTCCGCCCGGTTCAGCTGACAGGGACACTCGCCTCCAGAAGGAGCGCGGTGGGCGGGCGAGGGGGTCCGCCGCGAGTTAGAAGCGGCGCGCATAGCCGTTCGCGCTTGCGCGCACCGACCCGCCCCCTCGCCGCTTCGTGTGTTTGAGCGCCGGACCCCCTCGCCCGCCCACCGCGCCCATCAGGTAGCGCTCCCGCCCCCGCTCAACTCACGTCCGACGCGACACCACAAACGGCACGCTGCTGGTCAGTCCGCCGTCGACCACGATTGCGTGGCCGTTCACGTACGAGGCCTCGTCGCTGGCCAGGAACAGCGCCGCCTGCGCGATCTCGTCGGGCTGGCCTGCGCGGTGCAGCGGGTTCAGCTGACCCAGCATGTCCTCGCGGCCCTTGGCGCGCGCGTAGTCGAACAGGGGCTTGGTCATGCCGGTCTCGATCAGGCCAGGGCAGATCGCGTTCACGCGCACGCCCGTGCCGGCCAGCATGGTTGCAGCTGACTGAACCAGGTTGATCACGCCGGCCTTGCTCGCGCTGTAGGCGATCGGCCCGGCGCCCGCACGCAGGCCCGCCACCGATGCCGTGCAGATGATCGAGCCGCTGCTGCCCTGCTTCTGCATCTGCGCGGACGCGTACTTCACGGCCAAGAACGGCCCGACCAAGTTCACGCGCAGGACTTCTTGGAACGTCTCGACGGTGGTGTCGCCGATCAGCCACGTGTTGCCCGTGATGCCCGCGTTCGCGAAGCACACGTCGAGCCCGCCTAGCTCGGCCACCGCGCGCTCCACCACGGCTTGCACGTCGCTCTCCTTGCCGGCGTCGAGCTTCTGCACGAGCGCTTCGACGCCGTCAGCTGCAATGAGCTTCTGGGTCTCGGCGAGGCCTTCCTCGGACCAGTCGGCGAGCAGGAGCGAGGCGCCTTGCTTCGCGAAGAGGCGCGCGCTGGCGCGACCGATGCCGCTCGCCGCACCCGTGATGATCACCCGCTTACCTTGCAGTCTGCCCGTCATGCGCATCTCCTGTTTTTAACGTGTGAAGCTCTTGCCCTCGGCGGCGAGCTTCTTGAGTAGCGCGGCCGGTTTCCAGGCTGCGCCGTACTGTTTCTCGTAGCCTTCGATGCTGGCCACGATCTTCGGTAGGCCCACGCTGTCGGCCCAGAACATCGGACCGCCGCGGTACACGGGCCAGCCGTAGCCGTTCACCCAGACCACGTCGATGTCGCTGGCGCGCTGGGCGATGCCCTCTTCCACGATCTTCGCGCCCTCGTTCACCATCGCGTACAGGCAGCGCTCGAGGATCTCTTGATCCGTCACTGCGCGCTCTGCTTGTCCGGACTTCTTCGCGAAGTCGCGCACCAGCTGCTCCACGACCGGATCGATGCTGCGCTCGCGCGTCTTCGGGTCGTACGTGTAGTAGCCGGCGGACGTCTTCTGGCCACGCCGACCCAGCTCGCACAGCTTGTCGCGCAGCACGCTCTCGCCCTTGCTGTTCTGCGCGTCCCAGCCGATGTCGAGGCCGGCGAGATCGCCCATCGCGAACGGGCCCATCGGCATGCCGAAGTCTTCGAGCACGCGGTCCACGTCCCACGGCATCGCGCCTTCGCTGATTAGCTGTTGTGCTTGATCGCGGCGCGCTGCCAGGATCCGGTTGCCGACGAAGCCGCGGCACACGCCCACCAGCACGGCGTTCTTGCCGATCGTCTTGCCGAGCGCCATCGCTGTGGCGATCACGTCTTTGGCCGTGGCGCTGCCGCGCACGATCTCGAGCAGCTTCATCACGTTCGCGGGGCTGAAGAAGTGTAGACCAATCACGTCGGCGGGGCGCTTGGTGCACGCCGCGAGCTCGTTCACATCGAGGTAGCTGGTGTTGGTCGCGAGGATCGCGCCCGGCTTGCACAGCTGGTCCAGCGTACCGAACACCTCGCGCTTGATCGCCATGCTCTCGAACACGGCCTCGATCACGAGATCGCAGTCCGCCACGGCTTCGAGCGCGAGCGTGGGCGTGAGCAAAGCCATGCGCTTTTCGAGCTCGGCCTGCGTGAGCTTGCCTTTGCTGGCGGTGCGCTCGTAGTTCTTGCGGATCACGGACACGCCGCGCTCGAGCGCGTCCTGCTTCTGCTCCACGATCACGACCGGCGTGCCCGCGTTCAAGAAGTTCATGGCGATGCCGCCGCCCATCGTGCCGGCGCCGATCACGCCGACCTTTGCGAGCTTGCGGCGCGGCGTATCCGAAGGAACGTCGGCGACTTTCGTCGCTTCACGCTCGGCAAAGAAGTAGTAGCGCTGGGCTTTGGACTCCGGGCTCGCGAGCAGCTCGGTGAACGCGCGACGCTCGAAGCGCAGGCCTTCTTCGAACGGCATGTGCACGGCCGCCTCCACACACTCCACGATCTGCAGCGGCGCCGGCTGTCCGCGCGACTTCTTGCCGACGCTCTTCCTCCACGAAAGGAACAGCTCGGCTTGATCCTTGGCAGCCACGAGCTTGCCGTTTTGATCCCGCACCTTCTTGAGCGGCCAGCGTTCGCTCGCGGCGCGCGCGGCAAAGGCGACAGCGCCCGCTTCGAGCTCGCCGCTCACTAGCTCGTCGACCAGGCCTTGCGCGTGCGCTTCGGTCGCGCTGATCGGCTCACCCGAGGTCATCATTTCCAGCGCCTTCTCGACACCGACCACGCGCGGCAAGCGCTGCGTACCGCCGGCGCCGGGCAAGATGCCGAGCTTCACCTCCGGCAGGCCCAAGCGCGCAGCTGCAACGGCCACGCGGTAGTGACAGGCCAGCGCGACCTCCAAGCCGCCGCCCAGCGCCGTGCCGTGGATCGCGGCGATCACCGGCTTTTCACTGTCTTCCAGCGCGGCCTCCACTTCGGGCAGCGTGGCGCCTTGCGCGGGCTTACCGAATTCGCGGATGTCTGCGCCTGCGATGAACGTCCTGCCGGCGCAGATCAGCACGATCGCCTGGGTGTCGCGATCGTCGCGCGCGCGCTTCACGGCGGCGACGATGCCATCGCGCACCGCGCGGCCGAGCGCATTCACCGGCGGGCTGTCGATGCGCACGATCGACACGCGAATGCCGGCCTGCGCGCCGCTGGTCTCGAGCTTCACCGCGTCGTCGACGTGCCGTGCCTCTGGCTCGTTCCCCATGGCGTTCACTCCCTGCCCGCGTTGGGCTCGGGATCTAGAACAAAACATGCGCCAATACTAGAGCGCCCCGCGTTGTGGGCGCCGTCACGCGCCAGGCCCGCGCGTCACGGGGACGCAAGGCGCCTTCCGTGACTCAGCTCTCTTCGCCCGTGTCTTCGCCGTCGTAGTAGTCCAGCGACGGTTGGTCGCGCACGAGCATCTTCACCCAGGCGTCGCTGCGCAGGATGCCTTTTGCCGCGTCGATGCCGGAGGCGATCGCGACCTTCTTCGAGTCGGGATAGCCCACGATGTCGAGCGTGCTGATCGTCGACATGCACAGATAACGCAAAGGCCCCGCGCCCGTGTTAGTCAACGAATGCGCGGTGGCGGGTCCAGCCGGATACGCGATGTAATCGCCGGGCCCGATCGTCACGCGCTCTTCGCCGATGCGCGCGACGCCCGTGCCTTCGAGCACGTAGAGCGCTTCTTCGAAGGCGCTGTGGAAGTGGTGCGGGAAGGCTTGCTTGCCGGCGGGCACCTCGAACCACGAGCATGCCAGCTGCTTACCGCCCGCTTCGGGCCACAGGCGCTTGCCCTTGAACGAGAAGCGGCCCTTGGTTTGCTCGCGCGCGGCTACATCCTGGACGTTCACTACCTGCGGGTGTCGTCTCTTTTCGTCGGTCATCGCGGCCTCCGGTGGCTGAGCTCGCACGTGTCTTCACGTGTGCATGCGTCCCCGTATACACTACGTCAATGAAGATTCTCTACGGCGTCGTGGGCGAGGGCATGGGGCATGCGATTCGCTCGCGCGTGGTGCTCGAGCACCTGTTCGCGCAAGGGCACGAGGTCGAGATCATGGCATCCTCGCGCGCGGCGGACTTTCTCGCCAAGCGCTTCCCCGAGGTGCACCGCATTCACGGCCTGCACATCATCTACGATGAAAACCGCGTGAAAAAGGGCAGCACGCTGCTCACGAACGTGCTTTCAGGAACCGCCGCGATCCCCGGGCAGATCCGCTCGTACTACGAGCTGCTCGAAGACTTCGCGCCCGAGGTGGTGATCTCGGACTTCGAGTCATGGGTGTACTTCTACGCGAAGATGCATCGCCTGCCGATCATCTCGATCGACAACATGCAGGTGCTCAATCGCTGCACGCATCCGCCCGAGATCCTGGCCGGCATTCGCACCGAGTTCGAGCTCACGCGCGCGTTCGTGAAGAGCAAGCTGCCGTTCTGCGATCACTACTTGATCGCGACCTTCTTTTATCCAGCGCTCCGCAAGGAACACACCACGCTGGTACCGCCCGTGCTGCGCTCCGAGATCCTGGCGAAGACGCCACGCAAGGGCGAGCACCTGGTGGTGTACCAAACCGCGACGAGCCACGACGAGCTGGCGCCGGTGTTGGCGTCGACAGGTCTCGAGTGCCGCATCTACGGCATGCGTCGCGACATCAAGGAAGATGTCGTCGAGGGCAACCTGCGCTACCGCCCGTTCGACGAAGCTACGTTCATCGACGACATCGCGTCGTCGCGCGCCGTGATCTCCGGTGGCAGCTTCACCGTGATGAGCGAGTGCGTGTACCTGCACAAGCCGCTGCTCTCGGTACCGGTGCAAGGCCAGATCGAGCAGGTGATCAACGGCCGCTACCTAGAGCGCGAGGGCTACGGCCGCGCCGCCGATCACATCGACGAGCCCACCGTGCGCGCGTTCTTGAACGCGCTGCCCAGCTGCGAGGAGCGCCTCGCGAGCTACCAGCAAGACGGCAACCGAGTGCTGGAAGGGACGCTGACACGCGAGCTCGATCGCGCGGCGGCGGGAGTGTGACGCATCATCGAGTGGATCCACGCTGCAGCTGATGGCGGCAGCGCCGGTGCGGCTTTTCTAGGTAGCCAAGGCGACATCTGGGACGCCCAAAAGGACATGCTCGCGGACATCTCGGGCGCGCTCTTCGCCACCTTCGTCTACGTGCTGCGCGGCCGGCGCGCCTGAGCCCCGTGGGCTCGTAGCGCGGGTCGCCGACAAAGATCGCTGTGCCGTGCAGAAATCTGCATCCAAAGCGGCTGCTCGAAGCACTTACACGCATGGTCCGTCCCGCAAACACGGCAACAGCGTCTTGGTCACTTTGGTCGATCTCCGTTTCCGTGCTCGCGTGCACCGTTTTGGGAGTATTCGGGCTGGGCTGTGGTGGCGACAAGGCGGCGGCTCCCGCCACGATGAAGCCGATTCAGTTCTGCACGCCCCTGGTCACGTACAACTGCGTGACCGCTACGTGCAGTGACGGTCGCCAGGAGTGCCTCTCGGACGGTCGCACCTACTCGAAATGCCTCTGCGACGTGGGCGGCGGCCAGTCGGGAGCCGGAGCGCTCGGCGACGGCGGCGTTCTGCCGGGCAGCGCTGATGCGGGCGGCAGCACGGACGCGAGCACCGATGCGAGCGCTGTGCAGGATAAGGCGGACGCGGCCACGCCCAAAGAGATCTGCGGCAACGGCAAAGACGACGATGGCGACGGCAACACCGACTGCGCCGACAGCGACTGCGACACCCTGACCTGCGTGCCGCTCGCGCCGACCGGCTTCGCGGGCCCGGTTGCACTGTACGAGGGCAGCGCCGCGCCACCCGATTGCAAAGCCGAGTTCGCAGCGAAGGCGTTCGCAGCCGGAGCCAACCCGGACGGCGCCGACGCCACATGCTCGACCTGCGAGTGCACACCGCAGAGCTCCGCGTGCGCGAGCTTCCTCAATTTCACTACCAGCGCCACGAGCGGCTGCGGTGGCACGGTCTGTACGACCTCGGTCAACGGCAGCTGCCTCGAGATTTCGCCGCCCTGCGTGGCGGGCTTGTCCACCGCCTCGCTCGGCACCGCGCTCCCGGCCGCTGCTGGCAGCTGCACACCCTCGTCGCAATCACCCAGCAAGAGCGCAGCCGCGTTCGGCACGCACGTGGTGGCCTGCACGCTGGCGGCGCCCCAGCGCGGCGGCTGCCACAAGGACGAGCTGTGCACGCCGCCCGCGCCCAAGAGCTTCGCGGACACGCTGTGCGTGTGGAAGGCCGGCAGCGCCAGCTGCCCTGCCGCGTATTCCGACAAGCACGTGTACTACCGCAAGCTGGTCGACACGCGCACGTGCAGCGCCTGCAGCTGCGGCGGCCCCGACTGCGCGTACAGCTGGCAAGTGTTCGCCGACAGCGACACCTCGTGCGCAGCGCCGATCGTCACGCTTACCCGCGAAGACCAGTGCGTGCAGGTTAACCCGACGGGCGGCAAGCTGCGCGTGGCCGCAGCCATCAGCGGCACGGGTGCTTGCGCTCCGTCAGGTGGAACGGTCACGGGCGCGGTCAGCGGTGGGGATCCGGTGACGGTTTGCTGTTTGCCGTGAGGGGTTAGCTTGCTTGGCGCCGCCCGCCCGCCACTCATCGACTTGCCTGGTCACGCAGCGTCTCGTAGAGCCGCGCGTTGTTGAGCAAGATGTCTTTGATCCCCCGCTGCACGGCATCGGAGCTCAGCGCCTGGGTGCTCATCAGCGAGTGCGCATCGAGGGCGCTCATGATGGCGTTGAGCAGCTCAGTCTTCAGATCGGGTGAGTTGGCGAACTGCTCCTTGGTGTTGTTCACCGCTTGTTGTCGGAGCGTCTCGGACTCGAGCAGCTTTCCCTTGATCACGTCGTTCACGTAGACGAGCTTGTCCTGGTCGGTGAGCTCGCCGTCGAACAGGTCGTTCACCTTCTCGATGATCTCGGCCAGCAGCGTTCTTTCTTTCTCTTGAACGCTGCCGCTGCCAGCTTCGGTGATGGGCTGCCGCTTGGGCGCTTCGGGGCGCGTGCCGAACAGCTCCATCGTCTTGTTCTTCGGCGTCGCCGTGAACGCCACGAACGTGATGCCGCTGTCGTCGGCGCGTGTCGCCACCCACGGCACGTCGCCACCGCCGAAGTATCGCGGATCGCCTGCGGGTCGTGGCGATGCTCCCCGGACTACGCTCGCGATCATCCGAAGGGCCTTCACCTCCCAATGCTCCGGCACATCGCCGAGCCATTCGATGCCGGAGGGCTTCATGGGGGCGTGGGGGTTCAGGCCTTTGGTGACGGCGTGGGAGATGATGGCCTGGCGCTTTTCTTTCAGCAGCTGCATCAGCCGCCGCTGCTCCGCAACGAGCGCGTCGATCTTAGCGGTCTCGCGATCGAGGAACGCCGCGATGGCAACTTGTTCCGCCAGTGGCGGCGCCGCAAAGCCAAAAGCGCCGAACTGATCTTGTCCGAGATTCTTCATGCTCGAACTCGTTCCTGCAGACCGTCGGCCGACAGCGTGTTGCCAAATTGGATGTTGGCAATGTCCTGCCCTTGATGAGCATGTCCGCTTTGCAGATGGCGTACGACTCGGGGTTCAGCTCCTGCCCGTACATGACCAAGCGCGCTTCGGGGTTGAGGCTCGCAAGGTGCTCACCCGCGACGCTCAGCATGCCGCCGGTGCCGGCGGTGGGATCGTAGATCGAGCGCACCACGCCGGGCTTGGTGAGCGCGTCGTCGTCCTCGATGAAGAGGAGATTCACCATCAGCCGGATCACCTCACGCGGCGTGAAGTGCTCACCGGCGGTCTCGTTCGAAAGCTCAGCGAACTTGCGGATCAGTTCTTCGAACACGGCGCCCATCTGCGCGTTGCTGACCGCAGCGGGATGCAGATCGATGTTCGCGAATTTCTCCGTGACGAGATACAAGAGGCCGGACTTAGCGAGCTTGTCGATCTGCGTGTGAAACTCGAAGCTCTCGAAGATGTCGCGCACGGCCGGCGAGAACGCCTGCAGATAGGCGCGAAGGTTCTCGCCGATGTGGTCCTGGTCGCCCATCAGCTTCTTCAGATCGAGCGGCGACGTGTTGTAGAAGAGCTGGTCGGACTTGCGCAGCAGGAACGGCTCGGGGTTCACGCCGCTCTTCGTGCGCAGAGCGAGCTCGGCAAGCACCGCGTCTTTGGTCGACTCGAGCACGCAGTCGAGCCGGCGCAGTACCGTGAACGGCAAGATGACCTTGCCGTACTCGGACTGCTTGTAGTCACCGCGCAGCAGATCGGCGACCGACCAGATAAAGGAAGCGCAGGCGAGATTGTGTTGTCCGATGGCGGTCCCGGATCATGCACGGTCAAGAATTACGTCTACGCCGACGGTGAGCTCGTCCCGACCGACGCGTGTTCCAGCTGCGTTTGCCGCGCTGGTGCGCTTGCGCAATGCACCGGCCTGCCGTGCAATCCCGACGACTGCGTGGTGGCGCTGCATCTGGACCAGTGCTGCCCGCAGTACGTTGCGGCGTCACGCGCGGAGCTCATGGCCGATGAGTGCTTCGTGCCGTATCCCGCCGAGCACGTCGCTGCCGCGCTCTACCAACGCTGCACGAAGCAAACATCGATGACCTGCGCGGCCGACTGCACGCCGCCGCCGCCGCCGTCGCGTGTCGCCAAGAAATACAGCGCCCAGGGCAAGTGCCTGTACGTGCCGATACCCAGCTCGTGCCCCAAGTGCACGACACGAGTGCAGTGCGGGCAATGCCCTGCGCCGCCCCGCGGGACATGCCTCATCCGCAACTCGTTCAGCGTGTGCCAGTGACACGCGCTCACGAGGGCCCAGGGCTTTTTGCTGACCCTTCGAGCGGGGCCTGTGCCACTTCTTGCGTGCATGTTGCGCGTTCGATTCATTTCATTGGCGGTGCTGGCTGTGCTCACGCTCGCGTGCAGTCAGCGTCCC